>CAZWAX010000089.1:0-16213 GCA_964631985.1 uncultured Polyangiaceae bacterium | reverse complement strand
CTCACTCGTCGAAGACGTCACGCGCGGCAGGCGCCTTTTTCAACGGGCTGCTAGCACCGCCGGCCCCAGCCGCGATGGTCTGGACAGCCGACGGGCGCTCTGGCACAAGGCCGCGTCCCCGCTACCGAAATGCTATTCAACTCCCTTCTGTTCCTGGTGTTCTTCACGGGCGTGTTCTGCCTGCACCGGCTACCGCTGTCGTGGACGTTCCGCAAGGCGAACCTCCTCGTCGCGAGCTACCTCTTCTATGCCGCGTGGAATCCGCCGTTCGTGCTTCTGCTCTGGTGGTCGACCGTCGTCGATTGGCTCGTCGCCAAGCGTCTCTATTCGATGTCGGACGGTGGCCGACGGCGGGCGCTGTTGTTGGTGACCCTCTGCAGCAACCTCGGGCTCCTCGGATACTTCAAGTATGGCGGTTTCCTCTTGCAGAATTTCACGGTTCTGATGCATTCCCTCGGGATCGCCTATCAGCCACTTACTCCCAATATCGTACTTCCAGTCGGGATTTCCTTCTACACTTTTCAATCGCTGTCCTACACGCTCGACGTGTACTTCCGACGCTCGAAGCCGGCGGATTCCTTTCTCGACTTCGCCCTTTATGTGGGGTTCTTTCCCCAGCTCGTCGCCGGACCAATCGTGCGGTCGAGGGACTTCCTTCCTCAATGTGAGCGCCCGAAGCCCGTGACCGCACGCGAGCTCGGAGTCGGCGCGTCGTTGCTGGTGTTCGGGCTGTTCGAGAAGGTCGTGCTCGCGGACTGGCTGCTCTCGCCGTCGGCCGATGCCGTGTTCAACCGGGTGTCGGCTGCGGGGTCGATGGACGCATGGATGGGGACACTGGCGTTCTCCGGCCAGATCTTCTTCGACTTCAGCGGCTACTCGATGTGTGCCATTGGCGCGGCGATGTGCCTCGGGTTCCACCTCCCGCGCAATTTCCACTCGCCGTACGCGTCGCTCGGCTTCTCGGACTTCTGGAGGCGCTGGCACATCTCGCTATCGACCTGGCTGCGCGACTATCTGTACATTCCCCTCGGCGGGAATCGCGGCGGCGAGAGGTCCGCCGGCATCAACGTGATGATCACGATGTTGATCGGCGGGTTGTGGCACGGCGCCTCGTGGCGCTTCGTGGTGTGGGGCGGGCTGCACGGATCGTATCTCGTCGTGGAGCGTGTCTTCCGGCAACGGCGACGGCTCGAAGCTCCCGCCGCAGGATCGGTCGCGCGTGTCCTCGGGGCGCTAGCCACGTTCGTGGTGGTGACGATCACGTGGACGTTCTTTCGAGCGCACACGTTCGGCGATGCGATGACGATCATCCGTTCGCTGGTCGTGCCGAAAGCTAGCACGATACTCGGCGCGGGTTCCGTGTGGACGATCGGTATCGTCACGGTGCTCATGCTGGCTGGCCAATGGTTCCTGCGCGACAAGGATTTCGAGGCAGAGCTCGAGCGTGTACCCTGGTGGGCGGGCTCGATCCTGATTGCGGGTGCCATCCTGGCGATGATGGTGGCCCCCGGTGACGATCGTGCGTTCATCTATTTCCAGTTCTGACCCGCCGTCGATGAGCCGCCGCTGGGTCCGCGCGTGGGGCCTCGCGCTGGTGCTCGTCGTCGTGGTGGTCGTCGCCTGGGAGGCTGCGTGGAGATCGCGCGGCTTCCGGCCGTCCGTCAGCAACGACATGGAACTGTGGGCGATCGAGCGGCAAAGGGCCGTGGCCGGCGAGGGCGACGGAGTCGTCATTCTCGGCTCCTCGCGCGTGAAGACGGGAATCGTGCCGAAAGCGGTGGCCGAAGCGACCGGGTGGAAGACGCCGATTCAGCTCGCGATCAATTTCTCGAGCCCCGTGCTGGCTCTGGAGGACCTGGCGGCGGATCCGCGCTTCCACGGTCTGGTGATCGTGGATGTGGCGCCGATCATCCTGTTCAACGGGTTCTGGCCTCTCGAGAACATGGTCGGAGGCTATCTCGCGTATCGTGACAACGTGCGCTGGTCGGAGTCGTTCAATACGTGGCTGACCTCGCTGGTGGAATCCTCCTTCGTGTTCCGGTTGCCGGAGCTGTCGGGCAATCATCTCTCCGAAACCCTGATGAAAGGCGGGTTGCCAGCCGCGCAGAGATTCCACGACGATCGCTTCCGCGTGACGCGCATCGCGAACTCGACCGCTCCCGAGGCGCCATCTGCCAATGCTGGTGACGGCGGGGCGGTGGGCATGGGAAGGAAGGGTCTTGACACGCTGATGGCGCGCTTGAACGCAGCGCTCGGGAAGCTTCGCTCCCACGATGCACGCGCGGTGTTCGTCTCGATGCCCACGGCCGGAGCGATGGCCGAGACGGAGAACAGGCTGTTCCCTCGCGAGGAGTACTGGGATGTCTTCGCCAAGGGCATCGAGGCGCCGGCGGTCAATTGTCGTGACGAAGCGGATCTTGCCAAATTCGTCCCGCCCGACGGTTCGCACCTCACGTCCGGGCAGGCCGTGGAGTTTAGTCACGCGTTGGGACGCGTTCTCGTGACGGTGCTCTCCGAAAAGGCGGAACCCAGTGCGAGCCGGTAGCCACTGACGCCGATCGGCCAGGGCACGTGCCGCTGCGCGGTTTCACTTCGAGGACGGCTTGCGCGCCAGAACCTGTATCAACCAGGCGGGCGGCGCCGACGCGTCGGGGCCGAGTCCATCGGAAAACGGGCGGGTCGTGGGTTGGTAGTGAGCGTCGACGAAGGCCCTGAGCTCACCGGCGTAGCTGTCCACGTTGGGAAGACCAGGCCAGCCTGCGATGAGTCCCTTTACGATCAGCGCTGGCGGTGCTGCCGCCAGGGATTGCGCGAGCGCGTTCCCATCGTCGTCGCCGGTCATTCCCGGGTAGAGCTGAACGAAAGGCCACGAACCGTAGCGGTCGCTGAAATAGTAATAGTAGGCCTCGTGACCGTAGACGAAGATTCCGTCGCCAGCAGCGACGTTGGCATTGAGATAGCGGACGACGTCATCGACCCATGCGTTCTCGGGATAGATGCGCACGTGGCCGCGGTCGAAGTCGGCCTGGTATGTCATGCCCCGGAAATACCACCCGGCGGTCAGCAAGGTCGTGAGCAGCAGACCGACGACGGCAACGGCGGCTGTCACGGTTGCTGCGGTTTTCATCCACGGACGGCGCAGATCGGCGAGCAGACGGGAGCCAGTCACGAAGGCCAGCACCAACATCACCGGATAGATGCTGATGATGTGGTAGTAGTCAGCGCGCGGGAAGGCCGAACCGAGCGTAGCGAGCGACATCGCGACCAAGGACGCGATCGATTGCTTCTCGCGAGATCGGCGGTGCCGTACGATCGCGATGGCGGCCGCAACGAAGATCAGCGGAATTGCGGTGTAGAGCGCTCGCACGGCCAATTCTTCCGCCAGCCAGAGCTGGGGGTACCACGAACGCAGGGGCAGCTTCTGCATGCCGAGCATTTCGAAGACGGGTCCGATCGAATAGGCGAAGCCCGCTTGCCCCTTGAGCTCCCCGAATCGCCACCACTCGAGAGGCACGAGGAAGGGCAAGCCGCTGGTCGGCAGATAGCCGCGGAAGGGTCGGACGAGCCCGCTATAGAGCATCCGGTCGAGAACGCCATGCCACCAGAAGTAGAAGGCCGCCGCACCGATCGGCGCGGCGGCCGCGAACGCGTAGGTAATGAGGTCCCGAGCGATCGTTCGCATGGTGCGACCATCGGCACGGAAGTAACGCGACAGCAGCAGACCCGCCACGGTGAGCGCAAGGTAGATGCCGAGGCTCTGCTTGGAGAGGATCGTGACGCCAGCGAGGAGACCGGCCGCGACCAGGGCGCTGCGTTCGCCGCGCCTACGAAAGCGGAAGTATGCGACCATCGACCACAGCGCGAAACACAGCCCCACCTCCGCGTAGAGGGAATCCTGGAAGGCCGGCCATGCGAGGAACTTCAAGCTGAGGATGGCCAGGCCGCACAGCGCTGCGGCGCCGCGGCCACCGAGGTCGAGCGTGATGCGGTAACTCGCCAGCAGAATCGACGTGTACGTCACCGCTGCGACCACTCGCGCGACGGTGAGGGTCTCGCCGAAGATTCGCATTGCTCCGGCGAGCAGATACACCGCGGCGGGAAAGGGATACGCGTCGAGATCGCGGTAGAAGACGGCGCCGCGCAAGATCTTTGCCGCGTGGACTAGCGCTGCGCCGGCGTCCGGGGTCGGCAAGCCGTAAGGCAGGTACCAGAGGCAGAGCGCACCCGACGCAATCAACAGGAAAATGCCGAACCGACGTGGATCGAGGCAGTAGTCGAGGACCCGCGATCCGCGTGCCGTCGTGGCGGTAGATGGCACCTGCGAGGACGCCACATCAGCCTCCGATGGCGGCTGGTGCATCATGCACGAGTTGCCGATGGCCTGCACGACGGTGCCACAGCACCCACGCGCCGCCGACGAGAACACTCAAAGCGGATACCAGCGCGCCGAGTCGAAAGCTGGTCGGCTTGTACTCGAACACCACGCGGCTGCCGCCCTCCGGCACCACCACGCCGCGAAAGAGCACGTCCGCTGGGTAGATCTTGGTCGGCCGACCGTTCACCGTTGCCGTCCATTCCGGGTCGTAGGCGTCGGTGAGCAGAAGGAACCCCGGTGCGCGCGTGGTCACGTCGACGACGACGCGGTTCTCGGCATACTCGGCAATGGTCGCGTCGGCCTCCGTGTCGGACGCGGCCGGCGCGGATAACAGCCCTGCTGGGGATTCGAGGACCACTGTCCGGGTCGGATCGAGCTCCGTTCGGGCGAGCGTCTCGGCCGCCTCGACCATGTCGTCCACCTCCACCGCGTCGAACACAACGGATGCGCGCGGCATCGCGTGACGATTCTCCAGCAACGTCACCTGCGCCGGTCCGTGCCCGCTCTCCACCACGCAGGAATCGTAGGCTTCGTATCTCGCCGCGATGGACTGGAACGCGCGTGGCCGCTGTTGCGGCCGCCCGTCGAGGATGACGGCGCGGACGCCGAGAAGGTCGAGCAACTTCAGACGTTCCGGCGCGGGACCGCGATGAAGCGTCCCCATGAAGGCGGACGAGTCGTTCCACGGTGTTTCGACGATGGGTGTCCCGCCTTCCTGCAGCAATCCGAAGAACACGGCGTGGCGTCTCGTGACCAGGGGGTCGTAGTGGGTGGCACTGTGCGTGCCGAACAATTCGCCATCTTTCTCCTTCACGGCGTACGAGTCGGAAAGACGCAGACTCAGATGGCGGCCGTGGTCGCGGAGCAACGGTTCGAGCTTCTGGTAACACCCGCTGGCGGAACTTGCCTGGGCGACGCTGGTTTCCGGATGGGGGGAAATGCTTTTGAACGCGAAGAGAAGATCCACTGCGGCCAGGGACACGAGCAGAACTTTCATGCGGTCGGTGCCGCATCGGCGCGCCATCACCAACGCCACGACGATCGCCCCGAGTGCGCCCGCTCCGTACGCGGAAGCCATGCCGAGCCCGCCGAAATGTTCGATCCGCAGGCCGTAAAAGGCGAACCATCCCCACGGTCGGGCCGTGAGCTCCACGCCTGCGCGGAGCCACTTGGTGACCGCGCCTACTCCTATGAACGCGCAGAACGCGCCCACCGCGAGAATTCCCACGATCGGCGGGGACGCGCGGGAGTCGCGGCGCTCGAACAGCCGATCCAGTCCGAAGCCCGCAAGCAGGGCGACGCCGATGGAGAACAGAAACACGAAGCGGTCGGGGAGGCGAAACACGTTTCCCAGCGGCAGCTGCGCGTAGATCGCGTAGGCGGGGGTTTGCGATCCGAAAATCAGCGTCAGGCTGGTCAGCGTCAGCACCGTGAAGTACGCGACGGTTGCCCGGCGACGGCTCTCCGTGAAGCCGATGAGTGCGCATGCCAATGGAATCCAGCCGAGGTACTCGCGCCGAATCGGGCCGCGAACGGGATTGACGAGATTGGCCAAGAAGAATTGCGGCGGCATCGGCCCGAAGGGCTCGAGCATGGCCGCGGGTAGTCCAGTTACGGTTCGTCCGCTTCGGCCGGCTAGTTCCAGAGTGGGGAAGGCCTGAATGGCGATCAAGCCGGCGGTGGCGAAGCCGGCGGCGACGAGGAACGCGAGGTGGTGGATGGCTCGTTGCAAGGGCTTGGCATCGCGCAGATGCATCGTCAGCTGGAACAGGGTGAGGAGCGCGACCGCATCGAGCGTCATCACGACGGCGAAGTCGCGCCCGGCGAGAAACTGCAGCGCCACGACAGCGGCGAGCGCCGCCGCCGTCGTCGCTGCGGGCCGCCGACCGAGTCGCCACGCATAGAGCAGCGCTGCGGGTAGCCACGGGGCCGCGCTGATGGCGCACGTGTGGTAGATCATGAACACCGTCGACCCGCACAACATGTAGGTGACGCCCGCGAGCAGCGCTCCCAAGCGACTCTGCTGCACCTCGCGTGCGAGCAAGTAAGCAAAGGCGCCGGAGAGGAAGAGGTGGAGGCGCGCCAGGATTCCCATTGCGAGCCCGGTGGGGAGCAGGCCGTACAGCGCATTGGGTGGATAGAAGAACCCCGCCTGCCATGTCGCCACGAAGGGCAAGCCCGCGGCCTGCGTGGGGTCCCAGAGCGGAATGCGTCCAGCGCGCATGGCTTCGCCGGCGTAGTGGTGTCGGGGGAAGAACTCGGCGAAAAGATCGAAGCCGGCAAACGTCGGCATCGTGCCCGTCACGCTCAGGATGTCCCAGTGCCAGAACGCGACGGCCAGCACGGCAAGCCCCACCATGCAGAGAAGGTCGGTGCGCGACGAAGCCGCGGAGCCGGCCCACTGCCTCACGGTTCGGATCATGCAGCGTTCATGCTCAAGCTCGCTCCCGCGGCACCGGTCGCGCGATCATATTGCTATTTCGTGGTGGCGGGCTTGGTGGCCAGGACGACCAGGTATTCCTTCTTGAGGGATAGGACATCGTAGATCCACCAGACGAGGCGGACGAGGGGCCGAACGGGGCGGTTCCGGACCTCCTGCAGCTTCAGCCAGCCCGAGCGCTGTCCCACCTGACGCACGACGCGAACGTCGAACCCGGTGGCCCGGATCATCGCGACGAGGGCCCGGCGCGTGAAGTACGCGACGTGCCCGGTCAGCACGCTATCGTCGTTGATCGACCCGTAGCGCCGCACCCTCGAACATTCGACGCCGGGAGGCTGGAAGCCAAACAGCAGAAGCCCTATGTTGAGGAAGGAATCGAGCCTCGGTACGTCGATGATCGCCGTGCCTCCCGGTTTGAGAACTCGCAGTATCTCTGCCAAAAGATGGTCGGTCGGGTAGACGTGTTCGAGCGTCTCGACGCACAGCACCGCGTCGAAATGCTGCGGGGGGAACGGGAGGGGATTGGTCGAGTTCAGATCAAAGGGCTCGACCGCTACACCATTCGCCTGGGCGGCATCGTTGAGGGAGACATCCACGCCATGCACGTCCCTGGTGCCGATCTTGTCCGCGTAGAGCTTGGTGAGGGTTCCGTCGAGACAGCCGATGTCGAGGATCCTCGCCGAGGCCCCGAGGCGCGGGAGCAGGTCGAGGATGAGCTGGACTCGATCGTCGATGAAAGTCTGAGGACCCGCCTCCCAGATCTTTTGATTGTCGGAGGTAAGCGATGATCCCTGGGGGCCTGCTCCGAGCATCTACTCCGTCCCGTGGGTTTCGAGTACAAGGGCACAACGCGACGCACGGCGATCGGTGGATACAGCCGAGAGCAGCATCCCGTTCCGACTCCAGTTCCGCATGAGTGATAGCATCGCCAAGGCGCCACGCGTCAGCATCATCATCCCCCATCAGGCCGGGGCCGAGGTTCTGACCAATTGCATCCGTGCGCTGCTCGGTAGCACCGACTACGCCAACATGGAAGTGATCGTGGTCGACAACGGGTCGTCCGATGGCAGCGTGGACAAGGCTCGTGAGGTGATGCCCGGGCTGCGCGTCGTTCGTCTCGAAGAGAACCAGGGCTATGCCGGCGGTTGCAATCGCGGAGCAGAGGCGAGCGACGGCGAGTTTCTCGTCTTCCTCAATGACGACACCGAGGTCGCACCGCGCTGGCTCGAGGAAATGCTGGCAGTCGCCTTGGCCGATCCCGGATACGGGGCCTGCCAACCCAAGATCCTTTCGCTGCGCGACAAGGACAGCTTCGAGTACTCCGGGGCCGCCGGCGGTCTGATGGACATGTACGGCTATCCCTTCTCCCGCGGCCGCCTGATGGACGAGATCGAGAAGGACGAAGGTCAGTACGACGATCCGGTCGAGATCTTCTGGGCCAGTGGCGTCGCGATGTTCGTGCGCCGCGATACCTTCGAGGCGGTCGGAGGATTCGATGAGACCCTGTTCGCGTATATGGAAGAGATCGACCTGAGCTGGCGCATCCAGCTCCTCGGACAGCGCATCGCCTATGTGCCTGCCTCGGTGGTCCACCACATCGGAGGATTCTCGCTCGATCGAGCGGTTCTCAAGCGTATGTATCTCAACCATCGCAACAGCATGATCATGCTGTTGAAGAACTACTCGACCCGAAGCTTGTGGAGGGTTTTCCCCGTCAAGATCGTGCTCGAGCTCTTCATTTTCGCAGGCACGCTGATCCGAAATCGCAAGCGTTCCCTGGCGATCCTGCAGGCGTTTGCGTGGCTGGTCGCGAACGTTGGTACGGTGCGGCAGCTGCGTCGTGGTGTGCAGGAAAGCCGCAAGATATCGGACGACGTGATCCTCGACCGACTCTACACCGGCATGGCGCCGATCTGGTATTTCCTGTTCGGGATCCGGCATGTGGCCGATCTGCCCGACATCGAGCGTATCCTCCACATTCCCCTTTCCCGTGCTGCCGCAGTTCCGAACGTCGGCGAAACGGTGAGACCGAAACGGCGCAATTTCCTTTTCGCGTACCTCGACCAGGCGCCGATTGGCCTCGCCCTGATGCGTGCGGTCGAGTGCGACCATCTCGCTTCTTTGCCCTTCGCGCGTCCCATCCTCGATGTGGGTTGCGGCGACGGCACCTTCGCGCGGATCCTCTTCAGCGGTGTACCGGTAGATGCCGGCATCGACCTCAATCCGCGCGAAGTGGAGCGCGCGAAGCGCTCGAACTGCTATCGTGACGTGCGACGGGGGCCCGTCGAGGACATGCCCTTCGAGTCGCAGAGGTTCTGTACAGTGTTCAGCAACTGCGTGCTCGAGCACATCCCGAACATCGAAGGCGCTCTGCGCGAGATCCGGCGTACGCTGCGCCCGAATGGCGTGCTCTACATGACGGTGCCGAGCCCGCGCTGCACCACCTACCTGCTATGGCCTACGGTGCTGAAGAAGCTCGGACTGGCACGCGTCGGCAACTGGTACGCGAGCCTCACGCTGAGGCTTTTCAATGCCGAGACGGTCGAAGAGCCCGCCGAGTGGGCGCGGATTCTCGAGAGGGCGGGCCTCACGATGGAACACCACGAGCCCTACATGTCGGAGCGGGCCACCAGGATTCAGGACCTGTTCCTTCCGACGGGGATGTTCTCGGTGCTGTCCAAGAAGATCCTCGACCGGATTTTCTTCTTCCCCAGGCTCCACCGGGCACAGGTGAGGTTCTACCGCCGATGGCTCCTGTCCACGTATGACGAACGGGCACGGACCGGCAGCGGGACGTTGATCGTGGCCCGCCGCATGCCGGCTGCGGGAGACTGAATTGCGGCGCCTGCCGTTCGAGCGCGGGTGAGGTGCCTTCGGTGTCGAGTAGCCTGGAGGCCGCGATTTCCGTGGCCACTCCGCTGCGCCTGCTCCTTGGCGGGCTGATAGTCTGTCTGTGGATCAGGATCGACGTTCTCGCCGGCTACCTACGCAGAGTCGGAACGGAGCAGGAGCAGCCGCAAGATCGACGTTGCACCGCCGCGGTGCTTCTCCTGTTGGGGTCGATTGGCTTCCTGTTGCGTATCGAGGACCTCGGAGGCCCCGGTTTCAGCTGGGACGAGGCGATGTATGCGTGGGTTGGGGCGTCGCGCACCTTGCCGGATCTTTGGCACAGCGTGGCCACCAGATCACCGCATCCCGTAGGATACTTCGTTCTTCTGCACGCGATCATGGGCTGGTCGTGGGAGCCGTTCTGGCTACGCCTTCCGTCCGTGCTGGCCGGGTCGGCCTTGATTTGGGCCAGCTACGCCTTCGTGCGACGCATGGCCGGAGCTCCCGCCGGGCTCATGATGGCGACGTTCGTTACCTTCGCGCCCATGTTGGTCGAGCTATCAAGGGTGGCTCGAAACTACGCGATCGCCTTCTTGCTGATCGTGGCTGCCGCCACGTACTTCGTCCGCTACCTGCAACAGGCGCGACGGCGCGACCTTGTCGCGTTCGCGCTCACCAGCCTTGTGGGTCTGCTGATCCACTTCTGCTTCCTCATCGTTTTGGCCGCACAGTACGCGCACCTCGCGCTTGAAGGGATCGTGGGACGCCGCCGGCCAGCATGGTGGTTGCAGGCCGCGCTTTGCCAAGTTCCCGTCTTGGTGCTGATCGGCGTGCAGTACCAGTTTCACATTCGTCAGCTCGATCCGACGGTACAGGCCACCCATGAATGGCTGTACAGCTCGTATATGCATTTGTCGGGGCTAGATTGGCTGGCCCCCATCCTGAAGGTGTGGACTTACCTGGCGCCGCTCGGTCTCGCGCTACCGTGTATGGCCGCTTACATCAGCGGCCTGGCGCTGCTTCTCGTGCGGGGCATGCACACCGCGTTCCTCGTGTGTGTGCTGCCCGTCTTGTCCGCCTACGCCGCATCGTGGACAGGGCAGTATCCGATGCACGAGTCGCGGCACTCGGCCTACCTCTTCCCCTTCCTCTTAGCGCCGACGGCGGTGGCCGGTGCGGAGCTCGCCTCGGGCGGACAAGGTTTGCGGCGTCTTTGGGGAAGCGCCGGAACGACCGAGGCTGCGTCGCTGTCCGTGGCGGTATCCTCGTGCCGCGAGAGGGTGGGCATTGTCAGTGTGGCTCTTGCGCTGGCGTGCTTCATCGATGGATCCATCGCGGACTACCGCGCGCCCGTCTCGACGCCAGGTGCCGGCACTGGGCGTGTCACGGAATTCCTGAAGAACTATCGTGGCGAGAACATCGACCGCGCGTTCGCGATCCTGGAATCGCACGCGAAACCGAATGACATCGTGTTGCTGACCGAGCAGGGGGCCTACGAATTCCGTCGTCATTATCGCCTGCGGCCGGTCCCGGAGCGGTGGGCTGGCGAGAACCCCGAGAAAAATCTGCTGGTCGGTGCGATTCCGAAGGTCATGGCCTCCATCGAGACGGCCGGCGTGCGGTACTACTACACGCCCCGCGTGGGCAGGCTGTTCAAATGGCTGGACGTAAACACGGTGATGGATGCGTTTGAAGAGATTCGCGATGCGTATCGAATGAAACCCGGCGGTAGTCTCTGGGTGTTTCGCGGCGGATGGGACCCCTCGTTCGCGGACGCGTTCCGCAGGCAACTCCCGGGGACCCCGACTGATGCCGGGATCACCGCCGAGACGAACGACGTACTGTTTCACATCGATGGCGGCATCCTCGCGCGCACGTTGGCCTACCGGCAATTGATCAGGATGCAATCGGGGGCGAAGAAGCCCGACGCTGCACCGCCGCTTCCCTAGTCCGGCAGCGTGCCGATGGCCGTTGCTTGCAACACGGGACCGCTCAGTAGTCGAAAGTAATCCTGAACGAAGGGGTCGGGTTCTTCACCCCGATGAACGGAACCGGATCTCCCGGCACCGGAAAAGGGAACAGCTCCAGCGGCCGGGGGACCTTCAGATGCTCGTCCCAGTGGTAGCGCAGGACCAACTCATCGCCGTCGGCGGTCGAGTTGGTGACCCAGATGGAGTTCGGCTCGGCCTCCACCTCACCGGACCCCTTCAGGAAATAGCTTCGTTCCCCCTCGATCCGGTACAGCTCGAAGGCCTCGAAGGTCGAGACCAAGGTGGCCATGAAAGGGTCGGCGGCGAAGTACGCCTTGGCAACGTCGCTCCAGCACAGCACCCAGCGCACGTTGTATCGTTCGAGCAGCGTCGAAACGTCGGGCGACTCGAACTCGCTCAACGGGCGTTCTTGGAGTTGTCCGGCCATGAATTGCAGGACGTTTTGCTGTAACAGCGGAAACGGAGCGGGGCCGTTGGCGAACTCACGGTCCATGCGTAGCGGCAGCAGCGCGGCGAGGTAGGTGCCGTAATACTGGTAGCCGAAGCGGCTTGTCTCTTCGTGGAGGATGCGTCCGGAAGCATCGGTGTTCGACTCGAGCCAGTCGCCGAACTCCGCGGGCTTCGCGTTGTACCCCGAGGCGATCTGCATTTCCTGCAGGGTGGCTCGGGTACGAACGCTCGGCGGAAAGGCGATTCTCAAAGCATCGGGCAACAGCAGTAGCAGCACGGCCACGACGACGTAGCGCTGACGCGCCGTGAGCGGCAGCCGGCGACATTCCTGACGGACGTACCCAAAGAGCCGGACAGAGGCCACCGCCGTCGGCATGAAGAGATACAAGACCAGCGGAAGCGTGAAGCGCCCCGGTGCGGTAGCGGCGAACCCGAGTTTGGCGCCGTAGTAGATCACCCCGGTCAGGATAAGGATTTGGGACCCGAAGACCCGGAAGTGATCGTGGTCCCGCGCCTTCCACCACATGACGAGGCCGAAGCCGCCGAGGACCATCGGAATGCGCGCGACGAGACTCGGCGAAGCGAGGAAGGTGCCGAGAGGTCCGAGCACTGATCCGGAAGCGACCGCGAAATGGTCCTTGGCGCCATCCTGGTCGAACGCGTGCAGGTCGGAGTAATGGCCGAATAGAAGGTAGCCATGGATCCACGGCCAGAGGGCCGCCAGTACCAGGGCCGCAACCGACCACAGGGCCACATGCTGCCCCAGGGTGATCCGTCGGAAGGTCCACAGGTACAGCACCACCAGAGGCGCGACCGTGAAGATCGGGGTGGTCGGGTGAACCAAGAACAGCAACGGCGCGGTGATCGCCAGCGGCACCATGGCCGACCACCGCTTGTCGATCACGAAACGGTAGACGAGCGAAACGGTGTACACCGATAGGAAGCTCGCGAAGATGAATGCGACCATCCCAGCGGCCTGCATGATCGTGTAGAGCTGGAGCTCCGGCTCGAGGGCATGGGGCGGTATGAGAATCAGCACCAGCACGACCAGCCGCTCGCGGGCGTCGAGTCCGAAGTTGGCGGCGGCTCGGTAGATCAAGAACGGCGTGAGGGCCAGAAGGACGAAGACGGTCCAGTTGAAAGCGAGGGCAGGCGGTACGCCGGGGAGCAGGTACAGCGCAAACTCGAACGGCAGGCTGCTCGGATAGTAAACCGGAGTTTTCACGTAGCCAGATAGGAAACGGGGATCGTAACCGTAGGGCGCTCCGATGTCGTGAAGGAAGTAGCTGCCGAGCGTGGAGTAGTAGTACTGCAGCGCGTAGTCCCCGTTGCCGATTGGAGCCACGACCTTTTCCCCACGCGGAATCAGGTTGGAGGAGCCGATGAAATGGTAGGTGAGGGCGACGGAGGTCAGCAGGCAGGCTGCTGTCAGTAGGGGCACGAGGCGCCGCTGCATGGCCCCGAAAGGGCTAATCACCGTCCAGGTCCTGGAGGTTCCATGGCATGGATGCGGCGCGATTCGATGGCAAAGAGGGTCCGGGTGACAATGATCGAACGGCGGTGATCAATCGCGGCATGCCTATCCCATTGATGCGTGGCTCCTCAAGCGAGGCGGGCCGATTTGGCTGGTTGCGTCGCAGCGAGCCGGCAAGCGCCCGTGCGAAAGCAAAAAAAACCCGGGTGTCGACGACGCGAAGAGTCCAGACAACGGCGCCAGAGGAGGCAACCCGCACCGGGCGGCCAGCGGCCGTGAGATTCGCCCGGACTACCGAGCGGACTGTGGCGGTTTGACGTAGTAGACCAGTCCCACCGGACTGCGCAGGACCGGCTTGCCCAACACTCCTCCCAGATCGCAGAAGACAGGCCCATGGTCGAAATGACGAGCAGTTCCCGCCCTTCCAGCACCGGCGGAACCTTGCAGGTCCTGTACAGGATCCCGATGGCGGCGATCTTCTGCTGGATGAACGGTGTGAGAAGATGCCCTGATCGGCGCGCGCGAACTGCCCGGCGCCGGCCAGCACCCCGCAGCGGTTGATCCAGACCGGGAAGCCGAAGGCCGCGCCGTATTCGAGGGCGAGCTGTTCGCTGGCGAGCTTGGTGGCGCCGTACAGGGAGACCGGCGCCGCGGTGGAGAACGTCTCGTCGATGCCGCCCGCGCCGAGGCCGGCCGGCCACGCCCGCGACGGATCGGTCTCGAAGGCGTCGGTTGCCACACGCAGCGGCAACTGTGTGAGCGCGGCGATGGAATAGACGCGGCTGGTGCTGAGCAGGACGAAGGCTGCCGAGTGGCGGCGGCAGAACTCGAGCATGTTGACGGTGCCGAACAGGTTGTGCTCGACGAGCTGGCGACTCGAGGTTCGCCCGTCGACACCGGCCAGCACGCTCGGCTGCGCGGCGGCGTCGATCACCACGTCGACCGCGGGCAGCATCTCGGTGTCGCTGGCCGAGCGCAGGTCGCCGTGCAGGAGGCGCACGCCGCGGCGGCGCAGCTCTTCACGGTTGGTCTCGCTACCGGGACGAACGAGGCTGTCGATGCCGACCAGCGTGTCGCCGGGACGGGCCTCGTTCCGCGCGCCGCAGCAGCGTGGAGCCCACGAATCCGCAGGCGCCTGTGACGAGGATCCTCACGCGTCCTTCCGTTGCCGCCAGGCCTCGACGATCTCGCGGATCGTGTCTTCCAGCGACACCGTGATGTCCCACTTCGGGTAGTGGGCGCGCATCTTGCGCAGGTCGCTGTAGTAGCAGATGTGGTCGCCGACGCGGTTCTGGTCCACGTAGCGGTGCACCTGCTTCCTGCCGGTGTGCTTCTCGGTCAGCGCGAAGGCTTCGAGGATGCTGCAGGAATTGGCCCTGCCGCCGCCCAGGTTGTAGACCTCGCCGCAGCGCGGCGCCTCGAGGAAGCTGCCGATGAAGCGGGCCACGTCGAGGCTGTGGATGTTGTCGCGGACCTGCTTGCCCTTGTAGCCGAAGACGCTGTATTCGCGGCCCGCGAGGTTGCACTTCACCAGGTAACTGAGGAAGCCGTGCAGCTCGACGCCGGTGTGGTTCGGGCCGGTCAGGCAGCCGCCGCGCAGGCAACAGGTCGGCATGCCGAAGTAGCGCCCGTACTCCTGGACCATCACGTCGGCAGCCACCTTGCTGGCGCCGAACAGGCTGTGCAGGCTCTGGTCGATGGAGAAGTCCTCAGCGATCCCTTCGGCAAAGTCCGGATCGGCGTAGTCCCAGCGGGTGTCGAGTTCCTTCAGCGCGATCTGGTTCGGGCGGTCGCCGTAGACCTTGTTGGTGCTCATGTGCACGAATGGCGATTCCGGGCACGAGCGGCGCGCGGCCTCGAGCAGGTTCAGGGTGCCGACGGCGTTGGTGTCGAAATCGTCGAAGGGGATGGCCGCCGCGCGGTCGTGGGAGGGCTGGGCCGCGGTGTGCACGATGGCCGCCGGCCTGAGCGTCGCGACCAGGTCGGCGACGCCGGGACGGTCGCGGACGTCGAGCTCGTGGTGCGTGAAGCCGGGCAGGTCGCGAAGCAGGCGCCGCTGGTTCCACCGGGTGTCGCCGGCCTCACCGAAGAAGACGGCGCGCTGGTTGTTGTCCACGCCGTGGACGCGGAAGCCCTGCTGGGTGAGGTAGGCGGCGACTTCGCCGCCGATCAGCCCGGAGGACCCGGTCACGAGCGCAATCTTCATGATTCCCACATGTCGTCGATGGCTGGGGAACCCACGGCGCGAAGCCGCCGGCCGGTGCGTCCCGGGTCAGTGGCCGCGCCGCTCGTCCCGGCACTGCTCCGACCCACCGAACCGGACCCGCACGGTGGCGATTTTCACTTCCTGTCCGGGGCCCGGACGGCGTGGCTGTATACCACTGCGGCGTACGTGGATCGAGTAGTTTCGGCTGCCCGGGGACGGCTCGCGGTCCGGGAGCCAGGCGCGAGATCGTGCCTCGGTCCGTCACCGCGGCGAGAGTGGACCGGCCGGTTCCTGTTTCACCACATGGGATGCGAAGCCGTACTTGAGCGGCATCCGATCGACCACGGTGCACTGGTTGGAGGCGCACCACTCGCCGATATCGAACAACTGGTCCGCCACCGGCCAAGGAAAGACCCAGAACCGGTAGGCCACCGGCCCAGGAAAGAAC
>CAZWAX010000088.1:0-16292 GCA_964631985.1 uncultured Polyangiaceae bacterium | reverse complement strand
GCTCGGCAGCCTGGCCGCGGTCGCGGGAGCGTGCCTCGGCCTCCTGAGCGGCCTCGACGCGACGCCGCCGGCGCGCGGCATGCTGTACGCGGGCAACTCGTTCTACGGCGAGCTCAAGGTGTTCGATGCGCAGCAGGGACGCGTGCTGTTGATCGACGGGATCGACAACGGCTTCGTCGACCGCACCACCTTCGAGTCCCGCGCCCCGTACATCGCCGCCTTCCGCTACCTGCCGGTCGCGCGACCCGACGCGAAGCGCGCCCTCTGCATCGGCCTCGGCGGCGGCAGCGTGCCGCGGACGCTCCACGTCCGCCACGGCATCGCGGCCGAGGTCGTCGAGATCGACCCCGGGATCGTCGAGCTCGCGCGCCGCTGGTTCGGCTTCCCCGCCGGGATTCCGGTGCACGTGGAGGACGGCCGCACCTTCGTCGAGCGGACGACGAATCGCTACGACTTCGTGGTGCTCGACGCGTTCCGCTCGGAGACCCACCCGGCCCACCTCTTCACCCGCGAATTCTTCGCGCGGGTCGACGGCATGCTCGCCCCCGGCGGCATGGTGGCGATCAACATGGCCGGGTTGGCGTACGGCCCGGGCTCGGCGGCGTGGCGCTCGGTACGGAAGACGCTGCTCGAGTCATTCGACCACGTCCGCGTGTTCGCGGGCGCGTCGAACCCGGAGGCGCGCATCAAGGTGACCAACCTCTTCATCGTCGCCTCCGATGCGCCCCTGCCCGATCCCGCGGGCCTCGCCGACGATCCTGCGCTCGGCATGCTGGCGCGGAACGAGATCCCGCTCGGTGCGGGTGACGAGCGCGCGATGGTGCTCACCGACGACTACAATCCGGTCGACGACCTCGACCGCGCCGTCCTGGTGGGCTGGCGCGAGGAGATGATCCGCCAGGTCCAGCCGCTCCTGCTCGAAGGCGCGGGCTAGCTTGCACACTACGCCGTATGCGTGGCGCGGTCGGACTCGTGCTCGATGTCGCCGGTGATGAGCCGGGCGCCGCGTGACAGCGTCACGTAGGCCCAGGCCCAGTTGATCAGCACCACGACCCGGTTCCGGAAGCCGACGAGATAGAGGATGTGCACGACCAGCCACAGCATCCACGCGATCAGCCCGTGGAGCTTCAGGCGGCCGATGTGGGCGACGGCGTCGGCGCGGCCGATGGTCGCGAGGTTGCCCTTGTCGCGGTAGACGAAGGGCTCGCGCGGGCCGCCCGCGAGGCTCGTGGTGATCGTCTCGGCGACGTAGCGGCCCTGCTGCATCGCGACCGGCGCCACGCCGGGGAGCGGCGTGCCGTCCGCCTGCTTGGCGGTCGACGCGTCGCCGATCACGAAGATCTCGGGATGGCCGGGCACCGAGCAATCGGGTTGGATCTCGACGCGCCCGGCGCGGTCGAGCGGCACGCCGAGCGACGCGACCAGCGGCGACGCCGCCACGCCGGCCGCCCACAGGATCGTCGCGGCCGCGATGCGCTCGTCGCCGAACGCCACCGACCCGGCTTCGATCGCGGTCACCCGCGTGTTCGTTCGGACCTCGACGCCGCGTTCGCCGAGCGCCGCCGCCGCCTGCGCCGAGAGCGACTCCGGAAACGAGGCGAGCACGCGCGGCCCGGCCTCGACCAGGACGACGCGGGTCTCGGTCGGGTCGATGGCGCGAAAGTCGCTCTTCATCACCTGGCGCGCGATCTCGGCGATGGCGCCGGCGAGCTCGACGCCAGTCGGGCCGCCGCCCACCACGACGATGGTGAGGAGCGCGCGCCGCGCGTCCGGGTCGGTTTCGCGCTCGGCCTTCTCGAACGCGAGCAGGATGCGGCGGCGGATCTCGAGGGCATCCTCCAGGCTCTTGAGTCCCGGCGCGAGCGGCTCCCACTCCTCGTGGCCGAAGTAGGCGTGCCGTGCCCCGGTCGCGAGCACGAGGTAGTCGTAGCGCAGCCGGCCGTCCTTCAGGACGAGCTCCTGCTGCGCGACGTCGACCGAGACCGCCTCGGCGAGCAGCACGTTGGCGTTGGGCTGGCGGCTCAGGATGGCGCGGATCGGATACGCGATGTCGGCGGGCGAGAGGCCGGCGGTCGCGACCTGATAGAGCAGCGGCTGAAAGAGGTGGTGATTCCGCCGGTCGACCAGGGTCACGTGGACCGGGGAGCGACGGAGCGCACGGGCGGCCGCGAGGCCGCCGAAGCCGCCCCCGACGATCACGACGTGCGGTCGGTCGTCGGTCAACCCGTGGTCCCCGTCGGGGGGGCCATGGGTTTGATCATGTAGGTGGTGCTGGCGCGGGCGGCGAGCTTCCCCTGCGACCAGATGTCGACCTCGGCGTAGGCGCTCCGCCGGCTGGAGCGCAGGACGTACGCCTCGCCGATGACCTCGCCCGGGGGAATCGGCTCGAGGTAGTTGATCTTCATCTCGATGGTGAGGAACAGCTCGTCGGCACGGTAGATCGTGAAGAGCGCGGCGGCGACGGCGGTGTCGGCAAGCCCGAAGCTCGCGCCGCCGTGCATGACCCCGGCGGGCTGTTGCAGCGCGGTCGTGTTCTCGGTGACCAAGCGGGCGTAGCCCGTGCGGAGGTCGACGACGCGAAAGCCCATCGTGCCGGCGAAGTAGCGGCGGTTGTTCCCGTTGAAGCCTTCGAGGATCGCGGCGCGCGTCGCTTCGGGCAGCGCGGGGAACTCCCGTCCGTGGGCGCCACTGCCGAGCGGCGGAGTCGTGGCATCGGCCATGGGCCGCACTGTGAGCGGCCTCGCCGGCAGATGCAACTGCGTGCTATGCGAGCCGCCCATGTCCGACACCTGGACCGACGAGCTCGCGGTCGCGCGCCGCGCCGCCGACGAGGCCGGGCGCTTCGCGCTCGGGCATTTCAAGACCGGCCTCACCGTCGAGGCCAAGGCCGACGGTAGCCCGGTCACGATCGCGGACCGCGGCGCGGAGGAGCGTCTCCGAAAGTCGCTCGCGACCGCGTTTCCCGCCGACGGCATCCTCGGCGAGGAATTCGGCGAGACGAGCGGGACGAGCGGCCGGCGCTGGATCATCGATCCGATCGACGGCACCCAGTCGTTCATCCGCGGCGTGCCGCTCTGGGGCGTGCTGATCGGGCTCGAGGCGCGCGGCGAGTGCGTGCTCGGTGTGGTCGCGTTGCCGGCCCTCGCCGAAACCCTCTGGGCCGTGCGCGGCGGCGGGGCCTTCGTGAACGGTACGCCGGCACGGGTGTCGGCGCCGGCGCTCGCCGACGCGACCGTCCTCACCAGCGACGCGAGCCCGCGCCACTTCGGCGACAAGCATGCCGGCTTCGAACGGTTGCTGGCGCGCACCGCGCGGCATCGCGGCTGGGGCGATTGCTACGGCTACGCGCTCGTCGCGACCGGCCGCGCCGAGGTGATGCTCGATCCCTTGATGAACGCGTGGGACGCGGCGGCCGTGAAGCCGATCATCGAAGAAGCGGGCGGCACCTTCTGCGCCTGGGACGGGACGCCGACGATCTACGGCGGCTCGGCGCTCGCGATGCCGGCGGCGCTCCGTGATCCGGTGCTCGCGGCGCTCCGCGGGAACGCATAGCGCGAGCGTTGTGATGTCGAGGGCCACGAGCCGAAATGCAGTGAATCCGCGCTTGTGAGCTTGATTCCGCCGCCGCCCTCCTTTTAGGTGACCGCATGTCCGTCGCTCGCTTCGGCGCCCTCGCGGTGCTCGTCGTCACGCTCATCGTCGCCGCTCCCGCTCGCGCCGCCGACTACTACGTCAAGAACGGCGGTAACGACGGTCTCGACGGGCTCTCGCTCGCGACCGCGTGGGCGACGCTCGGTCACGCCGCCGATCAGGTCGACCCCGGTGACACCGTGCACGTGCAGAACGGCAGCTATCAGGGCTTCTACCTCGAGCGCTCCGGCGCGCCGGGCCAGCCGATCACGTTCGTCGCCGCCGGCGACGCCGTGCAGATCACCAGCGACAACGGCACGACCCCGGACGGCATCAACCTCGAACGGGCGAGCCACGTCGTCATCGACGGTTTCGTCGTCGATGGCCGCACCCGCGCCGGCATCCGCGCCGTGCTCGGCTCGTTCGTGACGGTCCGGAACTGCCGCGCCGGCTACAACGGACGCTGGGGCATCCTGACCGGGTTCGTCGACGACTTCACCGCCGAGAACAACGAGACCCATCACTCGCAGCTCGAGCACGGCATCTACGTCTCCAACAGCGGCGACCGGCCGGTCCTCCGCGGGAACCACTCGCACGACAACCACGCCAACGGCATCCACATGAACGGCGACCTCGATCAAGGCGGCGACGGCGTGATCTCGAACGCGCTGGTCGAGCGCAACGTCATCCACGGCAACGGCGTTGGGGGCGGCTCCGGCATCAACATGGACGGCGTCACGAACAGCGTCGTCCGCAACAACCTGCTCTACGACAACCACGCAAGCGGCATCAGTCTCTATCGCATCGACGGCGGCGCCGGCTCGAGCGGCAATCTGGTCGTCAACAACACGATCGTGAACGCGTCGAACGGCCGCTGGTGCGTGAACATCACCGACGGCTCGACCGGCAACCGCATCGTCAACAACGCGCTCTACAACTTCCACAGCTTCCGCGGCGCCATCACCATCGACCCCGCGAGCCGTCCTGGGTTCAGCAGCGACTACAACAC
Source organism: uncultured Polyangiaceae bacterium (assembly GCA_964631985.1). Lineage (GTDB taxonomy): Bacteria > Desulfobacterota > Binatia > UTPRO1 > UTPRO1 > UTPRO1. Next base: position 11,653 of record CAZWAX010000088.1, on the reverse strand, counting down.
CGTCATCAGCCGCTTCAGCCTCGACGACGGCGACACGGTGGTGAGCCTCGCGACCTGGCAGGGACAGGGCTACGACGCACATTCGTTCGTGGCGACCCCGGCCGAGCTCTTCGTCACGCCCGGGAGCGACTTCCATCTGCGACCCGACAGTCCCGCGCTCGACGCCGGCAGCGTTCCCGACGCGCCGCCAACGGACCTCGAAGCCAACCCCCGTCCGGTCGGCACCGGGGTCGACATCGGCGCCTACGAGCTGCAGCTGGTGAGCTGCGGCGACGACATCGTCGATCCCGGCGAGCAATGCGGCGAGCCCGGGCTTTCCTGTGCCGACCCCTGCACGACCTGCAGCGGCTGCACCTGCGTCGCGGCAGCGCCGGTCTGCGGCGACCTGCTGGTCTGCGGCAGCGAGGCCTGCGAGAGCGACGCGCAGTGCGGCGGAGGCGAGGTGTGCAGCGGCTGCCAGTGCGTGAACGCTCCCGTCTGCGCGAGCGGCATCCCGCTCACCAAGGCGTCGCTCAAGCTGCGGGTCGCGCCGCCGAGCCTGCGTGTCCAGGGCGAGGCGGTGATCCCGAAGCCGTGGCTCGGCGTCGATCCGCTCGCCAACGGTCTCCGCGTCGTGATCGACGCGACCAGCGGAAGCGGCGGCATCGACGTCTCGCTCCCCGGCGGCGCCAACTGGAAACGCAACCGCAGCGGCACCCAGTGGACCTACGGCGACAAGACCGGCGCCGTCGGCGGCATCACCAAGGCCGTCCTGAAGGATCGCTCCAAGACCCAGAGCGGTCTCGTGCGGCTGACCGTGCAGGGCAAACCGGCCGGCCTGGTGCTGCCGCCGGCGACCGCCACGCGCGCCACGTTCGAGCTCGGCGCCGCGAGCGAGTGCGCCAGCCTCACGTGGAATCCGCCGAGCGCGCCGAAGCCGCGCTGCGCGGGTGACGCGGCCAAGCTCGCGTGTCGCTAGTCGCGACCTCCGCACGCGCAGCGTGTGGCCGAGCGCCAGCGAGCCGGGGATGAGGGACGCGCGGCGGTGGCCCGTGCCTCCGAGCGCGCAGCGCGAGGCCGAGCGCAGCGAGCCGGGGGATGGACGACCGCGGCTCTGCCGCGGTTCGTGAAGGGGGAGAGATCCCCCTTGTCTAATCGACCTTCGCCGTCACCGCCCGCGTGAAACACTGGGACCCGACCGAGACGGTGATCCAGGTCGTCGCCGCGGGCTCGTTCGCCGCCGCCGGCGTGAACCAACCCTTTGCCTTGATCATCATCTGCCAGAGTCCGGGTGATTTCTGCTTGAGCTGTACGCGCTGGATGCCCCGGGCCTTCGACTTGAAGAGGAACTTCGTCGTCGAGCCCTTTTGCGACGGGATGCCGCCGAGAGCGTGCACGGCGACCGGCGAGGAGTCGCCGTCGTCGAGCCGCACCGTCACGGGTTGCGCCGACGGGACGTAGCCCGCGAGCGGGATCACCGCCTTGAACGACAGCTGTCCCGCCGCTTTCTTGTTCTTGAGCGTGATCTTCGCTTTTGGATCGGTGAGCGCGTTGCCGCACGACGAGACACTGGCGGGGCAGTCCTCGCAGGTGCAGCTCGCGAGACAGCTGCCGCAGCAATCGCCGGTCGCGACGCCGTCGCATTGCTCGTCGTAGTCGATCGTGCCGTTGCCGCAGATGGCGAGATCGCAGGCGTCGCCGGCGCGATCGCCGTCGAGGTCGGCCTGGTCGGGATTCGGGACGTCGCGGCAGTTGTCGAGGTGATCCGGCACGGTATCGCCGTCGATGTCGGCGCTCGCGGGAACGATCGGGCGGTCCTCGCACGGGATCCCCGGCGGGCAATCGGCGCTCGTCGTGCAGACGCCCTGGGTACGCCGGCAGATCGCGGCCTCGCAGAACGCCCCGGGACCACAGTCCGTGGCGGCCGTGGCCGGCGTACACGCGCCGCCGACCGTTTCGATGCATTCTCCGATCGTCTGGTACGTGACCCCGGTGTCCGTCGGCGATTCCGGGTCGCCGTCCGCGGAGCCGCCGAGCGGATCGTCGGTGCCGTCGCCGAGCGTGGTGGGGGTGGTCGTGCCCACGATCGTGAGCTCCGTGGTGACGGTGTCGAAGGCGTGGATCACCAGATCGGCCTTGTCGCCGTCCCCGTTGAGATCGGTGCCGCCGTCGCCTTGCTGCGGCTCGAAGGTGAGGAACTTGACCGCCGAGCCGGCCAACCGGTACGGCGCCCGCGGGTCGCAGGCGGTGAAGCGGCAGGGCGTGACGGCCTGGCGGGAATTGACGAGACCGACGCCGAGGCGCCAGACCAGCATCACGTCGTCGAGGACGTCGGTGTCGTCGGGCACGGGCGGGCCAGGAGTGCCGTTGAGGCCGTTCGCACAGCCGGTGCCGCCGGGGCAGTGTGTTCCCTCTGGAGTACGGAAGGCCACGATCTGGTCGTTGCAGATCAGCTCTGCGGCGGCATAGCCGACGTTCACGGGTGCTCCGCTCGCGGGGTCCCAGACGTGCACCACGCGGTCCCCGGCATCGCCGTCGCCGTTGAGGTCGGTGCCGCCGCCGGGACAGGCGGCGATCGTGCCGCCGCCCTGCGCGCACTCGTCGGCGAGGAAAGCGACGTGCTGGCCGCACGTGCGCACCGTGGCCGCCGCGACGGTGGTGGTCTGCCATGCCCCACACGTTCCCGGGGCGGCCGTGGCGAGCCGGTACGCCTGCACCACGGTGTCGGCGAGGTCGCCGTCGCCGTCGAGGTCGACGCCCTCGCCGGCCTCGTCCACCAGCGCTGCGAGCACCGTGTCCGAAAGCGAGAGCGCGGTCGCGGCGCAGCCGAGGTTCTCGACGGACGCGAGGCCGCCGCGCCAGAGCTGGACGACCGCGTCGCGCGCGTCGGCATCGCCGTTCAGCGACGCGCCCGCGGCACGCTCGGGCCGCAGGAAGGCGGCCCGACCCGCGGCCACCGACACGTCGGCGGCCGGCCCGAGCGTCGTCACAGCACCGGGAGGCGCCGTCGCGAGCGCCCGGAGCACGGTGTCGTCGGCATCGCCGTCGCCCGAGAGGTCATAGCCACTGCCGGACCCGGGCGAGAGGCGCCGCACGAACGCGTCGCCGAGGCCGTTGGTGTCGCCGCCCGGCCCGAGCAGGTTCGACGCGTTGCTCTGGAAGAGGACGATCTGGCCGTCGTCCGAGACGGCCGACTGTCCGCTGCAGTACGACGGGCTGCCGTCACAGAGGAGATCCCCGAAGCTCTGCCCGCCGTCGACGGCGATGCTGGCGCTGCGCGTGATGCCACTCGCGCGATCATAGACGAAGACGTCCGGGCAGTGCCCGGTCAGGAAGTCCGGAGCACAGGCGAGGAGGTCGCCGCCGACGAGATTCGACGCCTTGCTCGTGAAGGTGACGAAGCGGCCGTCCCGCGAGATCGCGGGGCTCGCGCTGTGATCGTCCGGGAGGACGAGCGCGCCGGCGAGCGGACGGCTCACGAGCTCGTTCGTGCCGGTTAGGCGATCGCGCACCACGATGTGGTCGAAGGCAAGGCCCGCAACGCCGGGGACCATCGACGCGGCCTGGGTGACGAACCCCACGTAACGCCCGTCGCCGGAGAGGACGGCGCCCGAGGAGTTGGCGCCCGTGGGCAGGCCACTCGGCAGCGCGCTCACGAGCTCGGTCGTGCCGCGCCGCCGGTCGTGCGCGTAGACGTTCAACGTGCTCGGCGTCTGCGCCTGATCGACCAGGTTGGTCGCCTGGCTTTCGAACACGACGATGTTGCCGTCGTCGGAAATGGGCGCACGCTCGAAGTCGTAGGAGCGGTGGTTTCCCTCGGTTCCGTTGGTGTGGACGCTCACGCGCGTCGTGCTCGTGGTACAGCCGGGCACCGCGGTGCCGTCGGCGATGCAACGGTCGCGGACGAAGGTGTCGGGGCATTCGCCGGCGCCCGGGCCTCCGAACGGCGGACACACGTTGGTGTCGCCCGCGACCATGTTGCCCGCGGCACTCTGAAAGGTGACGAAGCGGCCGTCCGCTGAGACCGACGGCGAATTCGAGCCGAAGGTGGGCGCGACCCCGCTGTGGGTCCGGCTCTCGAGCGTCGTGCTGCCCGGGTTCAGGCGATCGTAGAGGAGAACCGCCGTCGTCACGGTCACCGGCGTGATGTCGCTGGCGTAGCTCGTGAACGCGATCCAGCGTCCGTCGCGCGAGATCGCCGGCTCGACACTGGTGCCGTTGCCCGCCGTGCCGCCCGGCGTGCGGCTCACGAGCGCCAACGTGCCGGTCTGGAGATCGCGCAGGTAGACGTCGGGGACCCCGTTGGTGTCGCTCGGCAGCAGCGCGTCCTCGCTCATGAACGCCGCCCACCGCCCGTCACCCGACAGCTGCAAGTGCTCGAGGAGACGCGTGAAGGTGTTCGTCCCGATCTGCTCGGTCGTCGGCGGCGCCGCGGCGGCTTCGTTCACGCGAAAGAAGAGGGTACCGCTCGAAAGCGCGAGCGGACGGCCGTCGATCGCCAGCCCGCCGTCGGCGGCGCCGATCGGACTTGGGCTGATCTCGCCGGCGCCGAGGCGGAAGACGCGCAGGATCGGATCGATCACGTCGCCGTCGCCGTTCTGATCGCAGCCGAGATCCTCCATCACGGTCACGGCGGTGGTGGTGGCGGGTTCCGATTCGAGGAACGCGACGACGTCGCCCTCGCTCGCGACCGCCGGATCCGCCGCGCGGACCTGCTGCAGGCTCAGCACGCCCTGCTGCGCGCGAACGACCGCGCGCCCGACCGGGCTCGGGGGTCCCGGCACGTGGCAGGCGGCATCGGCGCCGAGGGCCTGCTCGCGGCCGGTCTCGCGGTCGCGCAAGGTGACGACCCAATCCTCCAGGTCGCCGTCATCGTTGAGATCGCGAGCCGCCACGGTCTCGTTCACCGTGAAGCTGAAGATCTCCGTGCTGCCGCTGCCGAGGCTTTCGAGGGACACCGGCGTGTTGGCTTCGAACGCATAGCCGACACACGGATCGCCGACCCCCGAGCATTCGGCGTCGGCGTCGCAGGTCCCGTTGGGATCGAGCTGACAGATGCCGTCGGCGCCCGACTCCACGCGCGTCAACGCGAGCGGCCCGCCGGGCTTCGCGAGCGGTTGAAAATCGGCGAACAACACGCCGCAGCGGCCGCCGCCGGCGCAGTGTCCGTCGAGCGAGCAATCGGCGCCGTCCTCGCTGCCTCCGACGCAGGCCACCGGACAGCGCACCTGACCGGGAGCGCAGGCGCCGGGACAATCGCTGTTCAGCACGCAGCGGGCCCCGTTGTTGGTGCCGCAGGCGCAGACGCCGGCGCGCCGGGCGAGTCGGAGCACGGTGTACGGTGCGTCGACGGAGCCGAAGAGGGACAACACGGCGGCGCCCGACGCATCGGTCGCCTTGGGCTCGAAGATCGGCGGCAACGGCGCGCCTTCGGGCGTGAACGATCCCAGATTGGCGGACGGAGGCGTCGGCAAGAGGATCGGCGAGAAGGCCGTCGCGCGCAGCAGTCGCGGGACCGGCAGGTCGATCTGGTTCGCGAGCACCCGGGTCCAGTCCATCGGTATGAGCAGGTTCCCGAGCGTATCCACCGTGAACCGCATCTCCGAGGCCGTCGCATCGCAGGGCGTGTCCTGGAAGCAGAGCGTGGAGTAGTCGTTCACGATCGGCAGTGCCGTGAAGTGGGGAAACGTGGCGTCGAGGGTCGGCTGACAGGTGCCGTTCGCCGCGAAGAGATCGTCGACGCAAGCGACGAGTCCCGATTGCGTGGCGCAGCCGCCGGTCAGCAGCGCAATCGGCGCGGGCGCTCCGACCGCCGTGACGGCGATGGTGGCCGGTCCGGAGAGTGTGCGATCCGGGACCGGGCTCGCGAGCAGGGCGTCGGTACGGGGAAAGCGAAAGCTCAGCGCCGGGCCATCGTCGTGCAGCGCGATCGCGAGCGCGGCGTCGAGTGGCGTCACGCAGGCGACGCGGCCGGGCGTCGCGGCATCCCAGGCGGCGAAGAGCGCGCTGGCGGCCGGGCTGTTGCACGCCTCGGTGCTCAGGAAGGCGACGCGGCGGGGGCCACCGGTCGGCGGCGTGAACACCACGTGGACGACGCGCTGGGTCGCGTCGACGCCGATGCCGGGCGACGCTCCGTCGCATCCGTTCGTCCGGACGCCGATCTCGACGAAGTCGCCGGGTGCGGCGAAGGGTTTGTTGGCGGCTCCCAGCGTCGAGCGGAAGCTTTGACTGGCGCTCGGGATGAGGTTGCAGCCGGCGTTGGCGTGCTCCGGTGCAGCGAGAAGCACGGCGAGAAGAATCGAGGCAGGAATCGAACGCATTGATCGCCTCTCTGACAGCGGGAGTTACTTTGCCGGGTACCACGGCGCATCGCGGAGAGCGAAGTGATTCCGCAGGCTTCCGTTAGGTTTTCCGATCCAAAACGGCGCACTGCGCTCCAGGCCCGGCGCGCATCCTAGGGCGATCGCCCTCAGTCCGCTGGGCAAATGGCGGAGACGGGCAAACCGGCCGCGGCGCGCAGCACGTTGACGCCGTCGGTGACGGAAACGCTGCCGCTGCCGTCGACGTCGCAGCGACTCAGGCTGCAGACGCTCGGCAGTGCGGCCGCGGCGCGCAGGGTCTGGACGCCGTCGGTCACGGTGACGCTGCCGCTCGCGTCGGCGTCGCCGCACACCGGTGTGCCGCCGGGGCCGATCGTCACGCTCCACGCCCGCCGACTCGTGAAATCGCGACGCACGCTCTCATGGAGGATCGGCGACAGGTCGGTCACGTGGAGCTCGAGCGTGTGCGGTCCCGGGGCCGACGCGAGCGTGAACGACACCCGCGCGCCGTTCACGGCGGGGGCCGAGGCGGCGAGCACGCCGTCGACGTACCACTGGGTCTCGAGCGCGGGACCCTCCCCGGGCCCGAGCAGCGTCGCGGCGAAGCTGCCGCCGCTCTCGGGCAGCGTCACCGCGCCGGCCGGCGGGCTCTCGGAGCCGGGCTCGATGTTGTCGATTCCCGTCGCCGGGGTGCCCCAGCCGCCCTGGTAGAAGCGGAGCGTCAGTGCTTCGGAGGCGACGTCGCAAAAGGGCGCACCGTTCAGCTGCATCATGCAGGCGAAGCCCTGCCGGTACAGGCCGGTGCCGAGATAGCGGGCGCCCTCCCAGAGGCCCGCTGCAGTCGCGACCGCCGGCGGCTCGACGGAGGGAATCGGCTGCGCCGCGGCGATCCACCGCCGCCATTTGATCGCCGCGCGATTCGTCCGGTCGGTGACGTTGGGCTCGCACGCCGCGATGGTGGTGTCGACGTCGCTACACGCGGGGTAGCCTGGGAACGGGTCGGAGTACTCGTCGGCGAGGAGCCCGAAGCTGTGCCCGTACTCGTGCTGCGCCACGGTCGTCTCGAACCCGCTGATGCTGACCGTGGACAAGGGACCGCCGGTGCCGCCGTACGTGGAGGAGTTCACCAGCACGATGATCATGTCCCAGTCCGGGACGGCGGCTGCCGCCATGAAGACCTTGGCGTCGTCGACGGTGAGCGCGCGCTGGACGTTGAACGAGCAGAAGGTCGCGTCGAAGGCGGTGTCGGCCGTGGCGGTCAGCGCGCCGAAGGCGGTGCTGTCGGCGCAACAGGTCTGCGCGCGTTGGTACTCCGTGCAGCCGGCGTCGTAGCCGGGTTGATCGGCCCCCGACTGGGGCGAGGGCACGAAGAGCGTCGCGACGTTGGCGTAGTTGCGATACTCGCGGAGCGGCGTCACGTCGAAGAAGCCGGCGGCGATCACGGCGGCGTCGCTCTGGAACTTTGCCCGTTCGGCGGCGCTGTAGCCGTCGCCCGTGATCAGGAGGTCGAGGCGATTGCCGGGAGGGCCGTTCTCGACCAGGCGCGTGACGTCCGGCGGTGTGGCCCCGGCAACGCTCGCCGCCGGGACTTCGACACGGAGCTCGGCCGCGCGCGACAGGAGCTCGGAGCGAAGCGAGAGATGCCCGTCCGGGACGATCGGCAGGCGGGCCACGAAGGCGCGGGTCGGCACCGGGATCCAGTGTGCATCGATCGTATGGGTGCCGTCGCCGAGTGGCGCGCCGGGGGTCTCGCTCCGGAGCCAGGTCGGAAGAAGCTGGGTCTCCTCGAACACGAGCGCCCCGGCGGCGTCACGGAGCTGCAACGCCATCGCGGTCCGGTCGCGCCCGGCGCGCGCCGGCGTCGCGGGCCGTTGTGGCGCGGGGTCGCGATCGACCACGACCGGCGTCGAGAACACCGGCCGTACCGAGCCGTCGGGGAGGATGGCCAACACGACGTAGTGCACCGCCTGCTCCTCGCCACGCGCCCGCGCGGGCACGCCGGCAACGCCGGTGGTGAGCGCGAGGATCGTCAGCAGGCGCGCGATCGTCGTGCCCATGCGGATCACGCGCTACCCGAGCCGGCGTCGCAGGAACGCACCCGCGCGGTCGAGCGCCTGCTGACCCTCGGGAAGGATGGCGGCGAAGATCTGCCAGACGTGCGGCACCTCGTCGGTGAGCTCGAGCTCGCATTCGACGCCGGCCCCCCGGGCCTTCGCGGCCATGCGGGTCGCGTCGTCGAGCAGCACTTCGTGGCGACTCGCCTGGATCAGCAGCGGCGGCAAGCCCCCGAGCTCGGCGTGGAGCGGCGCGGCGAGCGGGGTGCGCGGATCGATCGTGCCGAGCCCGAGGTGAAAGCGCGCGAAATGCAGGATGAGGGCGCGGTTCAACATCGGATCGGCGGGATTGGTGTCCATCGACGCGCCGGTCGCCTCCATGTCGACCCAGGGAGAGAAGCAGACACCGGCGCGCGGCAGCGGCTCGCCGCGGTCGCGCAGCGCCACCAACGTCGCGATGGTGAGGCCGCCACCGGCCGAGTCGCCGGCGATCGCGAGCTGCGTCGGCGCGAGACCTTCGGCGCGCAGCCAGCGGTAGGCCGCCACCGCATCGTCGACGGCCGCCGGATGCGGATGCTCGGGGGCGAGCCGGTAGTCGATCGACAGCACGCGCGTGCCGGCAGCGCGTCCGAGACGGGCCGCGAGATCACGATGGGTGTTGAGCGACCCCACGACGTAGCCGCCGCCGTGCAGGTACAGAATGACCCGCGCGGGATCGACGCCCGGCGCGGTGATCCATTCCGCTGCCATGCCGGCGACGGTGAGCGGCTCGACGTTCACGTCGGGCTCGAGCGCGAAGGTGCCGACCATCGCCTCCAGCCCCTCGCGCATCTCGGCCGGCGACCTCTCGCCCTGGAGCGGATTGCCGACCAGCATTTGCAGCACCATCTGCAACTCGGGACTCGCCATGCGTCGCCCTTGCCACGGCGCCGAGGCCGATGTCCAGACACCCGGACGCTTGCGAGGCACCGACCGGTGCCCTAGCGTCGCGACGTCATGCTCGGTGCGCTCGCGGGTCGTCGTGTGCTCTTCGTGGTCGGGAAGGGTGGCGTGGGGAAAAGCACGGTGGCGACGGCGCTCGCGGTGGCGCTCGCCGAGAGCGGCAAGCGGGTGTTGCTCGCGCAGATGGAGCCGAGCCGGCGTCTCGCCGAGTTCCTCGACATTCCGGGGAGCCCCGAGGGCATCGTCGAGGCGTTGCCCAATCTCTGCGTCGTCACGGTCGACGGCGAGACGGCGCTCAGCGAGTACCTCGGCCTCGTGCTGCCGGTGCGCCGGGTCCAGCGCATGGTCGTCGAGAGCAAGCTCTACCACCACTTCGTCGCCGCCGCCCCGGGTCTGAAGGAGCTGATGACGATCGGAAAGATCTGGTACGAGGAGCAGCTCGCCGCCAAAGGCCGGCCGAAGTGGGACGTCATCGTGGTCGACGCGCCGGCGACCGGCCACGTGCTGCAATACCTCCGCATGCCGAGCGCGGCGGCCGAGGCGTTCGGGCCCGGGCTCGTGCGGCGCGAGGCGCAGAAGGTCATGGAGCTCCTCGTCGATCCGGTGCGGACGGCGGTCTGCCCGGTCACGACGGCCGAGGAGATGCCGGTGAACGAGACCACCGAGATGTACCGCCAGCTGCGCGATCGCCTGCGCATGCCGCTCGGCGTGCTGTTCGTGAACCGCGTGCACGCGGCGCCGCTCGCGCCCGCCACGGTGCCCGAGGCCCCGCGCGGCGCCTCGCGGCTGGTCACCGACGTGTTGCGTTGCGCCCGCGAGGAGGCGGGATGGGCGGCAATCAATCGCCGCTATCTCGAGCGCTTGCGTGAGGTCGTGCCGATGCCGACCGTCGTGCTGCCGTTTCTCTTCGCCGAGGAGTTCGGGCTCGACGAGGTGCGGGCCCTGATGACGCGCGCGACCGAGCAGCTCGCGCCGGCGGACGCGGCCGCGCCGTCCGGGGACCGCGCGTGATGCTCGCGAACCTCGTCCGCGACCATCGCGTGGTCGTGTGCGTCGGCAGCGGCGGCGTCGGGAAGACGACGACCGCAGCGACGATCGCGCTCTGGGGGGCGCTCGAGGGCCGGCGTGCCGTCGTGCTCACGATCGATCCGGCGCGGCGCCTTGCCAATTCGCTCGGGATCGCCGAGCTCGGCGACGAGCCGCGCCTGGTCGATCCGGCGTTGCTCGCGACCACCGGTCAGGACGTCCGGGGCTCGCTCGCGGCGATGATGCTCGACCAGAAGGGCGCCTGGGACCGCCTGGTGGCCCGTCATGCGCCGTCGGACGAGATCCGTGAGCGCATCCTGCAGAACCGCTTCTACCTGAACCTGTCGCAGAACTTCGCGGGCTCGCACGAGTACATGGCGATCGAGCAGCTCTGCCTGCTCTGCGAGAGCGACGCGTACGACCTGATCGTGCTCGACACACCGCCGACCAAGCGCGCGCTCGACTTCTTCGAGGCGCCCGAGCGCATCCGCGACTTCCTCGACCGCAAGGTCGTGCGCTGGCTGGTGATGCCGTACCTGTCGCAGGGCTGGGCCGCCGCCAAGGCGATGAATCGGACCGTCGGCTTCCTCTTTCGGAAGCTCGAGGAGGCGACCGGCGTGAGCGCGCTCGCGGAGGTCTCCGACTTCTTCTCGGCGATGAGCGGGATGTTCGACGCCTTCACGGCGCGCACCGACGTCATCCACGAGATCCTGCGGGCGCCGACCACGGCCTTCGTGCTGGTGACCGGTCCGGAGGAGCAGGTGCTCACCGAGGCCGAGTTCTTCTCCCAGCGAATGCAATCGATGCACATGCCGCTCGGCGGCGTCGTCTTCAATCGGGTGCACGAGGAGTTCGCCGCCGATCCGGAGACGTTCCGCGGCGGCACGGTCACGCGCGGCGACGAGGACGCGGTCCGCGCCGCGCTGCTCGACGCCGGGGTGCCGATCGCCCCGGTCTCATGGCTCGCCGCCAACTTCGTCGACTACCAGTTGCTGGCGCGCGGCGAAGCCCTCCGCATGGAGCAATTCCGGGCCGGCCTCTCGCGCCGCGTACCGTTCGTGACGGTCCCCAACTTCGACACCGACCTCCACGACCTCGCCGGCCTCACCCGCATGCATTCGCATCTCTTCGGACCGCGAGCCGTCACGGACGACGATGCCGAATCCGTGTCCAGGGTCCCTCGCAAACGCCCCCGTCGGCGTCCCGGCTGAACGCATCGTCATCGCGGAAGCGGAGCGAAGCGAGCGCTGTCTGAGTGCCAGGCACCCCCGCAGGTCGCTCAAAAAGGTCGAGATGCTAGGCGCGAGGGAGCGAGCGCGGAGGCGTAGCGAA
>CAZWAX010000087.1:0-16521 GCA_964631985.1 uncultured Polyangiaceae bacterium | reverse complement strand
GGTGCCTTTCCGGGTGTCGTCGCTGGGGTGGGGGGTGATGGCGCAACGCCTGTTCGGCCGGGTGTCGGATCGGTGTGGCCGTGGGCTTCGTCCGACCCCGGAGCTGCTGGCCGAGATCGGCATCACTCCCGAGCAGGCGAACGGTCGGACGCTCTACGCGGGCGGCGCGGGATGCGCCGCGTGCAAGGAGACGGGCTATCGCGGCCGGACCGGCATCCACGAGCTGCTCGTCGTCGACGACGAGATTCGCGGCCTGATCATGAAGAACACCGACGCCACGGCGATCCGCCGCGCCGCCACGATGGCCGGCATGGTGACCCTCCGCGAGGACGGGGCGGCCAAGGTGCTCGCTGGCGAGACCACGATCGAGGAAGTGCTGCGGGTCACGCAAGAAGACTTGCTGTGAGCGGACAACCCGCACCGGTCTGATGCCGCTGTACGCCTACCGAGGACTCGATGGCGGCGGTCGCGCGGTCGGCGGGGTGGTCGACGCCGACAGCCCGCGCGGGGCGCGGCAGAAACTCCGCCGGACCGGGGTCTTTCCGACCGTCTTGAACGAGGAGCGGCGCGACGCGTCGCGCACCGTCTCGCTGTTCGCGCGCCGCCCGGAGCGCGTACCGGCGGCCGAGCTGGCGGCGATCACGCGGCAGTTCAGCACGCTCGTGGCGGCCGGGTTGCCGCTGGTCGAGGCGCTCGGCGCGCTCAGCGAGCAGGCGGAGCGCCCGGTGCTGTCGCGGACGCTGGCCCAGGTGCGCCAGGAGGTGACCGAGGGCAGCTCGCTCGCCGAGGCGCTGGCGCAGCACCCGCGCCTCTTCGCGTCGCTCTACGTGAACATGGTGCGTGCCGGCGAGGCCAGTGGCGCCCTGCACGTCGTGCTCGAGCGGCTCGCCGACTACACCGAGAACCAGGCCCGCCTGCTCGGCAAGGTACGGAGCGCCCTCACCTACCCGGCGATCATGCTCGTCCTGAGCGCCACGATCTTGTTCTTCCTGCTCTCCTACGTGGTGCCGAAGGTGACGCGGATCTTCCAGGAGACGCATCAACAGCTGCCGTTGCCCACCCGCTTCCTGCTCGGGATCTCCGACTTCGTTGCGGCGTGGTGGTGGCTGCTCCTCCTGCTGATCGCCGGGGCGACGGTCGGCGTGATGCGATGGACCCGCACGCCAGCCGGCCGCGAGCGGGTGGATCGCTGGACGCTCGCCGTGCCGTACTTCGGCCGCCTGATGCAGAAGCTCGCCGTCGCTCGCTTCGCGCGCACGCTCTCGACGCTTCTCGCGAGCGGCATCGGGCTCTTGCCGGCGCTCGACATCGTGAAGAGCATCGTCGACAACACGGTGCTGACGCGCGCCATCGAGCGGGCCCGCGACGCCATCCGCGAGGGACAGAGCATCGCGCCCCCGCTCCGCGAGAGCGGGCTCTTTCCGCCGCTCGTCGTCCACATGGTGGCGGTCGGCGAGCGCAGCGGTCAGCTCGAGGCGATGCTCGGCAAGGCCGCCGACACCTACGACGACGAGGTGGAGAACGCCGTCGTCGCGCTCACGACGATTCTCGAGCCGGTCATCATCGTGTTCATGGGCGGCGTCGTGCTTTTCATCGTGCTCGCCATCCTGCTGCCCATCTTCGAGCTCAACCGCATCGTGAAGTGAGTTGCCAGGGCGAGCCCCTTCCTTTAAGGAGGGCAGTCAATGAAGACCAAGAGCTCGTCCCGTTCCGCGAAGAAGAAAGCCGCTCGTCCCTCCACCGCGTCCGTCCGCACCCGTGCCGCGAAGACGTCGAGCGCGCGCGCGAAGGTGAAGAAGGCGGCGCCGAAGAGTGCCGCCGCCCCGAAGGCCAAGCCAACGAGCAAGGCCGCCGCCCCGAAAGCCCGTGCCCCGAAGGCCGCCAAGTACCAACAGAGCGGCGCACCCTGGTGGAAGGCGTTCTTGTAGATCTCGCCCCCGTGCGCTGTGCGGCCGCTTCGCGCCGCACATGCTCCGATGGGCCTCGGTTCCCGAGGTCAACTCGGGACCCTCGCGAGAGAGAACCGCGGCGACGATGTCGTTGGCATTTCGTGCCACCTACGTTGAGGCGGCGCCGGTGCCTTGGTATCGTCGCCGGCTTGGAGGACGTGTGATGCGGGTGCTTCGTCGTGCGGGGGAAGCCGGATTCACCTTGATCGAGATCATGGTCGTGGTGTTCATCCTCGGCCTCCTGGTGACGTTGGTGGCGCCACGCATCGTCGGCCGGACCGACGAGGCCCGCAAGGTGAAGGCCGTCGCCGACGTCAAGAAGATCGAGGAAGCGCTCCACCTCTACAAGCTCGACAACGGCACGTACCCGACCACGGATCAGGGCCTCCAGGCCCTGGTGACGCGTCCGGAGAGCGGCACGATCCCACGGCGCTGGAACCCCGACGGCTACCTCGAGTCGGTCCCGGTCGACCCGTGGGGGAACACCTACGCGTTTCTGAGCGACGGCGACGCCTACAGCGTCAAATCGTACGGGGCCGACGGGTCGGAGGGCGGTGAAGGCAAGCATGCCGACATCGACGGCCGGACCCAGCTCTGAGAGGCGGCCGCCCGCAGCTTCCGGATCTACCGGATCCCCCGGCTTCACGCTCATCGAGCTCAGCGTCGTCCTGCTGATCCTCGGGATCGCGGTGAGCTTTCTCGTGCCGCGCTTCCGCGATTCGGAGCGGATGGCCCTCACGGCGAGCGCGGAACGGCTCGCGACCACGGCACGCTATCTCTACGACGAGGCGGCGTATCAACGCCTGCCCATGCGCCTCAACCTCGACCTCGACAACCAGGTGTACTTCGTGACGGTGCTCGGCGGCGATCCGGACGCGCCGGAGTTCGTGCCGGCGCGCTCGCCGCTCGCGCGGCCGGTGGCCTTGCCGGATGCCGTCGCCTTTCGGGACGTGTTCCTCCCTGCGGTCGGGACGGTCAGCGAAGGGATCGTGTTCGCGCAGTTTTCGCCCGACGGCTGGGCCGACCCGCTGGTCGTCCATCTGCGCGGTCGTTCCGGCGGCGACGCGACCATGGCGATCGAGCCGCTGACCGGCCGGACGCGGGTGGCCGATCGCTACGTCGTGCTCGAGCCCGATCCCGATGACGACGATCCCCGTGACCGGGACCGTCGCGAGGACGGCGACCAGGACCGCGGTACGATGCGCTCGAGTCAACCGCTGCGTCCGAGACGCGATGCCGCGCCTTGAGCCCAGGGCGGATCGCACCGCGGGCTTCACCCTGCTCGAGGTGTTGGTGGCGGTCGCGGTTCTCGGCCTCGCGCTCGTGAGCCTCCTCGGTCTGCACGTCCGCAACATCGACCTGATCGCGCGCGATCAGCGGGTGACGGAGGCGACCCTGTTGGCGCGCGGGCTCATGGCCGAGGTCGATGCCGGGCCGTTCCCCGAGCTCGGCATCACGGACGGCGACTTCGAGCTCGACTATCCGGATCGGTACCCGGAGGTGCGCTGGGAGCGCGAGGTGCTGACGACGCCGGTGCCGGACGTCCGCGAGGTGCGGGTGCGGGTGTTTCGCGGCGAGGTGGAGTCGGGCGACGACGTGACCCTCACCTACTACGTGCGGCGACGATGATGCGCGACCGCCGGGGCTTCACGCTGCTCGAGATGATGGTCGCGCTCGGCATCTTCGGGCTCGTCACCGTGACGCTCTACGGGACGTTCTCGCGTACGCTTCGGTCCAAGATGATCGCGGAGGAGCGCGCCGAGGTGACGCGCATCGGTCGCGCGGCCGTCGGCCGCATGGCGGACGAGATCGGCTCGGCGTTCTATCCGAAGAGCCTGCCGGGCACGGCCATCTTTCGTGTGCTGCGCGGCGGGACCGACGAGGCTCCGCTCGACTCGCTCGTTTTCACGGCGCTCTCCGCCCGCCCGGCCGGGCTCGAGGGACGGGGCACGGATCAGCGGATGCTGGCGTATTTCTTCGCGCGTGATCGGAGCTCACTTCGCGGCGAGCGACGCACGGGTGGCTCGACGGCGAACACGGGCGGCGGCGAGGACGGCATGACCCGTTCGTCGAGTCGTGGGCGGGTCGACTTGCTGGCCGACGATGCCGACGATTTCTTCGCCGCGTTCGGGCCGACGCCCATACCGCCGCTCGGGACCGCGCCGCACCGCCTGCTGCGGCGCGAGGCCACCATGATCGAGCGCCGCGGGCTCGACGAGGCGCGCGCCAGCGTCTTCGTGGAGGGTGTCGCGAGCCTGTCGTTCGGTTTCTACGACGGTCGCGAGTGGGTGGACGTTTGGGACTCCGAGGAGGCCAATGCCCGCCTCCCACGCGCCGTCCGGATCGATCTCGCACTCTACGACACGGCGGGCGACATCCACCACTTCACGACGGGCGTCGACCTGCCGCTCTCCGACCGCATCTCGTCCTCGGGGACGAGTGTCTCGCCGGGCGGGGACGAAGGGTCGTCCGGCGCGGGCAAACGCACGCCGGGCGCCCGTCGGACGCCGGGGCTCGGATCATGAGGCGCCGTCCGCGCGCCGCGGACGAATCGGGCATCGCGCTCCTCGTCGTCCTGCTCGCGATCACCCTCCTCACGATCATCGTCGTCGAGTTCACCCACTCGGCGCAGGTCGAGACCCATCTCGCGCTCAGCGCGCGGAACGCCCTCCAGGCGACGTATCTCGCGCGCTCCGGCGTGAACGTCGCCGAGGCACTCGTCAGCGTCGACGGGATGATCAGCCCCGGCAGCGACGGCCCCGACGACTTCTGGGCCCGGCCGTATCCGCCGTTGCCGATCGGAGACGGGACGGCGGCGTTTCGGGTGCGGGACGAAGCACGGTTCCTCAACCTGAACGACATGCTGCTCGGCGGCCGGCCGCGCCAGGACCGCGTCGACGTGTTCGCGCGCCTCTTCGACGCCCTGGCGATCGAGCGGAGGATCCTGATGGCCATCGTCGATTGGATCGACGACGATGCGAATCCGGGCCTCGCGCCGCCGGGCGCCGAGCAGCCGCTCTACCTCGGCCTGCGCCCCCCGATCACGGTGCGAAACGGGCCGCTTCTGACGTTGCGGGAGCTGCTCCTCGTGCGCGGGGTGACGCCCTCGATCTTGGCGCGCCTGGAGCCGTTCGTGACGGTGCTGCCGGTCGGCGGGCTGAACGTGAACCTGAACACCGCCTCGGCCGAAGTGCTGTCCGCGTTGTCGGTGGGCATGCGTGCCGATCCCGGCGTCGTCGAGCGGCTGATCACCACGCGCGGGACCGCCGCGTTCACCGGGCCGAGCGAAGCGTTCGCGAGCGTGACCGGCCTGGAGCAGGCGCTCGGAACGATCGCCAAGGAGTTCGTCGAGACCAATAGTGCGTACTTCCGGCTGGAAGGCGTCGGCGAGGTCGACGAGGTGCGCCGTGGGATCGTCGAGCTCGTGAAGCGCGACGGGAAGCGCGTGACCCGCGTCACGTGGACGCCGGTCAGCGCGTCCCTCGCCTTGACATCCCTACCCCCATCCGATTTTCTCGCCACGTTGCCGGTTTTCGGCGACCGCTGATCTGAATGCCCAATCACACGCTCGCCCTCGACGTCGGCCCGCGTACGCTCCGGGCCGCCCTGGTGGAGCGCACGCTGCGGTCGCAACGCGTCCTCGGTCTCTATGCCCATCCGCGCGGTGGCGGGGACGACCTGGCGGCCGACCTGCGCGCGCTCGCCGTCCAGCACGGCATCGCGTGGGACGAGGTCGTCTCGGTGCTGCCGGGCGACGCGGTCACGCACCGGATCTTGGAGCTGCCGTTTCACGATCGGAAACGCCTCGAGCAGACCGTGCCGTTCGAGCTCGAGTCGCACCTCCCGTTCGAGCTCGACGAGACGGTGATCGACTTCCAGGTGCTGGACACGAATGCCGACGGGACGAGCCACGTGCTCGCCGTGTCGGCGCCGAAGACGGCGGTGCGCGAGCACCTCGCGACCCTCGCGTCCGCCGGCATCGACCCGCGGCTCGTCGATCTCGGGAGCCTCGCGTGCCTGAACGTCGTGCGTGAGGCCGCGGCGGCGCGCGGTGGACGGATCGCCTTCGTCGGGCTCGAGGCCGACCGCACGACCGTCGCGTTGCTGACCGACGGCCGGCTGACCGGGCTCCGGGTGGTGAGTGCCGGGGTCGGCACCGGCGCCGACATCGAGCCCTGTCTCCGCGAGGTGCGCTGGACGCTTCTGGCGCTCGCCGACGGCCAGCCGCTCGGGGCGCTCTGGGTGGGGGGCGAGGCGAGCGAGACTCCGGGCGCCGTGGCGGCGCTCGGGCGCGCGCTCGGTACGACCCCGCAGTCGCTCGACGGCGTCGCGGTGTCGGCGGTGCCGGTCACGCTCCGCGGCAAGCAATCCGCCTTCGCGACGCCGCTCGGGTTGGCGCTCCGACAAGCCGGCGACTCCGCCCCCTTTGGCATCGACCTCCGGCGCGGCGAGTTCGCCTACCATCGCGAGCGCGAGGCGCTCTGGCGCGGCCTCGCACGCGCGGCAATCCTGGCCGGCGTCGCCGTCGCGTTGATGATCTCGAGCTTCGTCTTCGACGCCCGCCAGCTCGCAGCCCGCCGCGACGCGGTACGCGGCGAGATCCGCACGATCTTCACGGCCGCCCTGCCCGGGGTTCGCACCATCGTCAACGAGAAGGCCCAACTGCAGAGCGAGATCACCGCGCTCGAGAAGCAGCGCCGGCTCTTCGGAAGCCTCGCGCCCTCGGCGCCCCGGGCGATCGACTGCCTGCGCGCGCTCACGGCGGCGGTCCCCGACGACGTGCCGCTCGACATCGAGGAGCTGTCGCTCGACGGCGAGACGCTCCGCCTGCGCGGGTCCACCAAGACCTACGAGGGCGTCGAGGCCGTGAAGCGCGGGCTCGCCGCTCGCCCGGAGTTTCGGAACGTCGAGGCCAAGGACGTGCGGGCGTCCGTCGACGGCTCCCAGGTCGACTTTCGTCTGAGCCTCGACGTCGGCGCGGAGGCGCCCGAGTGACCGCCCTCACCGAGTGGCTCCAGCGCCTCGCGGGCTTGATCGAGCGGCTGTCGCCGCGCGAACGGGTGCTCCTCGGGGTCGGTGCGGCCGCCGGCCTGGTGGTCGCGGTCTGGGTACTGGCGGGCGTCCTCGCGGACCGACGTACCACGCTGCAGGCGCAGATCGCCGCGAGCGAGCGTGACGTCGTCGAGATGGGACGCCTCCGCGATCGCTATCTGCAGCTGCGGGCGGAGCGCGACGTGGTGCGGCGGAAGCTGGCGGGCGGTGGCACGGATTTCTCGTTGTTCTCGCACCTCGAGGGTGTCACCCGCGACACCCTCAGTCGCGAACGGGTCGCCGCGATGAACCCGTCCACCCGTACGATCTCCGAAGAGCTCCAAGAAGAGGACGTCGAGATGCGGCTCTCGGGTGTGTCGCTGCGGGAGGCGGTGGCGCTGCTCTATCGGATCGAGAAGACCGACCTGCCACTGCTCGTGAGCCGCATCCAGATGAAAAAGCGGTTCGATCAGCCCTTCGTCTACGACGCGACGCTGGTCGTCGGGCGCCTCCGTCCGACGACCGAGAGCGCCACACCGTGACCTCGGTCGCCGGCGTTGCCGGGGGAGTCGCGCGCGGGACGCGTGCGTTCGTCGGTAGGCTCGGAGCGGGTGGGCCCGATCGCCGGAGCGCGCTGCTCGGCTACGGGCTCTATACGCTCGTCCTCTTCGTCCTGTGCTTCCTCGCGACCTTTCCGCACGATCTGGTCCTGCAGCGTGCCCTCACCGGTGCGACCGCCGGCATGCCCGTGCGCATCGATGCCGGGCGCGGAAGCGTGGGCTGGACCATGGCCTACGCGATCGAGTCGCTGCGGGTGGCCTTGCGGGACGGCGAGGCCGATCCGCTGCTGGTGGTGGAGGGGCTGCGGGTTGCGCCGTCGCGCCTCGGGCTGCTGCGCGGCAACCCCTACCCGATCGGCATCGACGCCGCGCTCTACGGCGGGTCGCTGCGTGGCGTCGTCGATCCGCGTCCCGCGAGCTTCGCCGTGAACGCGACGCTCGAGGGTGTCGATCTCTCGCGCTACGGCGGTCTCCGGCCGTGGGTCGACGGCAGCGTGCGCGGACGTCTCGAGGGGACGGTCGCGCTCGACGGCGGCAATCGCGGCCCGGCGGCCGCGACCGGGACCGTGGGCTTGCGGGTCGTCGGCCTTACGCTCGAAGGCACCAAGATTCGTGGGATCACCGTTCCGGATCTGCATTTCAGCGACGTCCACCTCACCGGAACGGTGAAGAACGGCCGGCTCGAGATCGACGAGATGCACGCCGACGGTCAGGAGATCACGCTTCGGGGCGAAGGGGACGTGGTGCTGCGCGAGCCGCTCGCGAGCAGCGTGATGAGCCTCGACCTCGTGGTGACCCCGGCGGCCGGCGCTCCCGACGGATTGAAGCTCGCCGTCAACATGCTCCCCGGCACGAGCGCAGAAAGCGGCGGGCGTCGGATCGGCGTCGTCGGCACCCTGGGTCGCCCGGCGGTGCGTTGAGATGCCGGCCTATCTCGTCCATGGCGTTCCGGACTCCCCCGCCGTCTGGGAGCCGGTGCGTCGTCATCTCGGGCGGACCGACGTCGTGACCCCGACGTTGCCCGGCTTCGGCACTCCCATCCCCGGCGGATTCGGCGCGACGTGCGACGAGTACGCCCGGTGGTTGAGCGACGACATCGCGACGCTCGGTGCCCCGGTGGATCTCGTCGGCCACGATTGGGGCGGTATCCTGGCGCTGCGGGTGGCGTCGCTCCGTCCCGATCTCGTGCGCACGCTCGCGATCGGCAGTTGCCCGCTCGACCTCGAATACCACTGGCACGATACGGCGGTCGCCTGGCAGACGGCGGGTCTCGGCGAAGAGCTCATGACCATGTTCGGCGGCGAGATCGCCACCGAGAGCCTCGTCGCCGCCGGCCTTTCACGCGACTACGCCACTGCGGCCATGGCACGCGTCGACGAGCGCATGAAGGACGCCATCCTCCGCCTCTATCGCAGCGCGACCGACGTCAGCGCGCGGTGGGCCCCCGACCTCGACGCCATTCGCTGCCCGGCGCTGGTCGTCTGGCCGGTCGACGATCCGTTCGTCGAGCGTCGCTTCGGTGTCCGCCTGGCGGAGCGCTTGCACGCGGAGCTGCTGGAGGTCGACGGCGGCCACTGGTGGCCCGCCACCCACCCCGCGGAAGTCGCGGCTGCCCTTGAGGGCCTTTGGACGACCTAGAAAAAGGAAACGGGGAGCCCGATCGAGATCGGACTCCCCGTCGTTTTGCGCGAGGAGCGCGGATTCACTCCGCGCTCCGAGGCCCATCGGAGGGTTTTTCTGGGCGCCTAGGCGCCCAGAAAAACCGCACGGGGGCGAAATGCAATCAATGGCCGGAGCCGATGAGCTCCGCGATGGTGAACTGATCCTCGGTCGTGCCTTCCTTCTCGCCCTGGTGCCAGTACCAGCCCGGCTCACCCGGGAAGCGGTGACTGGGAAGGGCCGCCTTGGTGGCGTGCTCGAGCTGGATGTCGACCATGACGGCCGCGGACGGGAACGGCGTATCCTCGTCGTACTTCATGCGCGAGCCGGGGAAGGCTTCCTTCCGGAAAGAGAAGTTGTTGACCCAGATCTTCCAGAGCTCGCCGGCGCGGTCGTACATGTCGCTGTAGGGCACCGCGTAGACGTCCTTGTCGATGTAGAGGACGCGTTTCGAGAAGGCATACTGCGGCAATTTCGACACGCCCTCGACGATGTAGACCTCCCGCGGCTCCCACTTGTCGTCGAACGCGAAATCGGCGGCGCCCGGCGCCCACTTGACCGGGAAATTATCGCTGTGGAACGCGCCCAGGACCTTCTTCTCGCCGAGGAACTTCCAGTCCATCCAGGCGAGCGCCCCGGCGTACCCGCCGTAGCTGTCTTGGTCGGTGTCCTGGCCGAAGAGCGCGTCGGAGCGCTGCGCCGTGGAAAGACGGCGTACGCGGCGGAGCGACGGCAGGTAGAGCCAGCTGTCGTCCTGCTTGGCCGGGTCGACGTAGCGATAGTACGTGAACCCGACGCCCTTGAGGTCGAACGGCTCGATCAGCGGGTGCAGCGTTTCCTTGTACTCGTAGCCCTCGGTGTTGGGGATCTCGGGCTTCGGATCGACGTAGAGTCGTCCGATGTAGCGCAGGCGGCGGAAGTGATCGATCAGGAAGTGGCGTTCCACCTGCAGCGGACGCTCGGTCGAGATCGGACCCGTATCGGCGTCGAAGTTCCGCAGATCGAGATCGTCGAACGAGAGCGCCATGCGGAAGTTCTGCATGATCTTCATCGCCACCATCGGATCCTTGGTGTCGATGATGGGAAAGGGCCGCCCGGCAACGTAGCCCTCGAGCTTGAGGCCGTCGGCACTCATCTTCACCTGCGCCGAGTACTTCTCGGTCGCCTCGACGTAGGCCTTCCGCAGATTGATCTTCTGGGTGTCCGCGATGACCATCGGCCAGCCGTGCTGAACCAGCCAGTACATGGCCGGCGACACCATGTCCTTGACCTTGTCGGCGTTCGCCGCGGTGATCTGGTCGCCGGTCTGCACCTGTCCTTGGGCACTGCCCGTGATCAGGAGCGCCGCCAGCGCTGCCCCGACGATACGCGTTGCGTGTCGCTGCATGGAAAATCCTCCTTGGTGGTTCGGGTGGTCGTCGTCCGAGCTACGCGCGTATACGGCCCTTTCGGATCGACCCCCCGATGCGTCCCTTCCGCCGATGCGCATCGATGGATCGCGGTGCGCGCCGGATGTTGACCAACCGTCGATAGCCTAGCGTGTCTTCGGACGCAATCAACGTCACCGCGAAGAGTACTCGGGGCGCGTGACGCAGCTCGTCGTGAGCGGCACTACTCGACGCTGGTGGGATGGAGCGGCGGCGGTCCGTCGCGTCGCACGCGATAGAGCACCATGCGCTCGTCGGCGAGCACCTCTTCGAGGCCGGGATCCTTGGCCGCGAGCTCGAGAAAGCCGCCGTGATCGCGATCGCTCATCACGTACGCGCACGGCAGGCGGGTGCCGAAGACATCGGAGGGGCGCGGTACGCGGCCGAGGGACGCGTCCACCCACGCCCAATAGGCGTCACGGAAACGGGTGTGGAGATAGGTCGGGTCGAGACCGATCAGATACGTGCTTTCGACGTTGTAGAAGTACAGCCAGGGGAAGTCGTCCCAGTCGGTCGAGCAGAGCATCGCGCCGGGTGGGGCTTCGCGTGCGACGTGCTCGGCCGCCTTGGCGAAGCGATCGTAGGGCATCCGGCCGGCCCGGCGCATCAGCATCGAGCCGACGCCGATCGCGTTCGCCAGCAGCACGACCGTGAGCAACGCGATCAGCCCCCGACGCCGGCCTACGGACAGCGAGGCGACGACGCTGCCCCCGGCGAGCGCGGCGAAGAAGGTCGCGGCCGGGGCGAAGTACTCGACGAAGCGCTGCGACCGCATCATCAGGATCAGGAAAACGGCCGCGACGCCGAGGGCGGCGAGCGCCCTCCCCTCTCGCCTCCAACGGCCGTCCCCGAGACAGGCCACGCCGAAGGCCACGTACGCCAGCGCGGCGGACGCGTTGGCGAACAGGCCGAGCGGATCGTACGGGAACCACTCGCGTCCGATCCGCAGCGTTTCGCGCTCCATGAGCTTGTCGCCCATGTGGTGGATCATGAAGGTGAGGTACTCGGGGAAATACGGGTTCACGATCAGGCCGACCGCCATCCCGGCGACCGCCGCGACCGCGATACCGAGGTGGAGGCGGCGCGTCGTGACGAGCTCGGCGCCGATGACCGCTGCGATCGGCACCATCAGGAGTGGAAACCCGTCGTAGAGCCAGGCGTAGACGCACGCCAGGACGGCGAGTGCGAGGTGGCGACGGGCCGCGGCGAAGTGAAAGCCGAGGAACAGACAGACCAGCGACAGGGCCTGGACCCGGGTCATGCTGAGCCGAAAGAGGAGATCCGCCGACGACGCGCCGAGGGCGAGCACCGCGATGCCGAGCGGGACCACGCCCGCGCGCCGGAGCACCCACGCGAAGACCGCGACCATCGCGAACGCCCCGGCGATCGCCGCGATCTTGCCCCCGATCCGCAAGTCGCCCAACGTGAACGGCACCAACAGCACGTGGTAGAGCATGTGGTGGTCGGCGTACCGGTCGGGTGCCAGGATCGTGAGCGGCAGCCACGGAAAGTCCGGCGGAAATCCCCGCACTCCCGCCTCCCGCATCACCTCGGCGTACTTGATGTGAAAGTATGAGTCGTTCCCGACGAGGTTCGGCGTCGCCAACTGCAACCCGACGAGCACGACCAGCGCCCCCCCCAACGCCCCCCACGGCATCGCGCTACGCGTGTTCATAGATGGACCCGCTCGAGACCGAGCCGACGCGAGGCAGGTTGCTCAAAAAGGGGTAGATGCAAGGCGCGACCGACTGAGCGCGGAGGCGTAGCGGAGCTACGCCGCACCCTCTCCGAGGGCACGGCAAGCGAAGGAGGGAGCAACGCAGCAGATCCGCCTTTTTCAGCAACCTGCTACACGCGCGCGCCGACGAGGGCTTGGACGGCATCCGCGAGCCCATCGACGCTGAGGTGGAACATCGGGAAGAGGCGCTGCACGAGGCGGGTGGTGTAGGTGTGATCCCAGAGCTTCCGCTCGTCGGGGTTGATCCACACCGCGCGCTCGAAGTGACCGGCGAGCCGCTGCAGCCAGGCGATGCCGGGCGTCGGCGAGGTGTTGTGGGGATTGATGCCGCCGTGGCCTTCGAGCAGCTCGGAGGGGTGCATGGCGGCGTCGCCGACGATCAGCAGCTTCCAGCGGTCGTCGAGGCTCCGCAGGATGTCGCCGGTCGGGACGGCGTCGGCGCGGGTGAGGCGGGCGCGGGAGTAGACGTGGTCGTAGATGCAGTTGTGGAAGTAGTACGGCCGGAACTCTCGGAGACCGCGCTCGTCGTGGAGCGCCGTCAGCAGCTGGCTCATCGGCTCGTAGTAGGGATCCATCGTGCCGCCGACGTCCATCAACAGCAGCAGTCGGACGTCGTTCTTCTTCGGCGCCCGGAAGACCATCTCGATCTCGCCGGCGTTCTTGCAGGTCTCGTCGATGGTCTCGTCGAGATCGAGCTCGGTGGCGAGGCCGTTGCGGGTGAGTTGGCGGAGGCGCTTCAGCGCGACCCGCATCTGGCGCACGTCGAGCGCGACGTCGGTGCGGTAGTCGCGGAAGCGGCGGTCCTCCGCGACCTTCATCGCCGAGCGGCTGCGGCTCTCGCCGCCGACGCGGATGCCGGTCGGATGCTGGCCGCCGTGGCCGTAGGGCGACTTCCCGCCGGTGCCGACCCAGCGATCACCGCCGTCGTGCCGCTCGTCCTGCTTGCCGAGCGTTTCGAGGAACCGTCGCATCAGCTCGTCGGAGCTCAACCGCTCGAGCGCGGCCAGCTCCTCCGGCGACAGGTTCGGGAAGTTCTTCGGGTCCTGCAGCCACTTCAGGACTTCGTCGGTCACGTCGTCGAAGGCACCCTCGACGCCTTTGAAGACCCGCGCGAACACCCGGTCGTAGGCGTCGAAGAAGGTCTCGCTCTTCACCAGGCAGGCGCGCCCCAGATGATAGAAGCGCAGCAGGCTCGACCCGTGCATGCCGCGCTTCATCGCCTCGAGGAGCGTCATCCACTCCTGCATCGCGACCGGAACGCCCTCGTCACGCAGCCCGTAGAACAAGTCGAGGAACATCGGAGACGCCTCTATTGATTGTAGCGGGGGCCGAGCTCTTTCCAGGTCGTCGGGTAGCGTCCGCTCTTGGCGTCGAAGCGCTGCAGCGCCTCGGCATCCTGCTCCTTCTTGAGGAGCGCCCCGATGAACGGGATGTGGGCTTCGAGCTGGTCTTGGCTGATGCCGGCGCGGAGCAGGGCCGAGATCCAGTCGATCAGCTCCGAGGTCGACGGCTTCTTCCGGAGCTCGCTCTGCTCGCGGAGCCAGTAGAACTTGATCAGGACCTGGTCGAGCAGCGTCGCATCGAGGTTCGGGTGGTGGACGTCGACGATCCGCTTCATGAGCGGGGCGTCGGGGAACTCGATGTAGTGGAAGATGCAGCGCCGCAGGAACGCGTCGGGCAGCTCCTTCTCGTTGTTGGAGGTGATGATGACGACCGGGCGCTGCTTGGCGACGATCTCGTCGCCGGTCTCGATGACGGTGAAGCGCATCTCGTCGAGCTCGCGCAGCAGGTCGTTCGGGAACTCGAGGTCGGCTTTGTCGACCTCGTCGATCAGCAACACCTGGCGCTCGGTCGCGGCGAATGACTGGCCGAGCGGGCCGAGCTTGATGTAGCGCCGGATGTCGGACACGTCGCCGCCGCCGAAGCGGCTGTCGTTCAGACGCTGGACGGTGTCGTAGACGTAGAGCCCGTCGGCGGCCTTGGACGTCGACTTGATGTGCCACGAGAGCATCGGCATCCCGAGCCCCTCGGAGACGTGACGCGCGAGGAGGGTCTTTCCGGTGCCGGGCTCACCCTTGATGAGCAACGGTCGCTCGAGCGCGACCGCGCAGTTGACGGCGTCGACGAGGGGGCCGGAGGCGATGTAGCCCTTGGTGCCTGCAAAGCGGTGGAAATCGTCGTCCTGCTGCACGGCCATGCCGAGAATCCTCCGTGGAGTCGAAAGGTTGGGATCGCTTAGCCGGTGCGCCGCGGGTGCGCAACCGAGCCCGTCAGTGCTCGCCGCGGAGGAACCCGACGGCCATGCGGATCAACTGGTAGGGCCCGGGGATCTCGCCGTCCGGGGTCAGCCGATCGACGAGCGTCGGCGCGAGGGTCGCAAGCACCTCGGGCACCCGGCTGAGCGCGACGCCGGCCTGACGGGAGAGCTCGCGGAGCTGCTCGGGGTCGAACACCTGCGCGAGTTGTTCCGGGGTGATCGGTTTGTTCGGGCCGGTCGAGACCCAGGACGCGATCACGTCGCCGAGACCCTGCTCCTGGAACCGGCGGACCAGGCCGTCGAGACCCCCACGTTGTTGGAGCATCTCGAGGAACCCCTGGGCGAGCTCGGGGGCCGTGCCGTCCGCGATCGTCTGGGCCGCTTTGGCAACCTGTTTCGCGAATTCGTCGAAGAGCCCCATGCGTGTGCTCGCCGTCTCTTCGCTAGCACGCACGCGTCCACCCTGCGAGGTCAACTTGACACCCTTCGCAATGCACGGCACACGCCGAGCAGCGGCCGGGACGTTCAACGAGTCACCAGCGAAGAGGAGACTGCCCATGTTGAAAGAGTTCAAAGAGTTCGCCCTCAAGGGCAACGCGGTGGACCTGGCGATCGGCGTCATCATCGGGGGTGCCTTCGGCGGCATCGTGAACTCGATGGTGAACGACGTGATGATGCCTCCGATCGGCAAGCTGCTCGGCGGCGTCGATTTCTCGAACCTCTTCGTCGTGCTCGGGAGCGGGGACTATCCGAGCGTGAAGGCCGCCAAAGACGCCGGCGCCGCGACCCTGAACTACGGGATCTTCATCAATACCGTCATCAACTTCGCGATCGTGGCCCTCGTGCTGTTCTTCGTGGTCCGCGGCATGAATGCCCTCAAACGCGAGCAGCCGGCTCCGGCGGCCGCTCCCACCGAGAAGCCGTGCCCGCAGTGCGCGATGAACATTCCGCTCGCCGCCAAGCGGTGCCCGCACTGCACGAGCCCGCTCTGAGGCTCGTGGGGCCGTGATGACCGTTGGTCTCACCCGCGAGGCGACGACCGTCGCTACCCCGGCGGACTCCGCGACGCTGGTGTCGCCGCTCGTGCCCGACGTGTACGCGAGCGCTCGCATGATCGCCTTCATCGAGGGCACGTGCGCGGCGCTCATGGCGGAGCATCTCGGTCCCGGTGAGACCAGCGTCGGCGTCGGCTTCCAGTTCACCCACGAAGCGGCGACCCCGATCGGCATGGCCGTACGAATCGTCGTGCGCCTGGTGGAAGTCGACCGGCGGCGCTGCGTGTTCGAGGTCGAGGGGCACGACGCGGTCGATCGCATCACGGTCGGCCGGCACGAGCGCTTCGTCGTCGATCGCGAGAAATTCATGGCGCGCGTCCGCACGAAGGCGGCGGACGCCCCGGTGTAGACCTCCGGGCATGGAGGAGCAGGACGATTGGAAGCTCGGGGACGAGGGTGAACCGGCGCCCTGTCCGCGGTGCGGCAAGCCCACCCGCGCCGGGCTGAGCTACTGCGCGATCTGCGGAAGCCCGCTCGCGGACGACCTCCCGACTGATCCGGAGTCGCTGCGAACGCTCGGGGAGGCGATGGGCGGCCGTGGTGTGCGCCGACCCGTGCGGCGCCATTCGCTCCGCGGGTGGTCGATTGCCGCGGGGCTGTTGCTCGTCGCGGTCGTCGGGCTCACGTGGCTGCAGACCCGCGAGAATCCGATCCTCCTCGAGGACTTGATCGCGCCCGCTCCGGCGACTCCGACCCCGACGGTGCCGCCGCCGGTCGCGACGGCGCGTGCGACGCAGGTGGTGGTCCCGACGGCGCGGCCGGAGCCGTCGGCGACCGAGACGTTGCCGCCGCCCCCCGAGCCGACTGCGGTGTGGACGGCCATCCCGACCGCGCGGCGGACGCCG
>CAZWAX010000086.1:15104-16632 GCA_964631985.1 uncultured Polyangiaceae bacterium | reverse complement strand
TCCAGACCGGCTCCGGCACCTCGACCAACATGAACGCCAACGAGGTGATCGCCAACCGGGCAGCCGCACACGGCGTGAATGTCCACCCCAACGATCACGTCAACATGAGCCAGTCGTCCAACGACGTGATCCCGACGGCGATGCACCTGGCCGCGCGCGCGGCGCTCGCCCAGGATCTCCTCCCGGCGCTGCGTGCGCTCGCCGCCGCGCTCACCGCCAAAGCGCACGAGCTCCACGACGTGGTGAAGATCGGGCGGACGCATCTGCAGGACGCGACCCCCGTTCGCCTCGGCCAGGAGTTCGGCGGCCATGCGCGTCAGGTCCAGCTCGCGATCGCCCGGCTCGACGACGCCGGGCGGGGCCTCGAAGAGTTGGCGCTCGGCGGCACCGCGGTCGGCACCGGGCTGAATGCACATCCCGAGTTCGCGGCGCGCGCGATCGCCGTGCTCGGCATGCGAACTGGTCTGCCCTTTCGCGAAGCCCACGACCACTTCGAGGCACAGAGCGCCAAAGACGCCGTGGTCCACCTGTCGGGCACCCTCAAGACCGTGGCCGTCGCGCTCACCAAGATCGCGAACGACGTTCGCTGGCTCGGATCCGGACCACGATGCGGCATCGGCGAGATCAGCCTCCCCGCGGTCCAGCCGGGGTCGTCGATCATGCCGGGCAAGCTGAACCCGGTGATGGCGGAGGCCCTGTGTCAGGCGGCGGCGTTCGTGATCGGCGCCGACCTGACGGTCACGCTCGGCGGGCAAGCGGGCAACTTCGAGCTCAACGTCATGATGCCGATCATGGCGCACCAACAACTCGAGAGCCTGCGGATCCTCGCTGCCGCGGTGCGCGCGTTCACCGAGCGCTGCGTCGTGGGGATCCGCGCCGAGCGCGAGCGCGCCGCGGCGGCCATCGAGCAGAGCCTGGCGATGTGCACCGCGCTGGCGCCCGTGATCGGCTACGATGCCGCGGCGGCCATTGCCAAGGAGTCGTACGCGACCGGACGGACGGTGCGGGAGATCGCGCGGGAGCGAAAGGTGCTTCCGGAAGAGCAGCTCGCGCGCATCCTCGATCCGCTGCGAATGACCGCCCCGGGCATTCCGGGGTGATGCCCGAAGGGGGAGGCTTCCCCCTTCACGCTCCTACTCGGTTGGTGGGGCGGCCGTCGGGGCGGCGCCCTTCCGACCGCGCCCGCCGCGACGCCGTCCGCCGCGCCGGCGCGAGCGCCGCTTGGCGGCGCCTTCGGTGGTCGCTCCGTTCTCCGTCGCCGCCGCGTGCTCACCGTTGCCGTTCTCGGCTTCCAGGTCTTCGGCGGAGGACGAAGGCTCGGCGAGGGGCTCGGCCGCGGTCGGCGCCGACGCCATCTCCGCGGCCGCAGACATCCGGACCCGCCCGTTCGGCAGCACCTCGATGTCCTTCATGCGGCGGAGACGCGTCACCAACCGCGGCGACCCGGGCGGACGCTGGAAGCCGGCCGCCTTGAGCGCGACCGTGAGCGCGTCGAGCGTCACGGTGTGCGCCGGATCGGACGCCGCGA
>CAZWAX010000086.1:0-15094 GCA_964631985.1 uncultured Polyangiaceae bacterium | reverse complement strand
GCAAGTAAGGATTCGCGGGTCCGCTGCATTCGCCGGATCGGACGCCGCGGGCCGCGCCAGCACCGGCTGCAATTGCTCTTGCGAAGCGCCATGCCGGTCTTCGTCATCGGTGGCAGCCACCGGCGGCGCCACGACCCTCGCCGGCGGGACGGACGTCGCGCGGGCCGGTGCGTGGGCGGTGGATGCACGGCCGCTCCCCCCCCGACGTCGACGACGCCGCGGCCGACGTTCGCCCGCGGCGTCACCCGCGCGCTCGGTGGTCGTCGCGGTCGGGCCGGCGCTCCGATAGGTGATGCGGTTGAACGTGACGCCCAGACGCGCCGCCGCGTCGCCGACCGCATCGAAGGCCCGGTCGTGGGACACGATGTCGATGACGTCTCCCGGACGCGACCGACCGAGCCAGATACCGGCCTGCACTGCGATCCAGAGGTCGCTCCAGTCGGGAACGCGCGTCGCTGGGGCGCTGTGCACGAGGTGCGCGCCACGTTGCGCGAGCGAGCGACCGAGCTGCTGCCCGACCACGCGCCAATTGCCGATCGCGGTGACGTCGGTCGTCCCGCTCGTCAGGTCGATCGCGAGCTCGTCGAGCACACGCGCGAGCTCGCTCTCGCTGCTGGTGTTCTCGACGTCGATGAACACGGCACGGCGAGGACCGCCGGCCAGGGCAGCGAGGGGAGCCGGAGCGCCTTTCGCCGATTTCGTCGCCGCCTTCGCGACCGTGGTTCGAGTTTTGGGAGTTTTCGGAGCGGTCTTTCGAACCGCTGGTTTCTTTGCCCGCGCCGTCTTCTTGGCGGGAGTTTTGCTCGGCATCGTGGCCTTATGACGGGTATCGGGACGGGTGTCGAGCGTCGTGCGCTTCAATAGCGACGCTTCCAGAACAGATCGACGCCGCTCCGCCCGAGCGTATCGGTCGACGTCTCGAGGCTCCATTCCGGCCGGATCACGTATTCGATCCGCACCTCCTCGACGCTCTGTCCGAAGCGATGGGCGAGGCTCACGAAGATGTCGTCGGCGACGTATTTGCCGACGGAGACGCGCGCATCCTGCAAGCCGGTGGTGCCGGTATCGAATTGCAGGTCGTCGACGCCGAGCGCGTTCGCGACCGATTGCCGCAGCTCCGACGCCACGTACCCTCCCGCGATCCCGAGGGCTTGCTCGCGCAGCCCCGCGGATTGCGATCGGTTCAACTGACTCGCGGGCGCGCCGAAGAGCAACACGGCGAGCACGTCCGCCTGCTCCAACGCGGGCTCGCTTTCGAGCCGGAGCGACGGTTTGGTGACGGTCCCTTCCACCCGCAGGCGCACGAGATAGTCGCCCGCCGGGTGGGTGGCCGTGATGTCGAGTACCGGATCGAGATCCTGGCCGCTGAAGCGCACGCTCCCTTCGGCCAGCGTGAACTTCTTCCCCTGGAACGCGTACCATCCGCGCACGCCCCGAATGTCGCCGGCGAGATGCAGCTCCTCGGATGGCTTCTTCCACGCGGTCATCCATCCCTGGAGCTCGATGTTGGCATCGGAACGTCGCACCCACGCATCGCGCGGGACGGCCAGCTGCACGGTCACCGCCGCCCGCTCGAACAACCCCGGCACGGCGGCCGGAGGCGCTTCCGCCTTCGACGCGGGCGGGGGCGGCGGTGCTCCCGGACCGATCACCACGATCGTCGGATCCGGGGGACGGATCGCGGTCGGGAGGACTTCCGGGATCTGGAGCACGAGGCCGTCGGTCTCGAGCGATCCCTCGAGCACGGGTGCGGCCATCGTCCCGGAGATCCACAGCCAGCCGCTCGCGGCGCCGTGGCCGTACTCGTTGGCGAACAGGGGGAAACGTTGCGACTCGAAGCGCGCGTCCATCGTGGCGCCGTCGTTCCCGAGCCGCGCGTCACCACCGCCCACGAGCCGACCTTTGCCGCTCTCGATGACGAGGTGCTCGATCGACGCGACGCGACCGTCGAGCCGGAGCGCGATCGCGACGGGATCCCAGGTCACCCCGAGCGGAACGACGTAGCCGCGTCCCCCCGCGAGCGCGATCGTGCCGCGCGCCTCGGGGGCGTCGAGCGAGCCGCCGAGCGTCACGTCCCCCGTAATGGTCCCGCCGGCCTTGGTGACGAGCCCCGGCCAGAACGCGCCGACGAACGCGAGGTCGATGCCCGCCGCGCGTACGCGTCCGGTCGGATCGCCGACGACGTACCGCACCGGCGCGAGCGACCACTGCAGCGGCGCCGTGCCGTCGACGATGAGCGTCTGCGCGTCCTTCGCCAATGACCCGTGCACCTCGACCCGTCCACCTCCAGCCGCGATGCGCGCACGCAAGTCGTCGTAGCGGGTCCCGCCGAGCATCGGCGACGCGATCCCGAGGTCGGCGTCGAGACGCGGGGCGACGAGACTGCCGCCCAGGTGGGCGCGCCCGACGAGGCGCCCGTGCACCTCGTCGGGGACGAGGTCGGTCAGCGCGTCGAGCTCGAGCCCGTCGACCAGCAACTCGAGATCACTCTCACGCATACCGCCGACGCCGCCCCGCAGACGCGCGCTCCCTCGCGGTGAGCGGAGCGTGAAGTCGTCGATCGTCACACGCTCGTCGCGGAGCTCGACGACCGGTGTCCCCACCACCATCCACGACGTGTCGCGATGCTCGAGCCGCAGTCTGGTCACGGTGACCCGCGTCGCGTCGGCGGCGCGGGCGATCTCGGCGCGGAGCTCGTGTTGCGCGGTGGCCTCGCGGGCGTGAAGGTCGACGTCGGCACGCGCGGTGGTCAGGCTGCCTCGCCAGGAGCCGGTCAAGGACACCTCGTTCAGACGGCGGTCGTCGAGCACGAGGTCGCGCGCCGTCGCCTTCAACTCGACCGAGGCAGCGGCGCTGCCGAGCGCGCGCCCGGTGAGCGTCCCCGCGACGCTCGCGGCATGCCATCCCGTGCCGACGAGCCCGCGGCCCGCGAGCTCCGCCGTGCCATCGAGCGCAGCCGCATGCCCCTGAGCGTTCACCTTGAGGGTGGCCGTCCCGCCGATCTCGGGTCGCCCCAGCAGCGTCGCCAGGGGACGCAGATCGGTCGCCCGCACCTCGCCGCGGAGGCCGCCGGTCGGCGGTGACGCAGCCGGACCGAGGGCGAGCTCGCCGGAGGCGTCCGCGGTGCCGGCGCTGGTCGCCACCGTCGCCCGCTCGACCACGACCCGACCACCGGCAACGCGGAGCTGCATCGCACCCGCGGAAATCGCCACGTTGCCGATCCGGCTCGGCGCAACCTCGAGCCCGGCGGCGGCCGCGGCCGTTGCCGGCGCGAAGCCCGCGCCCGTCAGCGTCGCCACGGCGTTCATGCGTCCCACGAGCTCGGTGCGACCGGTGAGCGCCCCGAGGTCCATCTCGGTCGCGGTGACGCGCACGTCGAATCGTTCGGTCGACGGAGCGAGGGTGCCAGCGGCGTGCGCCGTTCCCGACCGGGTCACCGCGTCGACTTCGAAGGCGACCTCGTCTTCGGTCACGCGACCCGTGCCCGTGAGCGCCGCCAACGTCGTCGGTCCGAGGCGCGGCTCACGCAGGTCGACGCCGACGCGAAACACGCGCGGCTCGTCGGCGCGGGTCGCCAGATCGAGGGTGCCGCTGAGATCGGTCGCCGGCACGTCTCGTCCCACGATGACGGCGAGATCCACGCGCTCGAGCTCGGCACGGAGAGCGCCCACGGGGGTGGCGGTCCGCACGTCGAGGGTGCCCGCGAGACGCGTACGGCCGCCCGAGCGCGTGGCGCCGTCCGCCAACCCTTGGGCTTCGAGGACTCCGGTCACCGCGACGGCGGCCCGCGGCCCGGCCGCGCGCAGCTCGCCCTGCCAGTCGCTCCGCGGCACGTCGGCACGGAGCAAGGCCCGCACCTCGGACGCGGCCAGTCGCGTGACGCGGAGGTGCCCATCGACGTCCGCGCCCCATCGGCCGTCGAACGCGAGCTCGGACTCGGCCGTACGGAGGCGGAGCCCGTCCGCGGTCCAGTCCGCATCGCGCCGACCGGCCACGCGACCGGTGACCTCGGCGACCCGCACGCCACTCGTCAGCTCCGTGAACGACGCGGCGTCGATGCGAATCTCGGTCGCCGCCGGAGCAAAACGAGCCGTCCCCGTGAGCGCCGCTCCGCGTACCCGCCAGATGCGACTGGGCTGCACGATGCGAATCGCGGCGTGCGCGATGCGCACGTCGCGCAGGTCGATCTCCAGATCGGGGTCCGCATCCGACGACGGCGGCGCGGTGAGCCGGTCGACGTTCCAGCCACGTGCGTCCTCGATCAGCTGCACCGAAACGCCGGTGGCCGCGAGCGCCGTGATCCGGAGCCCGCCGCCCCGAAGCAGCGTCAGGAGATCATAGGTCGCCGCGAGCCGGCGGATCGCGAGCACGCGGCGGTCCTCGTGCACGAGCCGCACGTCGGTCGCCACGAGACCGCCGAAGAGATTGCCCGTGAGCGCACCGATCTGCAGGCGACCGGCGAGCTCGGCGTTGACCCGCGTCACGACCTGCCGCCGCAGCCAAGCGCGGAAGGCAACCGTCTGCGAGAACGCCGCGAGCCCCGCCGTCATGCCAACGGCCATCACCAGCACGACGGCGACCACGCGGCGCAGGCGGCGGCGCGTCTGTCCCGGTCCGGCCATCTCAGAACGCCTGTCCGATGCTGAAATGAATCTGCCAGTTGGGCTCACCGGGCGGCGGATCCAAGGGAATGCCGAAGTCGACGCGCAAGGGCCCGACGATCGTGTGATAGCGGAGGCCGACGCCGGTCCCGAACTTCAGATCCCCGACCGTGTAGCTCGCCGCCTGGCGCCGCACTTCGCCCGCGTCGAGGAACACGACACCGCCGAGCGGCCCATAGATCGGCGTGCGGAGCTCGAGGCTCGCCTCGATGAGACTGCGTCCGCCGACGGGCTTGTCACCGTCGTTGAGCGGACCCACGAGATGGCGGTCGTAGCCGCGCGTGCTGTTGATGCCGCCCGCGAAGAACCGCCGGAAGAGCGGGAGGTCACGGCTCTGCCCGAAGGCATCGCCGGCACCGACGCGCAGCCGGCCGGCGAGCGTGCGCTTTCCGGGAAGCGGAATGTATTTCTTGGCGTCGAGTACCGCAGCGTAGAAGCTGTATGCGCCCTGCCAGGGGCCGCCGGCTTGCTCGACGGTGAGATTCACGACGCTTCCTTCGCGGGGATCGAGCAGATCGACGGTGGTGTTGCGCTCGAGCACGCCGGTCAGGCTCGAGACGAGACCACGCGGCTCGTAGGCGTCGCGCCCGCCCTCGAAGCGCCTGATCGTCGAGTTGGGAACGTCGCTCAGATCGTCGTACTCGATGTTGTATCCCGCCGACACCGTGAGCTGCGGCGTGAGCTTCCGCTCGACCCGGGGAGCGAATCGGATGCGCGCGACCGTGAAGCCCGGCTCGTCGTCGCGCAGCTGGGTGAGCGGCGCGACGAACGTCTGCTGCGGATGCAGAAAGTACGGCTGGCGGAACTCCCCTTCCACCGCCTGCTCGATCGCGGACCCCTTCAGGCGAAAGCCGAGTTGGCGACCGCCACCGAAAAAGTCGTTGTGTTGCCACTGCAACTGTCCGCGCACCTCGTCCTCCAAGCCGTAGCCGATGCCGGCGACGAGCTCACGCGGCGGTCCCTCGACGACCGTGACCGCGACGTCGACGGTACCGCTCACGTCGACGAGGTTCCGCGGCCGCACCAGGACCGAACGAAAGAGACGGAGACCGAAGATCCGAGCCTGCGTCTCGTCGAGCTTCGCCGGATCGTAGGGATCGCCGGGACGGAAGGCGATCTCGCGGCGCACGAGGCGCACGGCGACCTGAGCGGTGCCTTCGACGTAGGTGATGCCGAAGACCGCCGGGATCCCGCGAGTGACGCGATAGCGGACGACGACCTCGTTCGTCCCCGTATCGACCACCGCCGCCTTCTCCACGTTCGCGTAGGCGAAGCCGCGGGACTGGAGATACAGCTCGAGCCGATCGCGCCCCCCGTCGTAGTCGGACTGGGTGAACACCATCCCCGCGACGAGCGGGATCTCGGCACGGAGCGCTGCGGTCTCGGCCGCTGTGGGCTCGAAGTCCAAGATCTCGAGCGCGACCGCGTTCACCGTCACGACCGGCCCTTCATCGATCGTGATCCCCACCGTCAGCGCCGCGCCCTCGACGGCGAGATCATGGGTCACGATCGCGGCGTAGTGACCGGATTCGCGCAGGAGGGTTGCGATCCGCTGCAGATCCGTGCGCAGCAGGCTCGGGTTGAAGACGGGTGGATCGAGCCAACGCTTCCACGGCGTGTACCAGGGCGGGAGCCGCGTCTGCATGACGCCCCGGATGGCGCGTGCCGAGACCCGGTCGGCACCGTCGATGCGAATGCGCGCCAGACGGTGGACCCTGTCCGGCGGTAGCTCGTCGACGGTCACGGCCCACCCGGCGGCGGCGTGGGAGAGAATGATCAGCGCCGCCACGATCCACCGCACCGACATCCGGCGTCGGATGCTATCGGCGCGCGGACATCGGGAGCAAACCATAGCGCATGCGAAGCCGAACGAGGCGGTTGGCAGGGCACAAACTTGGCGCACTCAGGTTCACTATGCGACGCACCGGCAAAAAGACGCCGACATAAGTAGCGGGAAATTCGACGAATGAAATGAGAAGAGTCGGGTCCGAGACTTGCTTTGGCGAGAGAGCGGACGGACGTCGAAGACGTCGCACGAGACGAGAAAGCTGGTGTCGTACCTATGCAAGATCGGCAGCGCCGCGGGTATCGAGTGACGCGTGCGAGATTGCGAGGATCTCGCACAAGTGCAGGAAAACTCTCACGTTCGATGTCATCCGGACAGATTATTTTTCTTGACAAGGATCAGAGTGGGCTCCTATATGTTGGTCTCGCGACCTGAATGAAGCACACGAGTGCCGTTTAGCTTACCGAGACGGATCACCACCTTCAGTTCGAAAAAATAACGTTAGGCAAGACCCAGGAATCACGCTGATGGCGAAATGGATGTTTGAGTTTTCGGGTGTGTCGTGGACCTCACCAGCCCAGGCGCCACTCCGCCATCCCCAACCAACAACCCGACGAAGGAGGGTAACCATGAAGAAGCACATTCTCGCAGCAGGCGCTGCGGCAGTGGCGCTCGGCATCGCCAGCGTTGCCAGTGCTGCCAATGTCCCGTGTGCGGCGACCGTCGCGCATCCGGGCTCGGCCAAGCAGATCAAGGCCGCGCTGGTGCAGGCATTCGTGTCCTGCAACAACCCGGGCGGCAACGTTTCGAACTCGGAATCCGAGACCGGAGAGGCGACCTGCTTCCCTGCCGAGCCGATCGGTTCGTTCAACAATGGTGGAACGTACGCACCCCTGAGCTGGTTCTGGGGGCCGAAGTCCAAGGCTGACATCACCTTCAAGGCCGGCAAGAACAAGATCACGGGCGGCATCAACCTCGATCCGAATGCCATCGATCTGTACATCACGCTCAAGATGGCGGACATCCGTGACAACACCGGCCTCGTGGACGGTCAGCCTGGTAACGTCAACATCCTTTCTCGTGCGACCATCATCGATCGGGCCGAGAGCAAGCCGATGACGATATTCGACTTCCCGACGTCCTTCGAGATCACCCCTGCAGGTGGAAAGGTGAGCCACAAGACCTCGGCCACCGCGATCATCAACGATCTCGACACCCCGGCGCTTCCGCCCTGCACCACGATCGAGTTGGTCGATCTCGAAGTCCGCGACCGGAACGGCAATCCCTTCGCTGTCATCGGCACCTACATGCCGTAACTCGGCCGGTTTGAGCCCGCGCCGATTGCGTTTTCGAGACCACTCGCCCCGTCCACGGGCGAGTGGTATTTTTTTCTTGGCTCTGGTGGGCAGCGCCGTGATTTGTGGCTGTTCGCAGGGCGAGGCTCCCAAGACCGCGGCCACTCCGGGCGCGGCACCCTCACCAGCGATGGCTGCTGCCACCGCCACCACCGTCGTCGCTCCGAGTGCGGCCACGTCACCGAATCCGGCTGCGGAGAACGATCTCGACGATTTCTCCGACACGGCGGATTGGGAATGGAATCTCGCCCAAGAAGCCGAGGGCGCGGATTTCGAGATCGATGCCGACGCCACCAGCTTCTTCATGCCCCAGGGCAACGTCGTGACGTTCAAGGCGGTTGCTCTGAACGGGACACCCCCCTTTGCCTACTCGTGGGACTTCAGGGACGGCACGCCCCCGAAAGAGGGCGCGATGGTCAAGCACGTCTTCGTTCATCCGGAACGGTACACCGTCAGGGTCATCGGTAAGGACGCGAGCGGAGCGACTTCGATCGTGGACCTCGGGGTTTTGGTCCTCTCACACGTCGACTACGGGATCCGTCGTCAAGAGGATCCGAAGGTGATCGAGGAGCTGAGGGCCCGCTTCGCTTCACCGTCCCCCGCTGCGACGCCATAGACGCCGAGCGGAAACACCTTCCGGATTTCCAAGTCGGGGGGTGTATCCGGCGGCGAGTTCGGCAGGTGGACGGTGAGATTCTCGGGTGCCGGCAGTCGCGTGAACGTCAGCCCCGGTGCCTGCGGGGGCCGCGCCAAGCCGTTCTGTATCCAGTAGACGGCGCGGCCGGTCGCGACGAGTGCCGGCATCAGCGCTCGCCAGACGGCGCCATCGGCTCTGGCCATGACGGTCTCGCGACCGTGGAGCAGCCAGAGGGGCACCTGCAGCTGCAGATCGGCGAAGATGCTGTCGACGACGACCACACCGTCGGCGGGAATGGCCTCCGCGATCCGCCGCACGCTCGCGAAGTTGTCGGAGTAGTAGGCGGCGTCCCGGGACGCCAGGGTCGGGCGCAACTGGAGCGCGAGAACGACGAGCAGGACAGCCGCCCCCATCGCCTGAACGAACCGATGTCGGGAGCTCATGAACGCTCCGATCGCTGCTCCGGCACCGAGTGCCAGTGCCGGAAGCACCACGGGGAGAAATCGGCGCATGGCCCAGGGCTGAAAGGTGGCGACGCGCGGGCTCGGGATGAAGACCGCCGCGACCAGCACGAGGAGCACGACCGCGAGGCGCACCACCGGCCCGCCACGTGCCCAGAGACAGGCGGTGCCGACCACGCCCAAGACGAGCCCTGGAGTCGACATCGAAGAAGCGAGCCAGCCGAGATGCCGGAGGGGTTCCGCCCTGCCTCCGACGCGAGCATACAGGGTCACGGCGAGCAGGAGGCCGAGAACCACACAGAACCGCGCCACCGATCGAACGATGGGCGCACCTCGCCATGCAGCCGTGACGCCTACCGTCAACGGAATCAGCGGCAGCAGGACGAGGATCGAGTGGACCCTACCGTCCCAGACGGCCGGCAATACGCGGTAGGCGATGCGTAGCCACGCGAACGCGAGATCGTTCGAGAGGTAGGCGAGGTGATGATTGGGCGCGGCCACGAGCCCGGCGGTCGCCATCACTCCCGCAAGGCTGGCGCCTGCCGCCAGTGGCACGAGGTCGCGCGCCCGACCGGGGGTCCACGCGGCCCACAGGGCAATCGCGCCGAGCGCGAACAGCAACGTCTCCGCACGCGCCAGCGCGCCGAGACCGAGCATCACCCCCGCCGCAGCGGGCGCGCCACGACCGAGAAACACGAGGCCACCCCACACGAACGCCAGAGTGAGGGGCTCGGGCATCGCGAATCGGCCGAACCACCAGACCGCGAAATTGGCGACGAAGACGAGGGCGGCCGGCACCGCCACGACGATGCCCAGCATTTCGCCGGCAAAGAGGGTCACCGCACAGGCGGCGAGACCCATCGCGAACGGGGCGATGGCCGGCGCGAGGGTGGGACCCCCGATCGCCGTGAGTATTCCCGTCCAGGCGGACAACAGCGGGAAGAACGCCGGCATGGCGGTCGCGGCGTCACGCGCTTGCTTCAGAAGCCCGCCCGGCAGGCGAATGTAGGGGCCCCCGTCCAAGACACCGACACTCGCGAACAGCCCGCGTGTGACGTCCGGCGGGAGGACCCTCGCTACCGAATCGGCGACCGCATACGAGCCCGTGCGAGCCAGATGGATGCCCGCGTCGACGTACATGGTCGAATCGGATGCCGCGAGAAACGTCTCGAACGGCGGCCAACACCATGCGACGGTCACTGCCAACATGAGCCACGCGAACCGCGGCACCCATGGGTTGGATCCGACGGCGGGACCCGGGCGTCCTCGCACCCGTACGAGCAACGCGCCACTTCCCAACGCGCCGACGGTGACGCCCCCAGCGGCGAGCCCGATCGCGAGCAGCGAAAACCGCCCCGCCCGCGCCAACGACACCGCCACCAGCGACATGACCGCGAGCCCCCACCAGACCGCGGCGAACGCATCGACGCGACGCCCTCCGATGCGCGCGACCGACCACCCCGAGATCACGAGCAGCGCGAGGAATCCCGCCGCCCGCAGCGCGACCGCGGGATCCGTCACTCAATCAAGGTTCGGGGCTCGGACTCGCGGCGGGCAACCCCTTGCGCTTCCGGCCCCATTCTTTGAGCATCTCGTTGCGCATCTTGGTGCCGAACGCGCTCATGGCGTCGGGCACCGGTCGGGAGCGGTTGGCGGGGTTCTCGTAGAACGCGTTCACCCCTTTGACCCACGCACCGTAGTCCTTTCCACGGCCGATCGTGACCCGGGCGCGGCTGTCGCGCTTTTGCGCCAAAGCTGCCGCGTCCAGATACCCGATGACGTAGCCGAGGCGGATCGGCTCGCTCCAAGCCTGCCAGACGTTGTAGCGGAGGGCTGCGAACGCCGTTGCCCCCGCGAGACAAAACCCGCCGAAGGCCGCCAACATCGCAACGACGATCATCTTGCGCATGCCTCGCGGGACATACTCAGCGGTCCACACACCCGTCAACTAGGGTGCGCCCCCGCCCTCAGACGACCGCGTCGAGATGAGCACGGCCTCCCGGCTCGGGTTTGCCGGAGCGTCCGCTCGTCGTTATACGACGACGATGCGTTCGCCGAACGACATGGGGCGCCGGACGTTGATCATCGGCGCATCGGGGCTGGTCGGCGGCGCGCTTCGTGCCGTGTTCCCCGACGCCGTCGGGACGTACTTCCGAGCGCCCGCGGACGGCCTCGTGCCGCTCGACATTGCCGACGCCGCCGCCGTCCACGCCCTGATGGATCGGCTCGCTCCCGAGCTCGTGCTGCTGCCGGCGGCGCAACCGAACGTCGACCGCTGCGAGACCGAGCCCGCCGAGTCCACCCGCATCAACGTCGAAGGCACCCGCCACGTCGCCGAGGCGGCGGCCCGCGTCGGCGCGCGATTGGTGTTCTTCTCGACCGACTACGTCTTCGACGGCCGGGCGGGCCCCTACCCGCCCGACGCCGCGCCGGCCCCGATCCAGGTCTACGGTCACCACAAGCTCGCCGCGGAGACTCTCGTGCGTGAGATCGTGGCCGACCATCTGATCGTGCGGGCCTGCGGCGTCTACGGATACCAGCCCACCGGCAAGAACTTCGTCATGGCGTTGGTCCGGCTGGCCTCCGCCGGTGAGCGCATGCGGGTACCGAGCGATCAGTGGGGCACGCCAACCCTCGCCGACAACATGGCCGCCGCCGTGCGCGAGCTGGCGCTCGCCGGGCAGCGTGGGATCGTCCACCCGGTCGGGCCCGACTACCTGACCCGGATCGAGTTCGCGCGGCTCGCCGCCGAGGTGTTCGGCTACGACGACGGCTTCCTCGATCCCGTGACCACGCCCGAGCTGAAGCAGCCTGCGGCGCGGCCCCTCCGCGGCGGCCTCGACAATCGCACGACCCAGACGCGGCTCCGCGACACGCGGCTCGTCGGCGCCCGCGAGGGTCTCACGTTCATGCGGCGTCAACTGGAGGCCGCAACCTCCCGGTAGTCGCATGCGCGCCGGTCCGTCCTGGGTGGCGCGATGCCGGCCGCCGCGTGGAGCGGCGCAGCCGATCGCCCGGTCGACGGACCGCGACGAGCTCGCGGGGTTCCTCTCCGACGCGGCGCACGTTCCCGGAGGACACGCGACCGCGGTCTGCTTCCCGGACAGCGAAGCGGCGGTCGCCGCGGTGCTCGCCACGGCCCCGTCCGTGTTGGTCGTCGGCGCGCAATCCTCCCTGACGGGCGGCGCCACACCGCGCGGCGACGTGGTCCTATCGACCCGACGCCTGCAGACGATCGGTGAGGCCGCCCCCGATCGGGTCGTCACCGGTGCGGGCGTGGTGCTCGCGGAGCTCGCCCGCGTCCTCGCGACGCGCGGGCAGTGGTATCCCCCGATGCCCACGTACGAGGGCGCCACCGTCGGCGGCACCATCGCGACCAATGCCGCCGGTGCCGCGACGTTCGCATACGGCGCGACCCGTGCGTGGGTCCGCGCGCTCACCGTCGTGCTCGCCGACGGCGGCGTCCTCGATCTCACGCGCGGCGCCGTGACGGCGAGTCCCGCGGGCCACTTCGAGATCGTCGACCTCGCCGGCCGACACCGCCGGGTCGACGTCCCGACGTACCGGATGCCGAACGTGCGGAAGCTCGCCGCCGGGTACTACGCGGCCCCGGGGATGGATCTGATCGACCTCTTCATCGGCGCGGAAGGGACCCTCGGCGTCGTCACGGACGTCACCCTCGGCCTGGTCGCGCCCCCGCCTGCGTGGTTCGTCGGTCTCTGCCCCTGCCGCGACGAGGCTGCCGCGCTGATGCTCGCCGACGACCTTCGCCACGCCGACGCCATCGACGTCGTGGCGATCGAGTACCTCGACGAGCGGTCGCTGACGCTCGTGCGCGAGGACGGGACGATCGATCGCCTCGGTCTCGCCATCGCCGCGGACGCGCGCGCGGCCGTGCTCTTCCAGATCGCGCTCGCCCCCGACGTCGACACGGACACGGCGGCCGAGCATCTCGCCCGCGCCGACGATCCGACCAGCGATACGATGCTCGGACGGCTGTGCAGGCTCCTCGCACGCCATGACGTGCTCGCGACCGCGCTCCCCGCCCTCCCCGGCGAGGGCGCGCGCCGCGACACGCTCTTCGCGCTCCGCGAGGCGGTGCCGCTCGCCGTCAACCGGCGGGTCGCCATCGCACAACGCACCATCGACCCAGCGCTCGCCAAGTCGGGTGGCGACGTGATCGTGCCGACCGAGCGCCTGGCCGAGCTGCTCGACCGCATGCGGACCATCC
Organism: uncultured Polyangiaceae bacterium; assembly: GCA_964631985.1. GTDB lineage: Bacteria > Desulfobacterota > Binatia > UTPRO1 > UTPRO1 > UTPRO1. The sequence goes on along the minus strand of CAZWAX010000086.1, from coordinate 1,963 downwards.
TGGCCGCACACGCGCTCGATCACGCCATCTGGGGCCACCTCTCCGACGGCAACCTCCACCCGAACGTGCTCCCGCGCCGTCCCGAGGACGGGACCCGCGCCCACGCGGCCCAACACGCGATCGGCCTCGCCGCCATCGATCTCGGCGGCAGCCCGCTCTCCGAACACGGGGTCGGACGGCATCCGGTGAAACAGGCGCTGTTGCGGGAGCTCTACGGCGCCCCGGGAATTCGCGCGATGCGACGCGTGAAGGCGACGCTCGATCCGCGTGGCATCCTGGCACCGGGCGTGATCTTCCCTCCCGGATCGGTGTAGCATCCGGCCTTCATGCCGAGCGCCGCGCCGCCGATGACTCCGCCCCCGCCAGCCGTCTCTCCGGTGCCGGGCATCGCGATGCAACCCCCGCCCCCCTGGCCCGCCTTCAAGCCGACCTATCCCAAGGTGTGGCCGGCGGGTCTGCTGGTCGTCGCCCTCGCGTACTTCTCGCTCGGGGTGGCCGTCGGCGCCTTGCTCAAGCACTCGCCGCGCGCCCGCCGTTGGCTGCCGTTGCTGATCGTCCCGGGCGGCCTCGCCGCGCTCGGGTTCGTCGCGTGGGTGATCCGATCGCTGAGGTGAGTCACGCGCGGGCGCGCGACGAGGCCGCGGGCATCGTCGCGATCCTCGCCGGAGCCGCCTGCATCGTCGCCGCCGTCGGCTTCCGCGGCAACTTTCCACTCAGCGACGACTGGTCGTACGCCTTCTCCGCACGGACGCTCTGCACCGAGGGCACGCTCCGCTTCTCGCCGTGGACCGGGGCGAGCCTGGTGCTGCAAAGCTGGTACGGCGCCGCCCTCTGTCGACTCTTCGGCTTCTCCTTCGAGGTCCTGCGGCTCTCGACGCTGGCGCTCGCGATCAGCGGCGCGATCGGCTTCTTCCTCCTGCTCGGCCGGGCCGGCGTCCGCGGCGCGCCGCGGACGCTCGCGACCGTGGTGTTCGCCCTCGATCCGCTCTACGTGAATCTCGCGTTCACGTTCATGACCGACGTGCCGTTCACCGTCGGAGCCGTCTGGGCGGGCTATTGCTACGTCCGCGGCTTCACGACGCGCCAGCGGACCTGGCTCGTCGCAGGCGCGTGTTGCGCCGCGGCGGCGCTCTTGATCCGCCAGCACGGGGTCTTCGTGGCCGCGGCCGCGAGCCTCACGGCGCTCCTGGCCCACGACCGCGCCTGGCGCGATCGCATCGGCGACGCGATCGCCGCCGGCGGCGTCACGCTCGGCGTGGCGATCGGGTTCCATGTCTGGCTCTTCTTCCTGCACGGCGCTCCCGGCGGCATGGAGCTCAAAATCACCGAGGCGAGGTCCGTCGACGCCGGCGCGCTCGTGAATGCCGCCTTTCGCGGGGTCGAGACGCTCAGCCTGTTGCTCGCCCCGCTCGCCTTCGCGGTCCGCCGCGACGTGGTTGCGCGCCATCCCCGTCTCGTCGTCGCGGCCACGGCCACGCTGGCGCTGCTCGCGCTCCTCCTGCACCGCCGCACCGGTGCGGCGATGTTCTACCTCACCAGCGTCATGTACGACCTCGGGCTCGGGGCCTCGACGCTCCGGGACACGTTGTTCCTCGCCCTCCGCCCACCGATCGCGCTCGGGCCGTGGCTGAGCGTCCCGCTGACGGTCGTGGCGACGGTCGCGGCCGGCATCCTGCTGGTCGCCTGGGCCGCCGGCCTCCGCCGCTCGTACCCGCCCGCGACCCGGTTCCTCGCACTGGCGACCCTGGTCCTCATGGTCGGGAGCTTGCTGCACACCCTCTACTACTTCGATCGCTATCTGCTCGGCGTGCTGCCGTTCGCGATCGCCGCGATCGCCGCGAGCGCACGGGTCTCGGCGTCACGCGCGAGTCTCGCGCTCGCAGCGTTGCTGGTCTGGTTCGCCGTCGCGGGGACCCACGACTACCTGGCCTGGAATCGCGCCCGGTACGACGGACTCGCCGAG
>CAZWAX010000085.1:0-16686 GCA_964631985.1 uncultured Polyangiaceae bacterium | reverse complement strand
CGCTGCTCGGCGACGTACGAGCCGACGTCCTGGATCTGGTCGTACGCGATCGCGACCGGGATGAGATAGACGTCCTCGCTCTTGCCGCGCCGGTACGCGTCGACCACGTAGTGCAGCATGCCGAACATGGGCGGCAGCAGCTTCCCGGAGCGCGAGCGGCCGCCCTCGATGTACCACTCGAGCGAGAAGCGCTTCTCGATCAGGTAGTCGATGTATTGGCGCAGCACGAACTTGTAGACCGCGTTGTCCTTGAAGCTCCGGCGGATGAAGAAGACGCCGCTTCGCCGCACCAGCGGCCCCACCGGGAAGAAGTTCATGTTGATGCCGCCGGCGGTGTGGTTCGGCGGGTGGCCGTTCTCGTGGAGCGCGTACTGCAGCACGAGGTGGTCGAGGTTCGACTTGTGCGAGGGCAGGAACACGACCGGATGGCGCTGGGCGAGCGCGTAGACCTCGGCGAGCTGTTGGTGGTCGTAGTGCAGCGCCTCGCCGTAGCCGCGGGTGTAGAGGAGGTGGATCAGGTGCGCGGTGAGATCGATGACGTACGGGCTGTGGGTCGCGGCGATCTCGCGCAGGTAGCCTATCGCTTCCGCGGCGACCTTCTCCTCGCGCTTGCCGAGCTCGCGGGCGAGCCGCGCGACGCCGCCCCGGAAGCTCGGGCGGGCGGCGATGTTCTCGCGGACGAAGCGCGGCACCTTGTAACGCGTGCCGCGGAGCCGGCGCTCGGCGCGCTCGAGCGCGAGCGTCGCCTGCAACGCGACGAAGTCGGCGAGGCCCGTCGTCTGCGCGGCGTCGGTGCCGCAGGCGAGCTGCCAACGTTCGCGGAGCTGGGAGAGCGGGGCCGGCTCGCCGGCGACGATGCGGCAGCGCTCGGGATGGCGGCGGAGGATCCACCACTGCCGCAGACGGCCCGGGTCGCGCGGATCGCCGGTCGACAGCAAGTCGCGGAGGCGTGTGCGATGCACGCCGTCGATCTCGGGGGGCTGCCACGCCACCCGGAGTGGCGCCATCAACGGGTCGTCGCCGATCGCGAGCCGCGCTTCGAGCTTCGGGTCGAGCCGGCTCCGATTGCCGGTGCCGCGCGTCGCCGGAATCGGGATGGCCTCGACCCCTCCGTCGTCGCCGCCCTCGGGTCGATGCGCGGCGATCCAGCGCTCCAGCACGCGCCGCTCGAGCCCGCTCGCGGCATCGAGCAGGAAGACGATCGGCCGCCGCGCTGTTCCCGGCCACGCCGGATCTTCGGGAGCGGGCTGCGCTAGTCGGGGCGTCGCCATGGGGGAGCTCGCGCCTTCATCCCGCAACCCGTCGACCGTTTGCAAGCCTGGGACCGTTGGCAGGATCGGCCATCTCCCGACCCGTGTGATTGGAGACGACGCGTGCGGGATGTTAGGGAACGGCATGGCTCCCAGCACGACGGCCGCTGATTTTTCCGCCCTCGGTGACGCTCGCATCTTCATCGATCCCACCGCCTACGCCGACCTCGATTTCTGGCACGCTGCGGCGGCGCGGCTCCGCGCCAACGACCCGCTGCCGTTGGTCGACGTCGAGGGCTTCGTGCCCTTCCGCGCCGTCACCCGCCACGCCCACCTCGCCGAGGTCGAACGCAACCACACGCTCTTCTGGAACACCCGCGACTCGGTGCTGCTCCCACGTGACCAGATCGAGAAGAGCCGCGCGCTCGGCATCGACATCAAGACCCTCATCCACATGGACGGCGCCGAGCACCGCGCCTATCGCCTGGTCACCAACGACTGGTTCAAGCCGTCGAACCTGCGGCGCGAGGTCGGCGCCAAGCTGCCGGTGCTGGCCAAGCGCTTCGTCGACCGCATGCTCGACCACGACGGCGAATGCGACTTCGTTCGCGACATCGCGCTCTACTATCCGCTGCACGTGATCCTGAGCATCCTCGGCGTGCCCGAGACCGACGAGCCGCGCATGCTCGCGCTCACGCAGAAGATCTTCGGCGGCGAGGATCCCGACGTCGGCGGCGTCGCGGGCATCGATCCGGTGCAGGTCTTCATGCAGGCGCTCCAGGAGATGGCGATCTACTTCCACGGCATCACCATGGATCGCCGCGCCCATCCGCGCTCAGACGTTGCGTCGACGGTCGCCAACGGCACGATCGACGGCCAGCCGCTCGGCGACCTCGAGACCGCCGGCTACTACTCGATCATCGCGACCGCCGGGCACGACACCACGTCGAGCTCGGTCGCGGGCGGGCTCGAGGCCCTGATTCGCAACCCGGCGCAGATGCAGGCCCTCAAGGACGACCCGTCAAAGCTTGCGAACGCGGTGAACGAGATCATCCGCTGGGTCACCCCGGTGCGCCACTTCATGCGCCAGGCCCAGGGCGACTATCGCCTCGGCGACGTCGACCTGAAGGCCGGCGACTGGCTGATGATGTCGTATTTCTCCGCCAACCGTGACGAGACGGTTTTCCCCGATCCGATGCGGTTCGACATCGCACGCAAGAACGCCGACGAGCACCTGGCGTTCGGCATCGGGGTGCACTTCTGCCTCGGCGCGCACCTGGCGCGTATGGAGCTCGAGGCCTTCTTCCGCGAGCTGCTGCCGCGGCTCGACCACATCGAGCTCGCGGGCGAGCCGGAGTCGATGGCGACGACGTTCGTCGGCGGGCCGAAGAAGATGCCGATCCCGCGCCCCGCGTCGGCATAGGCAAAGCTTTCCCCGAAAGAGCTGCCGATTGCCCGGCTGGTGGCGGCAATGCCGTTGCCCGTCGGCGGGGTGCGGGAGCGCGGGTGGTCGGGCTGCCCATCCGGACAACGTCCGTGGGCAGACCGATCACCCGTGCTCCCGCATACGGATGGCCGTCAGGAGTCGCCTTCCGGCCGGGTCGTCCGCCGTCGCCGGAACGATCGCGACGTCGTTGGCACCGGCGTCGTGATAGGCGGCGATGCGTGACGTGATCTCGGCGGCCGAGCCGATCGCGCCGACCGCGGCGAGGAGCTCGCGCGGGATCGCCGTCGCGAGCTCGCGTCGCGGGCGGCCGCGGCGGGCGTCGTCGACCAGGGCGCCGAAGCCGAGCGCGGCGAACATCTCGCCGTAGCCGGGCGGACGCAGATAGACGGCGATCTGCGACGCCAGCTGCCGCCGCGTCGCGGCGCCGGGGTCGAGGGCGACGGGCACCCTGACCGCGAGCCGCGGTGACGGTCGGCCGGCGGCGGCCGCCTCGGTGTCGATCTGCGCGCGCACGGTCGCGACGTGCTCCGGCGTCACGAGGTTCAGCACGACCGTGTCGGCGACGCGCGCGGCGATGCGGATCATGGCGGGCCCGAAGGCGGCGACGGTGATCGTCGCTTCGGGCTGCGGCCGTTGCAGGCGAAAGCCCTGGCTGCGGACGCGGCGGCCGTCGTAGTCGCTGCGCTCGCCGCGGAGCAGCGTGCGCACGACGGCGACCGTCTCGCGCATCTGCGTCGGCAATGCTTCCCATGGTCGGTCGTGCCAGCCGCTCACGATCGCCGGGCTCGAGGCGCCGAGTGCGACGTCGACGACGGCGCCGCTCAGCGTCGCGACCGACGACACGCCGAGCGCCATCGCGACCGGGGTCCGCACGCCGATCGCGAGCGGGCCGACGCAGAGCCGGAGCCGCGGGGCACGGAGCCCGATTGCGGTCGCGAGCGCGAAAGCGTCGAAGGTTGCCATCTCGCCGATCCAGAGCCGCGTGAAGCCGGCCTCCGCCGCGGCGTCGGCGATCGCGAGCGCTTCCTCGGCGGGGCGATCGAGCCAGTACGGCAGCACGACGCTCTGCTCACGACCTCGCGGGCGCTCAGTCACGGTCGCCATGGTTAGTCCGCCCCCGTTTTCTTGGAAAGTCTCCTCAGTTTTCGGAGCGTTGCTCACGACCGATCGGGATTGGCCGCCTCTGCGGGGGCCTCTAGCCTCCGCACGCACGTCGACGCGTCACAACCCGAAGGAGAAGCTTCACATGCGCCTCTGCCCCCACGCCGTCACGCTCGTCCTCCTGGCCGCCCTCGCGCTCGCGGCGCCGACCCCCGCGTCGGCCCAGGGCAACTACCGCGGCTTCGGTGACGCCGGGGGCTTCATCAACATCCTGCCGCCGGGACAGGATGGCGTGCTGAACGGTCCCGAGACCATTCAAGCGATCGGCGGGACGTATCCGCCCTACGTGCGCGATCAGCTCGACATGTATCAGGCGTTGGTGTGGGCCTCGCCGGGGCTCACCGAGGCCGACATCTTCGACTACTTCAAGGACGCGTCCTTCGGGACACCCGACACCGACATCCTCCGGACCTACTCGCCGATCGCCGGCGTCACGGTCGTCCGCGACGCGAGCTACGGCGTGCCCCACATCTTCGGCGAGACCCGCTACGCGACGATGTTCGCGCAGGGCTACACCGCCGCCGAGGACCGGCTCTTCTTGATGGATGCGCTGCGCCACCTCGGACGCGGCCGCGCGTCGGAGCTCCTCGGCGCCTCGCCCTCGAACATCGCGATGGACCGCGACCAGCTCGCGATCGCTCCCTACAAGGAGGAGGACCTGACGGCGCAGATCCAGGCGTTCGCCAACGGCGACGCCGAGAACCAGGCGATCTATGCCGACGCGCTCGCCTACACCGACGGCGTGAACGCCTACATCGACGAGGCGCTCCTCGACCCGACCAAGCTGCCCGCCGAGTATCCGGCGCTGCAGCAGCTGCCCACGCCGTGGAAGGGCGAGGACATCGTCGCCATCGCGTCGCTCGTGGGCGGCATCTTCGGCAAGGGCGGCGGCGGCGAGCTCACCAACCATTGCGGCCTGAAGACGATGGAGGCGACGCTCGGCAGCGCCGCGATCGCGCGCGCCGTCTTCGATGATCTGCACTTCAAGAACGACGTCGAGGCGCCGACGAGCTCGCGCGATCCGGCCCCGTACATGACGAACCTCGGCCCGGTGAACCCGGCAGCGCATCCCGAGGTCGATTGCGCGAGCCTGACGCCGGTCGATACCACGGGACCGCCCCTCCAAGCCCTGCTCGACGCGATCGCGAACGGCATCGGCGGCCTCGGGCTCCCCGATGCCACCAGCAACGCCCTCCTGATTGGCGGCGAGCACACCAGGAACGGCAACCCGATCGCCGTCTTCGGCCCGCAAACCGCCTACTTCATGCCGCAGCTCCTGGTCGAGAAGGACGTACACGGGCCGGGCATCTCGGCGCGCGGCGCGGCGTTCGCCGGCACCGACATCTACGTCCAGCTCGGCCGCGGTGGCGACTACGCCTGGTCGGCGACCTCGGCCGGCGCCGATCTGGTCGATCAGTGGGTGCTGCTTCTCTGCGAGCCGGGCGGCGGGCCGGCGACGACGGCATCGATGGGCTACCTGCACGACGGCGTCTGCAAGCCGATCGAGGCCTATGAGCACACCCAGATCGCCAAGCCGTCGGCCGGCGGTCTTCCGAATCCGACCCTCGGTGAGAGCGGCGCGCAATGCGCCAACCCGCTCGACGACGACAACGACGGCTTCGTGAACGACGGCTGCCCGGCGGTCGGTCTGCCCGAGCTGCCCATCCTGCAATGCGCCGACGCGATCGACGACGATGCCGACGGCGCCATCAACGACGGCTGCCTCCTGATACCCGGGCTGGACATCGTGCTGTCCTTCCACGTCGAGCGCACCGAGGACTACGGGCCGCTGGTCGCGCGCGGTAGCCTCACCAACGGGACGCCGATCGCGATCGCGACGCTCCGCACCACCTACCGGAACGAGCTCGGGTCGGCGCGCGGCTTCCGCCGCATCAACGACCCGACCTACATGACCAACGGCTACGACTCGTTCCGCCAGGCCATGGGCGACGGCGTCGACTACACCTTCAATTGGTTCTACATCGACCAGCGCGACATCGGGTATCAGCACTCCTGCAAGTGTCCGCAGCGTGCCCAGGGCGTCGACCCGTACCTGCCGGTGCTCGGCGACGGCCAGTTCGACTGGCAGGGCTTCCTCCCGTTCGCGGCGCAGCCCTTCGACCTGAATCCACCCGAGGGCTACCTGACGTCGTGGAACAACAAGCAGGCGCCCGAGTTCGCCGCCAACGACCGCGAGTTCTCGTATGGTCCGGTCTATCGCAGCCAGATGCTCGACCGGCGCATCGAGGCCTTGATCGCAGCCGGGAACGCCGATCGCACCGACATGATCGACGCGATGGAGGATGCCGGCACCGTCGACCTCCGCGGCCAGGAAGACCTGCCGCTGCTGCTCCAGGTGCTCGGCACGACCGCGCCGGGCGGGCTCGACCCGCGCGTGCAGGAGATGCGCGATCGGCTGGCGGCGTGGGACGCCGCCAGCACGCATCGCCGCGACTTCGACCAGAGCGGCGAGTACGACGACCCGCAGTCGCCCGCGATCATGGATGCCTGGTGGCCGCGGCTCGCGCACGCGATGTTCGACGCCGCGTCGGGCAGCGCCTTCGACGCGCTACGCATCGGCCTCGATGACGGCGACCGCCGCGCCCACCGCGGCTCGGCGTTCAACGGCGGCGTCTACAGCCAGGTGAACAAGGATCTCCGTCAGGTGCTGGGACAGCCGGTGCAGTCGCCGTGGTCGCGCACCTACTGCGGCAACGGCAATCTCGCGGACTGCCGGACCGCGCTCTGGGCGGCGCTCGAGCAGGCCGCCGCCGACCTCGAGACCGAGCTCGGCAGCCCGAACGTCGCCGACTGGAAGCGCGCCATCGCCGACGACGACGTCCGCCACCAGGCGGTCGGGGTGACGAGCGTGCCGGCGATCCACTGGATCAACCGGCCGACGTTCCAGCAGGTGGTGCAGCTCGAGCCCGGTGCGTGCAGCGGGACGCCGCTCGCCGGCTGCCGCACGCCCGTCATTCCCGGGGCGGCGCAGCTGCAGATCCGGAACGTGGCGCCCGATACCAAGGATCGCCTGCAGTGGAAGTGGGGGAAGGGCGCGGCGACGCCGAAGTCGGCGTTCGGCAGCCCGACCACCGACACCGACTACCGGCTCTGCCTCTACGACGGTGAAGACACGTTGCTGACCCACGCGAGCATGCCGGCCGGTGGCTCGTGCAACGTGAAGAGCCCGAAGCCGTGCTGGCGCGAGAGCGCGAGCGGCTTCCGCTACGTCGACCGCGACCTTACGCCGAGCGGCGTCCAACAGCTCGTGCTCCGCACGGGCGTCGACGGCAAGGCGAAGATCATGCTGAAGGGCCGCGGCCCGACGCTACGCACACCGGCGCTCCCGATCACGCACCTGCCGGTGCGGGTCCAGCTCACCAACACCGCCGGCAGCTGTTGGGGCGCGACCTACTCGACGACGCTCACGAACCTGGGTGGGACCTTCAAGGCAAAGTCGGACTAGGACGTTTTCTCGTCGATGGGCCCCGCGAGCACAATGATGCGGATGCATCATTGTGATGATGCATCCGCATCAAATCGCGGGGGAAGCACGGCGGAAGTCCCAACGACGGGCGATCGCGAGAACCCCTTTTCGAGTACGGAAGGGTGTCTGGCGCTGAAGTTGAAGGCGGTGGGGGAACATTTCGCATCGATGCGACTGATCGAACGCCCCGGTCGCCAGACGTGCGAAGCGCCCGCTGCGATAGCCCACGTTTCCAGGCGCACGACACGCCGCGCTTGCGGCACGCATGATGCACCGTCGACGTTTGAGGAGGATGCCATGGACAGGAACCGAGCGAGAACCGTCGTCATCTGCTTGCTCTCATTCGCCGCTGTCGTCGTGCTCGCCACGAGTGCCAATGCCGATCCGATCAAATGTCAGCGCGCCATCGTGAAGGAATCGGGAAAGTTCGCGCAGGCGAAGATGAAGGCCTTGAGCAAATGCGAGGAAGGCAGCCTCAAGAGCGGGGTCGGTTTCTGTCCGGACTCGAAGACCGCGGAGAAGATCTCCGGGGCCGCGGACAAGCTGCGCAACGGCATCGAGAACGCGTGCGGCGGTCCCGACAAGGACTGCGGGTCGCTCGTTGGCAACGACTCGCCGGCGTCGATCGGCTGGCCGGGGGTGTGCCCGAATTTCGAGTTTAGTGTCGACCCCGATTGCAGCGCTGCGATCAGCGACTGCGACGACATCTCCCACTGTCTCGAGTGCATCAACGATGAGGCGATCGATCAGGCGATCTCGCTCTACTACGCCCAGTTGCTTCCTTCGGCGCCCGGCAGCACCCTCAACAAGTGTCAGATCGCTATCGGCAAGAACACGGCAAAGTTCTTCACCGCCAAGACCAAGGCGCTGGGCAAGTGCTGGGACGCGCGCCTGAACGGCAAGCATGGGAACAGCTGCGTGCCGCCCGCTGTGGGCGACGGCAAATACCTCGATGCCATCAGCAACGCCGAGCAGAAGAAGATCGCCGCCATCTGCAAGGCGTGTGGCGGCACGGACAAGGGATGCGATCAGGTGGTGAATGCGCCCAGTGGCACCAGCACCCCTGGGACTGGCGGCAACGACGATTTCTTGCCCGTCATGATCGGGTTCGAGAGCGACTGTCCCAACCTCACAATTCCCGGTGGCCCCGCCTGCGGTGGAACGATCATCGATCTGGCGGATCTGGTCGAGTGCGTGGACTGCATCACCGAGTTCAAGGTCGACTGTGAGGTGCCGGCGGCCGTTCCCGCGTTCACGCCCTATCCACTGGAGTGCAACCCGTAAGCGCGCTGAACCATGACCGCCCGGGGCGTCCCGTTCGCCCCGAGCGGTCTCCGGCTGCGCGACCATGCCTGCGCAGGATGACAATGCGCCCCCCGGTTTCATGCGCGTCCGGGGCGTGGCGCTTCCACTGACCCTCGTTCGCGAGCCTGGGAAGACGTCCGTCATACGCGCGAAAGCACGCGTCCTTGGGGTGCGCCATCTCAGCGCAGATTGCTTCGTGATCCCTTCTGATTGGGGCGCTCCATGACCTGAGTGCCAACGCACTCATTGGCACGTTCGCTGCAATAGCAGGGAGTTGTGACTGCCAACCCGAGGCCAACCTCGTCAGGCCGGAAGCCGAACCTCCCGAAGCGTGTGGGCGGCGTGCTGCCGCTCCATCCCAATCTGGACACGATGCTGGCGCAGTCCGGCGACGGCGCCTTCGTCATCGACGCGGAGGGGCGCATCGTGGTCTGGAACCACGCCGCCGAGAAGCTGCTCGGCCATTCCGCCGGCGACGTGCTCGGCGAGCGTTGCTGCGAGATACTCGTCGGGCGCGACGAGCACGAGAACCGCATCTGTTACCCGGTGTGCCGCGCCCGGACCCTCGTGCAGCACGGCGACGTCGTCCATCCCTACGACGTGCAGACGACCACCCGAGCGGGGAGTCCTGTCTGGCTGAACGTCAGCGTGCTCTCGATCCCGCCGGTCACCGTCCATCTCTTCCGGGACATCACGGCCCAGCGCCGGTTGTTGCGCATCCTGCAGGAGAAGCTCGAGAGCACACCGATCCCGTCCCCGGCGCCGCCCGAGCCGGGGAAGAGCACCGGCCTGAGCGCACGCGAGCTCGAGGTGTTGAAGCTTCTCGCTGCCGGCCACGACACCGCGACCATCGCGCGCCGCCTCGCGGTGAGCGTGACGACGATCCGCAACCACGTGCAGAGCATCCTCCGCAAGCTCTGCGTGCACAGCCGCCTCGAGGCAATCACGTACGCGATGCGGCGGGGGTGGTGCTGAGGTCGGTAGGAGCCAAAGCGGACCGAGCCGCGTACCGGACCCGAACATTCGGGAATCCGGGGATCGACCGGTCAGCGGCCTGCAGCGCTCCCATCCCTGAGAAGAGCCGCGGGGGAAAATTCCCGTGCGAGGGATTCCCACGCGCGCGAGCGTCGACAATCCGGCGACGTGCGGCTGCGCGCGGCCGGGAACGAGCCTTGCTTCGCCTATCCGGCGGGGCGGCAGGCGACGACGAGCGCACCCACGATTCCCCGCCCGGCGAAGGAGGGTTCAGACCATGGCTGATTTTCTATCCGCGTACTCGATCCAGAACTGGCTCGAGTCCTGTCCGCAGGGCTACCTCGAAGGCACCGTCTTCGGCCACAAGCCGGGTGAGAACGAGATCGAGATCCTGAAGACCAACCCCGTGCTCCACGAGGACGCGATCCGCACGACCGTGCAGCTCGTGGTCGGCGAGCGCTGTGCGCTGGCGGCGTCGTCGGGCCTGATCAACAGCGCCCCCGACGAGGCGAGCAAGCGTTTCCTCGCGACCCAGACCCTCGACGAGGCGCGCCACGTCGAGATCTTCACCCAGCGTCTCTACGACCTCGGCGTCCGGAAGGATGCGCTGGAGGCCACGATCAAGGAGCACGCCAACGCCAACCTGGTGAAGTTCGCGGGTGTGCTGCTCGAGAAGGTCGACAAGAAGGACTTCGTCGCCGGCGTCGTCGGCCAGAACATCGTCCTCGAAGGCATGGCCTTCAGCGTCTTCGAGATGATGTACGCGATGAACGAGGAGGTGAACCCGAAGTTCGCGCACACGCTCGCGGGCACGATCGCCGACGAGCGCCGCCACGTCGGCTTCGGCGAGAACCGCATCGGCTCGCTCATCAAGGAGAACCCCGAGCGCCGGCCCGACATCGAGCGGATGCAGAAGGACATGTCCTACTTCATGCTTGCCACCTTCGCCGACGCCTTCCGCAACACCCAAGCCGTGGCCGAGCTCGAGCGCATCGGCCAGGAGCGCAGCCACACGCGCTTCCACGGCGCCGACCTCGGCGCGCTCGATCCCGCGGAGATGGAAGACCTCCTCGCGACGACGGTCTTGAAGGAGTTCAAGACCCGGCTCGGCCGGCTCGGGCTCGAGTACCAGACACCCGCGCGCCCGTGAGCGACGTCCACGACCTCGAACCGCAGGCGTTTCTCGAGGAGGTGCACTCCTTCGAGTTCTGGTTCCAGGCGGTCGAGGGGTATCTGTCGGGAACGACGTGGGGTCATCGACCCGACGCGATCGAGAGCCCGATGCCGGCGGAGGACCGTGATCGCCTGATCACGGTCCTCTGCAACTACTGCGTCGGCGAGGCCGCGGCGCTCGAGGGCGCGAGCGGCCTCATCGTCATCGCGCCGAACCGCTTCGCCAAGGTGTTCCTTGCGACGCAGGTCGCCGACGAGGGACGCCACCTGGAGGTCTTCTACCATCGCATGCGCGACCTCGGCGTCGCCGACCCCGAGCGCGAGGTCGAGCGCCGCGCCAGCCGGAGCCTCCAGACGTTCCGCCGCCGGCTCCTCGAGCTGGTCGCGGGCAAAGACTGGGAGGCCGCCATCTTCGCCCAGAACGTGATCCTGGAATCGCTCGAGTTCGCCGTCTTCCAGGATCATGCCCGGGAGGCCGATCCGGTCACGGCCGAGGTGCTGCGCGGCGTGGTGAAGGACGAACGGCGCCACATCGGTTTTGGCGAGAACGAGCTCGGCCGCCGCGTCGCGAGCGCGCCGCACATCCGCGCCCGGCTCGGACAGATCAAGAAGGAGCTCGACCATCTGGTGCTGGAGGCGCTGGAGGAGACCAATCTGCTGCTCGGTCTCCCGCGCGACGAGCACGAGCGGCTCGGACGGATCTACCTGGAGTCGGTCGCGCGCCTGGGGTTTGCGACGTGAGCGGTCGCGTCCTCGGGGACGGTGGCCGCGACGCGGCCGCGGCGCGCGACGAACGCGACGTCGCCGTGACGGTCGAGCTCGACGTCGGCGAACCGGCCGCGGGCAGCCCGGCCGCCAACGACCCGCAGGGCGAACGCCGGCGCTTCGTCCTCGAGGACACCGGCTTCGACGAGGTTCCGAAGAAGTACCGGCGCTTCTACCGGAAGTGGAAAGGCGCCGGCGATCGCCTCGCGCCGAACGAGGTCATCTGTCCGGTCTGCAAGGTCGTGATCCGCTCGAGCCGCACGCTGCTGCCGGGCGATCGCGTCTATTGCATGCCGTGCATGTCGCGGCTGGTGGTGACGCGGAACGAGGCGACGGGCGAGCTCGAGGCGCTGGTCGCGTACTGATCTCGTGATCGCCCCGTCACGGTCGGCAACGGCGGCGACGAGCCTGGGCTGATTCGCACGTGCTATTTCTTCAGAGTGCGGGGCCCGACGGTACACAGCGGCGGAGAAGGGACGTCGGGACGAGGCGTCTTCGGTCTGGTTTCGTTCTCTCCATGTTGCTTCCGTGTTGTTGCTGCTGTCGGCCTCGGTCGTCGCCGGGTGCGCGCCACGCAGCGGCTATGGGCTCCAGAGCGCGACCAGCTCCGCGTCACCCGCGGCGCGCCGCGCGGGGCGGCACGCGTGGCGCGGGGGGTCGGACATGGACGCGACCCTCGTCGTGCTAGGCTGCGGTCGCGCATTGCGCGCACGCGAAGCCGCCCTGCTGTAGGTGGATCGTCGAGCTCACCAACACCGATATCGTGGTGCCGGGAAGCCGTTTTCGGGCGCCGAGACGAACGTTGGTCGGTCCCTGCCGACTGTCTGTTGGCGGGAAATCAGCCGGAGCAGCGTCGCCGTATCGCGCGCGAGTTACCGAAAGGTGCACTCCTGGTGCGTCGTGACGGGGCAGCAGCACGAGGTCAGGCCGGCAAAGAGTTGGTAGTTGCCGCACCCGGGGAGAGTGTTCGCCATGCAGTCCGGCCAGTCGATCTGGAGCTGCGCGCAGGTGGCTCCGAGCGAGAAGCAGGCCCATCCCCCGTTGCAGTCGGCTTCGCTATTGCACGCCACTGCCGTTCCAACGCTCGGCGCCGGGTTGGTGGCTGGATCGATGAGGCCGCATTGCGACGGCGGCACGGTTCGGCAGACCAGGGCATCGCAGCCTTGGGCGCCGAGGAGCGCGCCATCGAATGTGATCGTCCGCGGCGTCGTGTTGGCGTCGTCCCCGGCACATACCGCCGAGCCCGAGGCCTCGACGTAGCATTCATTCCGGCTGTCAGACGGGAATTCCAGAAACGTGCCGTCGCAGCATTCGACCGAGCATGATCCCGGCGCTTGCTCGGGACAGGTTCCCCACGGTGCCTCGGCAGCCGTCAAGAGCGACCCGCGTCCACCGAGCGCACAGTAGTCGCGCGCAGCCTCGTCGCAGTCCTCGCAGACTCCAGCCAGCACGTGGAAGTCGCGACTCTTGGAACAGGAGGCGCAGCAGCTCTGGCAAGGGCGCGTGAAGAAATCCACGTCGTCGTAGGCGAGGCGCCGCACGCCACACGGGCCGCCGTCACAGACGTCCGCATCGGTGGTCTGGTCGTAGCAGTCCTGCGGGTCGGACGCCGACAACGTCACGGTGTTGCCGTCGCAGCATTCGACGGCGCACGAGCCCGGGTCGCGCGGAAATACGGGCGCGGGGGGCTCGGGTTCACCGGCAAGAAGCGCGGGAGCGCAGCTCCCATCGTAGAGGGTGCAACACAAGTCCTCGCGAAGAACCCAGCCGGAGAGCGCCTCGCGATACGTCGACGACGGACGAGATCGCGCAACCCACACGTACGGTTCGCCGTTCACGTCTCGCGCCACCGGGCCCGGCGGCAAGCCGGTGTAGCCAGTGCTCAAGCCGACCGCGTCCCCGGTGCGCAACGTCACGCGCTGGAGCCGCCCCTTTGCGACCGTGCGACATTCCCCGCCGCACCCGAGCTCGCAGGCCTGCGGCGGGCTCACGTTCTTGCAGAAACTCCTCGACCTGAAGCTGCGCACGCGATCGGCAGGCCGCCGCGGATCGTAGAGTAGCGGAGTGCTTCGAACTGCGCGACACAGGGTAGTGGTGGAGCACGGATTCGTCCCCGGCTCGGTCGCGCCGCATGCCATCGTCGCATTGCCGTCGGGACGGGTGGCGTCGCATTGACCGTTGGCGCACGTGAGCTTCTGTTGGAACTCGCACACCCGTGCCGCGGGATTCGAAGGCGGACGAGGGAGGGGCTTCTTCTCCGACGCGCCGGGGAGCGGCGGCTGCCGCTTGATCTGCGACTTGATCTGCGATCGCTTCACCCACCCGGTCACTTTGCGGCCGGACCCGGTCGTTCCCTGAACGCAGACGTAGCCGGATTTGCGGTAGTACAACGACAGCTTGTCGCCGTGCTTCAGCCAATCCTTGGCCGGCGCCGTGTTGTACGGCGCGTGCCGAACGAGTGCGGCCTGCGGATAGCGCCGCGCGGCCGGCTTCTTCGGATAGAGCTGGATGCTGCTCTTGGAGACGAAGCGCACTTTCACCGCGTCCACGGCCGCCAAAGCGCTCTTGCAGTCGACGCGCGGAAACGTGAGGCCGTTTCTCGCATCAGTGATTCGCCGCGTCGTCGTTTCGAGCGCCGCTTCGAGGCCGTTCGGCGTGAGACTCGGCGCGGCCTGAAGAATATCGGCAGCGCACGCGACCGCCGCCGGGCTCGCTTGCGACGTACCGGCCATCGTCGATGTTTCACCGCCGACGCCGGTCGAAGTGGTCCAACCTCCCGCAGCGAGGAGATCCGTCGTCGCACTCGTGTTGGTGAAACACGTCAGTTGATTGGGCGCGGTGGTGGGATCCGTGCAGTCGTCGAACGTCGCCGCGCCCACGTTGGCGTCCCACACCGCGCCGACAGAGACGGCATCTGCGACGCAAGCCGGTGACCCCATGCCGGTGCTCGAGCGCTCGTTCCCCGCTGATGCGAAGGTGGTCACGCCGTTGGCGCGGAGGAGGCCGATCGCCGTCGCATACGCCCGCGTCCCGACGGTCGCATCGTCACAGTTGTTCGGGAACGCCATGGCCGATCCCAAGCTCATGTTCACCAGGCGAACGCCGGATGGAACGGTAATGAGGTGGTCGAGTGCGGCAAGAATACTCGACGTGTCGCCAGAGCCCGCGGCTGGGAGAACCTTGATCGCCATGATCTTCGCTTTCGGAGCTCCGCCCTCCGGCGCCACCGTGCCGTCGGAGGTGATGATCCCCGCGACGTTCGTGCCGTGCCCGTTGTCGTCTTCGGCGCTCCCCGGTCCCAGCCGCTCGCCTGCCCCTCCAGGGCAGCATCCCACACCCTCGTGAGTGCAGAAGCACGCTTCGCTGGCGATGCCGTGACGAAGATCCGGGTGGTCGGTATCGATGCCGGTATCCAGCACGGCCACGGTCACACCCGACCCCGTGTAGTGCGAATCCTTGACGTCGCTGATGGTCATCAGCGGCAACGCCTCCGCGAGGGTCGCGTAGACGGGCTCGTCGAGGTCGACGCGCACGACGTCCGGACGGGTCGCCAACGCCAGGATGCCGTCGGCCGTCACCTCGCCCGCCATCGCATCGATCGCGTCGTATGCTCTGCGGAGCGTGAAATCCTCGGATCCGAGCGCGGACACGATGGCGACACGTGTCTGCGCGATCACGGACGCGCGTGGTGCCGCGTCGATCTCGGCGGCGCGCTTGCCTCCGGCGAGCCTGAACGCCACGAGCACGCGCACGCGGTCCTGCGTGTCGAGAGCGCTTACGACGCCGTTCCCGATGCGCCCCGACGCCAGCACCTGCGCGCGCGCCGCGCCCGCCAACGGACCCGCGGCTGCAACCGGCGCCGACGTCGCAAGTAGTGCTGCTGCGAGGACCGCTACCGACACTGCCGTCCCGTGGCTCGCTGTCATGTGATGGTTTCCTCCGAATACTGGGGCGAGGTTGCTGCGCCGGTGCGCTCGTGCAGTGAACCATGCGGCGATCGAAAGTGTCAAAATATTTTCAGTCGGTGGAGACTCGTATCGTGCGCCATGACGGCGCAGATCGCGAACCTGCCCGATGGCCGATCACGCGGTCGGAGACACGTTCACGAACGTTCAATCCGGCTCGTCGACGATCGGATTCTCGAGCACCCCGAGCCCCTCGATCGCGACCCGCACCACGTCCCCCGGCGCGAGCCACGTTGGCGGCTGCATCAGCATGCCGACGCCGCCCGGCGTCCCCGTGCAGATGACGTCCCCGGGCTCGAGGGTGAAGGCGGTCGAGAGGAACTCGATCAGCGCGCCGCCGTCGAAGATCAGCTGGTTGGTGTTCGACGACTGGCGGCGCTCGCCGTTCACCCAGGTCGCGAGTGCGAGGTTCGCAGGGTCGCCGACCTCGTCGGCGGTCACCAGCGCGGGGCCGAGCGGGCAGTGGGTGTCGAACGACTTGCCCATGGTCCACGTCGGCTCGCGGAGCTGCCAGTCGCGGACGGTGACGTCGTTGGCGATGGTGTAGCCGGCGATGACTTTGCCGGCGTCGGCGCGGGCGACGTGCCGACAGCGCCGGCCGATGACGATCGCGAGCTCGCCCTCGTAGTCGAGGAGGGTCGAGACGCGCGGGCGGTGGATCGGGGCGCCCGGTCCGACGACGGCCGTCGACTGCTTGTTGAAGACCTTCGGAAAGAGCGGCACGTCCTGCCCGGACTCGGCGGCATGGTCGGCGTAGTTGAGCCCGATCGCGAGGATCTTCGGCGGACGCGGGATCGGCGCCAGGAGCTCGACTGCGGCGAGCGGGAGGCGGGGACCGTCGGCGCCGTGGGCGACGGTGAGTGCGTCGGCGCCGGCCGCCAGGAACGCCAGCATGTCGGTGGGAAGCGCGGGCGCCGCGGCCGCGAGGTCGACGACGTCGGTGCCGTCGGGGCCCGTGAGCCGGCCGAGGCGGGTACGGCCGTGATGGGTGAACGTGACGAGTCGCATGCGCGTGACCTCCGGAGTTAGTCGTGCGTATAAAGCTGGCTTGCGTTCTTTAGTCAAGAGAGTAAAAGAAGGGGCATGCCCCGAACCCCGAAACGCCCGACCGTGAAGGGGCGGTCGCCGGCACGCCGCGCCCCTCGCGCCCCGGCGGCA
>CAZWAX010000084.1:0-16800 GCA_964631985.1 uncultured Polyangiaceae bacterium | reverse complement strand
CGGCATCGCCGGCCTCGACGTGCCGACGTTTCACGCTTTTGCGCGCCTCTCCGGGTTGGTGCCGCTGGTCGGCGTCAACTCGGGCTTCTGCTTCGCCGGCAACGCCGCGCTGCTCGGCTGCTGCGACGTCGTGATCGCGACCGCCAACTCGAACATCGGGATGGGCGGGCCGGCGATGGTCGAGGGCGGCGGGCTCGGCGTCTTCCGGCCCGAGGAGATCGGGCCGATGAGCGTGCAGTCGCCGAACGGCGTCGTCGACGTCGCGGTTGCCGACGAGGCCGAGGCGGTGCGCGTGGCGAAGCAGTACCTCGGCTACTTCCAGGGCGCGGTGGCCGAGTGGTCGTGCGCCGACCAGCGCCGTCTGCGGGCGCTCGTGCCGGAGAATCGCCTGCGCGTCTACGACGTCCGGCAGGTGGTGACGACGCTCGCCGACGCCGGCTCGGTGCTCGAGCTCCGGCGGCCGTTCGGGCCTGGCATGGTGACGGCGCTCACCCGCATCGAAGGCCGTCCGGTCGGCATCGTCGCCAACAACCCGACCCATCTCGCCGGCGCGATCGACGCCGACGGCGCCGACAAAGCGGCGCGCTTCCTCCAGCTCTGCGACGCCTTCGACCTCCCGGTCGTCTTCCTCTGCGACACGCCCGGCATCATGGTCGGACCCGAGATCGAGAAGCGGGCGCTCGTGCGGCACGCGGCGCGGCTCTTCCTGGTCGGCGCCAGCGTAACGGTGCCGTTCTGTACGATCGTGCTCCGCAAGGGCTACGGCCTCGGCGCGATGGCGATGGCGGGCGGCAGCTTCAAGGCCGGCCTCTTCACCATGGCGTGGCCGACCGGCGAGTTCGGCGGGATGGGGCTGGAGGGTGCGGTGAAGCTCGGCTTCCGGAAGGAGCTGGCCGCCATCACCGACCCCGCCGAGCGCCGCGCGCTCTACGAGACCATGGTCGAGCGCCTGTACCGGCACGGCAAAGGGGTGAGCGCGGCATCGCACTTCGAGATCGACGACGTGATCGACCCGGCCGACTCGCGGCGCGTGATCGCGAGCGCGCTCGCCGCCGCGCCCCCCCCGCCGCCGCGGACGACGAAGAAGCGCCCCTGCATCGACGCGTGGTGATGGCGCGGGCGGACGAGTTGCCAACTCGGAGCCCGTCGCCTATGGGACCCGGCGTTCGCGCCGAAAGACCATGAGCACGCTCACCACCCATCGTGCGCCCTCCGGTCGCACCGCCGTCTGCACCATCGTCTCCAAGAACTACCTGCCGTATGCGCGTGTGCTGGCGGGATCGATCGCGGAGCGCCATCCCGACGTGCCGTGCTTCGTGCTCCTGGTCGACGAGATCGACGGCCATTTCGATCCGGCCGCCGAGCCGTTCACCGTGGTCCGGCTCGACGAGCTCGGCGTGCCGAACCTCGCCGGGTTCTGCTTCCGCTACTCGGTGCTGGAGCTCAACACCGCCCTCAAGCCGTCCTTCCTCGCCCACCTCTTCGCGCGCCACGGCTTCGCGAAGGTCGTCTACTTCGATCCCGACATCCTCGTGCTCGGAAGCCTCGACGGGCTGTTCGCCCGCCTCGACGACGCGGCCATCCTCCTGACGCCGCACCTGACGGCGCCGCTCCCCGACGACGGGCTCACCCCGAGCGAGATCAACATCCTGCAGGCGGGGACGTACAATCTGGGGTTCATCGCGCTCCGCGCCGGCGCGAGCACGCGCGCGCTGCTGCGGTGGTGGGAGGTGCGGCTCGCCGACCGCTGCCAGATGGCGGTCGAGCGCGGCATGCACGTCGACCAGAAGTGGATCGACCTCGTGCCGGGGTTCTTCCCCGACGTGGACGTCGTGCGCGACCCGAGCTGGAACGTCGCCTACTGGAACGTCCCGCATCGGCCGGTGGTGCGCGACGGCGAGCGCTATCTGGTCGACGGCGTGCCGTGCACCTTCTTCCATTTCAGCGGCTTCGATCCCGAGAAGCCGGACACGGTGTCGAAGCACCAGAACCGGGTCGCGATGCGCGATCTCGGCGGCGCCGCCGATCTCTACGGCCGCTACCGTGACCTGCTGCTCGCGGCCGGCTTCGCGACCGCACGCCATTGGCCCTATCGCTTCGCGAATTTCGACAACGGGGTCCGCATTCCGGCCGCGGCGCGCCGCCTCTATCTCCACCTCGGCGATCGCGCCCGCCGCTTCGGGAATCCGTTCGAGACCCAGCGGCCGCGGAGCTTCTACGCCTGGTTGAACGAGCCGATCGACCGTCGCACCGACATCGTGGTCACCCGGCTCTGGCACGCGATCCACGGCGAGACGCCGGCGATGCAAGCCGCGTTTCCCGATCTGCTCGGCGCCGACCGGCTGTCGTTCGCCAACTGGACGGCGCACCACGGCGGCGCCCAATACGGCATCGACACGGCGCTCATTCCGGAGCTGATCGACGCCGAAGGCCAGCCGGCGAGCTCGGGCGTACGCATGCGGCGAAACATCTACCGCCGGGTCGTCGAGCCGGCGCTGCCGGTCTTGAAGCCGCTGGTGCGCGGAACCGTCGCGCGCAGCCCGCGGGTCTGGCAGCAGATCGTTCACACCCGCATGCGCCTCACGGGCGATCCTCGCCTCCGCGCCGCACGGGTGATCCCGCCGCGGACGGCGCCGCGTGCCGGGCTCGGCGTCAACGTGGCCGGCTATGTCCAGTCCGAGAAGGGCGTCGGCGAGGCGATGCGGAGCGAGCTCCGCATCCTCGAGGCCGCCGGCATTCCCTACGTGGTCAACAACTTCGTCGACCATTTCTCGGACAATCGCGATACCAGCGTCGAGATCGCGCCCGACAATCCCTACCCGGTGAACCTGGTGCACGTGAACGCCGACCAGGTCGAACACTTCGCTGCCACCAACGGGGTCGCGTATTTTCAGCAGCGCTACAACATCGGCCACTGGGTCTGGGAGCTGGCGCGCTTCCCGGACGCCTTCCAGCGGAGCTTCGACTACTTCGACGAGGTGTGGGTACCGACGGCGTTCGCGCAGGACGCGGTTGCACGGAACGCCCCGATCCCAGTCGTCCGCGTGCCGTACTCCCTGACGCCGGGGGCGCCGACCACGCTCGGGCGCGACCGCTTCGGATGGGCCCCTGGTCGCTACGTCTTCCTCTTCATCTTCGACTTTTCGTCGTACCTCGACCGCAAGAACCCGCTCGGCCTGCTGCGGGCCTTCGCCGACGCCTTCGGACCGAACGACGACGTGCTGCTGGTCTTGAAGTGCGTCCACCCGGAGCGCTCCCCGGAGGGCTGGCAGCAGGTGTCGGCGGCGGCGGCGGCGAATCCCAACGTGCGCATCCTCTGCGAGATCCTCCCCCGCGAGGAGATCGACGCTCTGGTGCAGCTCTGCGACTGCTACGTCTCGCTACACCGCTCCGAGGGCTTCGGGCTCACGATGGGCGAGGCCATGAGCCACGGGAAGCCGGTCATCGCGACCGGCTACTCCGGCAACATGGACTTCATGACCGCGGCCAACAGCCTGGCGGTCCGTCACCGCATGATCGAGCTCGAGCGTGATCATGGCCCCTATCAACGTGGCATGGAGTGGGCCGACCCCGATCTCGAGCACGCCGCCGAGCTGATGCGCTGGGTCTACGAGCACCGCGACCGCGCCGCCGCCATCGGCGCGCGGGCGCGGAGCGACATCCGTACTCAGCTCGCGGCGGCGACGATCGGGGCGCAGGTGCGCGAGCGCCTGCAGCGCATCGCCAACCGCCTCGGGGTGGCGTAGCCTCCGCTACGCCCGCGGGCGGACGATGCCCTTTTCGATGTCGCGGTAGTAGCTGACCGTCGCGTCCTCGACCTTGCGGCCGGCGCAGATGCCCCGACTGCCGTACAGCTTGGCGTGGTCGACGGCGAAGCTCGCCATCTCGAGCATGGCCTGGAGGCACGCCATGTTGGGTGCCCACCAGTTGGTGAAGCACTTGTTCAAGCTGTTGCCGGGATAGAACTGCATGATCGGCGTCTCCCGCAGGCGCGGCGAGATCTGGTCGATCGGCACCAGCGTCTGCGTCGCGGGGTCGAGGAAGGTCTCGTCGATGACGTGCGACTCGACGACGATGCGCCCGCCCAGCTTGCAGACGGCCGCCAGCCGATCGAGGGCGAGCAACGGGTCGCGGAGGTGGTACAGCACGCCGAGGAACAGCACGAGATCGAAGGCGCCGCGGGTCTCGGGCGAGAGGTCGTAGACGTTGCCGACGACGTAGGGCACCTGCGAGCCGACGAGGGCCTTGGCGATCTCGAACCCGGTGGTGCCCGCCGGCATGTAGTCGATGGCGACCACGCTGGCGCCCCGGCGCTCGAGCTCGAAGGCGAAGAACCCGTCGCGGGTGCCGACGTCGAGCACGCGCAGCCCCCGGCAATCCTCCGGCAGCGGGAGCCGCCGCAGCATCTCGGCGGAGTCGTTGATGCCGGGAGTCACGAGGCCGGGCATCACCTCGATCCGATGATACCAGTCCGGGTAGCTCCGGATTCGAGCCTCGGCCTCGTCGCGGGACGTCGTCACGCCGGGCGGATTGCCACGGATCGACGCCTACCGCAACGGTTGGGCGTATCGCCGTGGAGCTGCCGAATTTGCCCCTACGAAACGAGTTTGCTACTCCCACCCGACCGCGCGCTTTGGCACCGAGCCCGGCCGCGCCGGGCCACGAAGGAGCCCCCACTGTCGGTTGCCTTGTTCTACGCATTCGCCGCCTTCACCGTGCTCTGCGCGGGCGGCGTCGCGTTCTCCCGGAACATCGTCTACTCGGCCTTCGCGCTTCTCGGGACGCTGTTCGGGGTGGCGGGGCTCTACGTCTTCCTGGCGGCCGACTTCGTGGCCGGGGCGCAGTTCCTCATCTACATCGGCGGCGTGCTGGTGCTGATACTGTTCGCGGTCATGCTGACCCACCGGATCGCCGACGTGGCGGTCTCGAATCGGGCGGTCGGGAGCGGCGCGGCGCTGCTGCTGGTCGGGGGCGTCGCGGTCGTGATCGGGCGTGCGATCTTCAAGACGCGCTGGCCGGTGGTCGATCTGCTCCCCGACGCGCCGACGACCCACGCCATCGGCAACGCGTTCCTCGGGCCCTACGTCCTGCCGTTCGAGCTCGCGTCGTTCGTGCTGCTGGCGGTGCTGGTCGGGGCGATCGTCGTGTCGCGGAAAGAGCTGCGGGGCTGAGCGGGCGATGCCGGGCGTCCCGTTGCAGCACGTGTTGGTCGTCGGCCTCCTGCTGTTCGGGCTCGGCCTCTACACGGTGCTCACGCGGCGGAACGCGATCGGCATCCTCATGGGGGTCGAGCTCCTGCTGAACGCCGCCAACGTCAACTACGTCGCGTTCGCCCGCTACGGGGGGACGCCGACCGACGGCCAGGTGTTCGCGATCTTCGTCATCATGCTGGCGGCGGCCGAGGCGGCGGTCGGGCTCGCGATCGTGCTCGGCATCTACCAGAACTTCGCGAGCATCGACGTGGAGGCGGCGCACTCGCTGCGCCACTGAGCGACGCGATTGACGCACTCGCTCTCGGCTCGATGGTCCCGGTCGCGGTCACCTCGCTGGGCTGGATTCCGCTGCTGCCGCTCCTCGGCGCGGTCGTGAACGGGCTCTTCGGCGCGGCGATCCAGCGCCGGGTCGGCAAGGGCGCGGTCGCGGCGCTCGCCGTGGCCCCGGTCGCGCTGGCGTTCGTGCTCGCGCTCGCCGTGCTCGTGCAGCTGCTGGGTCTTCCTCCGGAGCAGCGCCTACTGCTCGACGTCGTGTGGCGCTGGCTCGCGATCGGCACGCTGCAGGTCGACGTGGCGTTCGTCGCCGACCCGCTCTCGTGCACCCTGCTGCTGGTCGTCACCGGCATCGGCGGGCTCATCCATCTCTATTCCACCGCCTACATGCGGGACGACGACGCGTACTGGCGCTACTTCGCGTACCTGAACCTCTTCACCGTCGCGATGCTGGTGCTGGTGCTGGCCGACAACCTGCTGCTGATGTTCGTCGGCTGGGAGGGCGTCGGCTTCTGCTCGTGGGCACTGATCGGGTTCTGGTGGCGCGAGCACGTCAACACGACGGCGGGCAACAAGGCCTTCCTCGTCAACCGGATCGGCGACTGCGGGTTCGTGCTGGGGATCTTCGCGCTCTTCTGGACGATGGACGCGGCGGGGCAGGGGACCGTGGTGTTTCGCGAGCTGCAGGCCCGCGTCGCGGCGCTCGACGGCACGCTGCTGTGGGGCGTGCCGATGGTCACGCTCGTCACCCTGCTGCTCTTCGTCGGCGCGACCGGCAAGTCGGCGCAGTTCCCGCTGCACGTGTGGCTGCCGGACGCGATGGAAGGCCCGACGCCGGTGTCGGCGCTGATCCACGCCGCCACCATGGTGACGGCCGGCGTCTACATGATCGCGCGCCTGCATTTCCTCTATGCGCTGGCGCCGGCGACGCTCGCCGTCATCGCCGGGATCGGCGCCGCGACCGCGCTCGGCGCGGCGACCATCGGCCTCGTGCAGCACGACATCAAGCGCGTGCTCGCGTACTCGACGGTGAGCCAGCTCGGCTACATGTTCGTGGCGCTGGGCGTCGGGGCGTGGACGGCCGGCGTCTTTCACCTGGTCACCCACGCGTTCTTCAAGGCGTGCCTCTTCCTCGGGGCCGGCTCCGTGATCCACGCGCTCCATCACGAGCAGGACATGCGGAAGATGGGCGGCCTCCGGACGGCGCTGCCGGTGACGTTCTGGACCTTTCTCGTCGCGACGCTCGCGCTCACCGGCGCGCCGCTCACCGCCGGGTTCTTCTCGAAGGACGAGATCCTCTGGCAGGCGTGGTCGAGCCCGCACGGCGGCCCGCTGCTGTGGCTCGTCGGCCTCGCCGGTGCGGGGCTCACGGCCTGTTACATGTTCCGCCAGGTGTTCCTGGTCTTCTTCGGGGAGAGTCGGGTCGACCACCACACCGCGGCGCACGTCCGCGAGTCGCCGGTGGCCATGACCGCGCCGCTCGTGCTGCTCGCGGCGGGGTCGCTCGTCGTCGGGTTCCTCGGCGTGCCCGAGGCGTTGGGCGGCGGCAACCGCTTCGCGGCGTGGTTGGCGCCGGTCTTCGCAACCGGGCACGCGCCCGCGCACCACGCGAGTCACGACGCGAGCCCCGAGTGGATGCTGATGGCGCTCTCGGTCGCGGTGGCGGCGAGCGGCGCCTTCGTCGCGTATCTCGTCTACCAGCGGCGCACGCTCGACGCGGATGCCGTGGCGGCGTTCGCCGGCGGGGCGCCGTATCGCATCTTCGCGAACAAGTACTGGCTCGACGAGCTGTATTGGGCGACCGTGGGCCGCGGGGTGCTCCTGCTCGCGCGCGTCGGCACCTGGTTCGACGCCCGCGTCATCGACGGCATCGTCGACGGCAGCGCGACCGTGACTCGCGGGATCGCGCGCGTCGAGGGCCGCTTCGACGCGATCGTCGTCGACGGCCTCGTCAATCGCCTGTCCGACGCCACCTACGCGCTCGGCGGGCGTCTCCGCCGCCTCCAGACCGGGAACATCAACGCGTACCTCTACGTCGTCGTCGGCACGGTCATGCTCGTGCTGATCGCGCGGCTCTTCTAGGAGCTCGGCCGAGTCATGGATCACGTCCTCACCTGGATGACGTTTCTCCCGCTGCTCGGCGCGGCGGTGGTGCTGGGGTTGCCGGCGGGGAACGCGGCGCTGATCAAGCGAGTCGCGCTCGCCTTCACGCTGCCCACGCTCGGCCTCGGCATCTGGCTTTTCGGCGCCTTCGACCGCACCGTCACGACCTTCCAGTACGTCGACCGGGTGTCGTGGATCGCCTCGTACGACATCGAGTACTTCGTCGGCGTCGACGGCATCAGCATCACGATGGTGTTGCTGACGGCGCTGCTCTGTCCGCTCTGCGTGCTGGCGAGCTGGGGCATCGACAAGGGCGTGAAGGGCTACTTCGCGCTCTTCCTGCTGCTCGAGACCGGCATGATGGGCGTCTTCGTCGCCCTCGACTTCTTCCTCTTCTACGTCTTCTGGGAGGTCATGCTGCTGCCGATGTACTTCTTGATCGGCATCTGGGGCGGGCCGCGCCGCGAGTACGCCGCGATCAAGTTCTTCCTCTACACCTTCGCCGGCAGCGTGCTGCTGCTGATCGCGATGCTGGTGCTCTATTTCGGGAGCGAGCCGCACACCTTCGCCATTCCGGAGCTGATGCAGCGGCCCGGCGTCTTCGACCCGCGCACGCAGCAGCTCCTGTGGCTGGCGCTCTTCATCGCCTTCGCGATCAAGATCCCCGCCTTCCCGTTCCACACCTGGTTGCCCGACGCCCACGTCGAGGCGCCGACGGCGGGCTCGGTGATCCTCGCCGGCGTGCTCCTCAAGATGGGAACGTACGGCATCCTGCGGATCAACTACGGCATCCTGCCGGCGGCGACGCTGGACCTGGCGTTCTGGTCGCTCGCGGCGCTCGGCACCTTCAACATCGTCTACGGCGCGCTCTGCGCCATGGCGCAGACGGACTTGAAGAAGCTCGTCGCTTACTCGTCGATCAGTCACATGGGCTACGTCATGCTCGGCATGGCGGCCTTCACGCCCCAGGGCATCAACGGCGCCGTGCTGCAGATGTTCAATCACGGCACCATCACGGCGATGCTGTTCCTGCTGGTCGGCGTGATCTACGACCGCGCCCACCACCGCGACATCGACGGCTTCGGCGGGCTCGCCGGCATCATGCCGGTCTACACCGGCGTGACGGCGCTGGCGTTCTTCGCGGCCATGGGTCTCCCGGGACTCTCGGCGTTCATTTCGGAGGTGCTGGTGCTGCTCGGCGCGTGGCAGCGCTACCCGGGACTGACCATCGTCGCGGCGAGCGCGATCGTGCTGACCGCCGGCTATCTCCTCTGGACACTGCAGCGGGTGTGGCTCGGGCAGGCGGACGAGAAATACCTCGGGCTCGCCGAGATCAACGCCCGCGAGCTCGCGACGCTGGTGCCGCTCGCCGTCATCGTGCTGGCGCTCGGCGTGTATCCGCACGCCGTCCTCGACCTGATCAACGTGTCGCTCCTGCACCTGAATGCCGTGGTCCAGGCCGGCGCGGGCGCCGGCGTGGCGCTGCGCTGAAGGACGCATGGACCTCGGCAACGTCGCGAGCCTCGCCTACAGCGCCCCCGAGCTGATCCTGATCGCCACCGCGATCGCGATCTTCGCCGCCGACCTGGTCGTGCGGGCGAAGGAGCAGCTCGGCGCCGTCGCGCTCTTCGGCTGCGCCGCCGCGCTCGTCGCGGCGATCGGCTTGCGGCTGCCGTTCAGCGAACGGTGGCTGGTCGAGGGACTCTTCCACGGCGAGGCGGGGTGGCTCTACTCGCGCATGGTCGTCGTCGACGACTTCGCCGTCTTCTTCAAGCTGCTCTTCGCGCTCGCGGCGTTCGCGACGATCTGGATGTCGCTCGGGTCGGTCGAGGTGCAGGACTCCGACGAGGGGGAGTACTACGGCCTCGTCCTCGCCTCGACCGTCGGGCTCTTCTACATGGCGTCGGCCGCCAATCTCCTGATGGCATACCTGGCGCTCGAGCTGGTGAGCCTCACCTCCTACGTGCTCACCGGCTATCGGCGACGGAACCGGCGCTCGGGCGAGGCGGCGCTCAAGTACCTCATCTACGGCGGGGTCGCGTCGGCCGTGATGATCTACGGCATGAGCTTCCTCTACGGCCTCGCGGGCAGCCTCGACTACCTGAAGATCCACGACGCGCTCACCCACGGCGCCGCCGATCCCTTGACGGTCTTCGTTGCGGTGGTGCTGGTGCTCGTCGGGTTCGGCTTCAAGATCGCGGCGGTGCCCTTCCACATGTGGGCCCCCGACGTGTACCAGGGCGCGCCGATCCCGGTGACCGCGTTCCTGTCGGTCGGCTCGAAGGCGGCGGGCTTCGCGATTCTCATCCGGCTCTTCTACCCCGGCTTGTCGGAGCCGGCGGCGGGCGGCGGCTGGACCTTCCTCCCCGGCGTCGACTGGCCTGCGCTCATGCTGGTGCTCTGCATGGCCACCATGACGCTCGGCAACCTGGCGGCGCTCGGGCAACAGAACGTGAAGCGCCTGCTCGCGTACTCCAGCATCGCCCACGCCGGCTACACCCTCATGGGCTTCGTCGTGCTGAACGACGCCGGCCTCCGCGCCATGCTCTTCTATCTGATCACCTACTATTTGATGAACCTCGGCGCGTTCCTCGTGGTGATGGTGGTCGCGAACTCGACTGGCCGGGAGGATCTCGAGGGCTATCGCGGCCTCGCGTGGCGCGGCGGCGCCGTGCCGGCGGTCGCGATGGCGGTCTTCCTCTTCTCGCTCGCCGGCCTCCCACCGCTCGCGGGCTTCGTCGGTAAGTTCTATCTCTTCGCCGCCGTCATCGAGCAGCGCTTCTATTTGTTGGCGCTCGTCGGCTTCGCCAACACGCTCGTCGCGCTCTACTACTACGTGCGCATCATCCGCACGATGTTCCTCGATCAGCCGCGCGGCGACGAGGGCGTGGTCGCGCTCGACGCCCACAACGCGTTCCTGCTGTACTTCCTCGCCATCCCGACGATCGGCCTCGGCCTCTACTGGGCCCCGCTGATCGCGCTCGCCGAGCAGTCGGTGCGGTTCTTCACGGGCTAGGGCGGGCGCGTTCGCCGGTCCCTTCGCGGCGATGTGGCCGTTCGGTGCCACGACGAGACACGGCTCAGGCCAAGGTGCGCCTGGACACCGGACGGGTGCAAGCTCGAGGCGCATGGCCTCCCTCGCGCAGCACTTCCTCGAGATGGCGCGCAACAACGCCTGGGCGAACCACCGCCTTCACGCTGCCTGTGCGCTGCTGAACGATGCCGAGCTGAAAGCCGGTCGCTCGGGATTCTTCGGCTCGATCCACCGAACGCTGAGCCACATCCTGATCGTCGACTGGTATTACGTGGACGCTCTCGAGCGCGGGGGGTCGAGGGCCCGCACTCTACGCCGATCCCGAGCCGTACGAGCACCTCGCGAAGCTGACCGTCGCACAACAGGTGTCCGATCGCCGCCTGCTCGCCTACAGCGAGGCGCTCACCGACGCGACGCTCGGAGCGTCGGTCGAGCTCGAGCGCGAAGGCGGGGCGCGTCACCCCGAACGCGTGCCCCGCATCCTCGCGCACCTCTTCCAGCACCAGATCCACCATCGCGGGCAGGTGCACGCCATGCTCTCGGGTACGCGCGTCCCCCCGCCCCAGCTCGACGAGTATTTTCTGGCGGAGGATGCTGAACGTCGCGCCTGCGATCTCAAGGCGCTCGGGCTCCCAGTGCAGTGAGCTCGGTCGGGTGTCTCGTCGGCGTTCCCAGAGAGTTTCGCCGATCGACATCCCGCTGTGAGGGCGCGTGGAGAAGAAGTACTTCTGTCCGCATCCGAAGCCCGTCACGGTGACCGTTTCCCTGGGCACCTCGAGCCGCGGTCGATCTTGGCGGGCGGATTCGGACGGCCCCTTCAGGCCGCGTGGGCCTTCGGCCGGCGGCCCCTCGTCGTCCGCTGCACGCCGTCGACGAACGTAAGTCCCGCCCGCGCAGAGATCAGCACACCGACGCTGCGCGCCCGCCTGATCCGCGGCGTGATCGGGAAGCCGTCGAGCGTCACCTTGAGATCGCCGCGCGGCTTGGTGATGGCCTGTGTCGGCGCAAGGGGAAAGCTTGACAGCAAGCGTCGGCGCATGAGAAGGTAGCCGTATTCATATGCCGCGTCGCCGACCGACACAACTGCCTCTTGCGCTTCGCAGCCCCCGCCGGTGGGGTGGGCGACGCGACGGGGCAGGGCGGAAGCCGGGTCCGAATCCGCGCCTGCGGCATCTGTCGCGCCCGCGCTTCGGCAAGACGCTGCCCGCCCACGTCACGCTGCGATTGCGGACGGACCTCCCGTCGCTCCGCGATGCGCGCGTGGTCCGCGAGATCGAGCGTACGTTTGCGGCCGGCTGTCAGCGGCCCGGCTTCCGGCTCGTGCACTACTCGCTGCAGGGAAACCACGCGCATCTGATCGTCGAGGCGCAGGATCGCGACGCGCTCGGACGCGGGATGATGGCGATCGGGTCGCGTCTTGCCCGGGCGGTGAATCGGATCGCGAAGCGGGCAGGGCGGGTGCTGGCCGATCGTTACCACGTGCGCCTCCTCCCGACGCCGACGGAGGTGCGGAACGCGCTCCGCTACGTCCTGCTCAACGCTCGTCGCCACGCCAAGGCGGTGCGCGAGTCGGCCGCGACCCGGGCGCGGCTCGACCCGGCGTCCTCGGCGCGGTGGTTCGACGGGTGGAAACGGGGAGGCGCGGCGGTCGAGGATGATGACGAGCGAGCCGGGCCCAGTGAACAGAAGCCGGTCGCTCGGGCTCGTACGTGGCTGCTCTCGGTCGGTTGGCGCCGGCACGGCCTTCTCGATCCCGCCGACGTGCCTGGGTGACTCTGGCCGCACGGCACGCGCGGGCCCGGTACGAACCGCTTCACGCTCATTTTTCGGTGGCCTGAGAAGAGATCGGAAAAGCGGCTGACCGGGTGCGCGATCAGCTCATTGGCCCCCCGCGTTCATCGCGCCCGCCAAGTCCCGACCTTCGAAGAGTCTTTCTCGACTGACTCGGGAGCCGATTTCGCGCCACAAGAAGATCTGCCTTGCCGGTCGCCGCAGCTGGGTGGTAGCACGCCCCTGGCCCTGCATGCGCATCGCGTTCCTGAATCCTCCCGCGGCCGACGTTCACTGGTTCGGAGACAAGGCGAACTTCGAAGCCCCGTTGGGGATCGCGGTGCTGGCGGCCTATCTTCGCGAGCGCGGCCACGAGCCCTGCATCATCGACGTGGCGGCCGAGCGGCTGAGCGACGACGAGACCCTGGCGCGGCTCGCGGCCTTCGGGCCGGCGCTGGTCGGGATCACGGCGTCGACCGTCGTCATGCCCAACGCCAACCGCTTGGCCGCGGCGGTGCAAGCGCGCATGCCGGACGTGCTGGTGCTGCTCGGCGGCAAGCACGTGACGGCGATCCCCGAGGACGTCCACGAGCGCGCGCGTCCGGTCTTCGACCTCTCGGTCCTCGGTGAAGGGGAAGAGACGCTGCTCGAGATCGTGGAGCTGCTCGCACGCTGCGGCTCCAAAGACGCGTTCCTCGCCGCCGGCGTGCGCGACGCCGTCCGGGGCATCGCCTTCTCGCGCGACGGCGCGATGATCAAAACCGCGCCGCGCCCGTACGTCACGACCCTCGACGACCTGCCGCTGCCGGCGCGCGACCTGCTGCCGCTCGAGCGCTACAAGCCGGTCGGCAACCGCTACAAGCGACTGCCCGCGTTCTCGATGGTCGCGATCCGCGGCTGCCCGTATCCGTGCGCGTTCTGCAGCGAAGCGCGCACCACGGTGCGGTTCTCGTCGCCGGCGCGCGTCATTGCCGAGATCGAGCACCTGATCGAACGCTACGGCGCGCGCGAGATCACCTTCTGGGACGACACCATCACCCTCAACAAGAAGTGGCTGCTCGAGCTCTGCGATCGCATGATCGAAAAGAGGCTCGACATCACCTGGAGCTGCTTCGCGGTGATCGGCACGATGACGCCGGAGCTGCTCGCCAGGATGAAGGCGGCGGGGTGCTGGAACGTCTTCTACGGCGTCGAGACGCCGGACGACGAGCTCAGGAAGAGCATCCGCATCCAGAAGAACGGCTCGGTGGCGCGGGTGAAAGAGGTCGTGCGGCAGACGCAGGCCGCCGGCATCGAGGTACGCGCCGCATTCATGGTGGGCTTGCCGGGCGAGACGCCGGAGCGTGCGATGCGCACGCTCGACCTGGCGCTCGAGCTCGAGCCCGACTACGCGCAATGGAACTACACGGTGCCGTATCCGCGCACCCAGGTGTGGAACGAGCTGACGTCGCACGGACGGTTGTTGGCGAAGAACTGGGGCGAGTTCAGCAACTGGTATCCGGCATTCCTGCCGTTCGCGTACGACAGTCCCGAGCAGCTGATCCGCATCCGGAAGCTGGTCCTGCGGAAGTTCTATCTCCGTCCGTCGTACGTGTGGCGTCGCCTGCGGAAGGTGCGGACGGCGGGCGACGTGCTGCGTTACGTCGGGCTAGTGGTCGAGTTCCTCTCGATGCTGGGACGCGCCGGGGGCGGGGCGGCGACGCGCCGGAGACGCTCGGCGTTGCGGGCATGGAAAGACCGCTTCGCGCCGGCCGCGGCGGCCCGCGAGGCGCTCAGCTCAGGCGTACCGTCGACCCCGCTCTCGGATCGCTGATCGGCGCATCGTACGGCGCGCGAGCTCGGCGGCCGCCGAGGTACGTCGAAGGTCGTGTTCGGTCCGGAGGGTGTGACTCCGCTCCTCGGCGCTTTTACGCTCGAGAGCCTCGGGCTCATGGTGAATCCAGTCACCCGCGGCTCTCGCCGATGCGGCTTTTCCTCGCGACGAAATCCCGCGCTTCCTAGATTGTCGGTCCCGTTCCGGCCGTGGTAGCTCACGGTCCCGTGGTGTCGCGTCGTCCCCTCCTCATCGTCGTTCTTCTCGCCGCAGGCGCGCTCGTCTGGGCGCTGATGCGGGCCGCGCCCGAGCCCGCCCCGGCACCCGTCGTGGCGGCGAAACCCAGCCCGACCCCGATCGCGCTCGCCGTGGACCGGACACCGGAGCCCGAGCGCGAGGTCATCCGCACCGAGACCTATTTCGAGCCCGTCGACGAGGCCAAGATCACGCCCGAGCAGGCGGCCGCCGCGGCCACGCGGTATCGCAAGGCGGCCCGGTTCCCGCGGACCTCGCGTCCGCTCGAGGACGGGCTCGACCCGATCGCCCGCTCGCGTCACCCGAAGGTCGACTACGATGGCGACGAGAAGCATCCCGAGCCGCGTCTCCTTGCCTATCCGTCGATCACGAGCTTCGAGGCTCCGGGCGACGTCGTGATCTATGCCGAGGTCGTCGAGCTTCGCATGGCCGAGGT
Source organism: uncultured Polyangiaceae bacterium (assembly GCA_964631985.1). Lineage (GTDB taxonomy): Bacteria > Desulfobacterota > Binatia > UTPRO1 > UTPRO1 > UTPRO1. The sequence continues at coordinate 1,903 of CAZWAX010000084.1, read as the reverse complement.
GCGCGACGACGACGGCAAGCCGGGACGCGAGCGCCTGCAGCAGTTCCGGACCGGCGCCCGCTCGATGCGCGGCGTCCTTCAGACGATGGACGGCGTCGTGGTCTCGCAGCTGGCCTTCCGCGACGACGGCACGCACGGCGACGCGCAACCCGACGACGATTATTTCACGGCGACCTTCACGCCCGATCCCGACCGCCCGAGCGAGTTCCGCGGACAGTTCCAGGTGGTGGTGCAGGCCGAGAGCCTGAAAGGCGACACGCTGACGGCGTCGACGAGCTTCGTCTACAGCGTGCAGATCGCGCACCTCACCGGCAAGTATCGCGACTCGATCGTGGACGGGAACCTCCAGATCGAGGCCGAGGTCGCCGTCGAGGAGGCCGGAAAGTTCCGCGTCGAAGGCACGCTCGTGACGAAGGCCGACGCCAAGATGATCACCTACGGGTACGGGGAAGCCGACCTCGGGCCCGGGACCCACTGGATCCCGATCATCTACTACGGGCTCAACTTCCACGTCATGAAGGCGGCCGGGCCGTACTCGATGTTCTCGGTCATTCTCTCGACGATGGGCGGCGACGTGGCGCAGGAAAGCGACGTCGTCCCGAACGCGCACACCACCAAGGCCTACGCGATCGACGACTTCGGGGACGAGCCGTTCAACGACCCGGAGTACATGCAGAAGGCCGACTACTACGACAATCTCGCGAAGACGAAGCGCTCGCCGTAGCGCGCACGACCGCCGCAGCGGTCTGACCCACGACCGGCGCGGGACTTCAGAGCTTGCGCAGCACGCGGCTGATCAGGCGGTCGCCGAAGGGCGTGTAGCGCTTGAGCAGCGCGTAGCCATGCAGGAGCCAACGGTCGAGGTGGATGAGCGCGCGTGTCGTCGGTGAGTCGTCGGGGCGGGGCACGTAGTGGGTCGAGCGGACGGGGCGCGGGATGCCCTCGTCCTCGAAATAGTAGAGGGCGAGGGACTTGCGCGACCGGCCGGGCGCGCAGCGCACGTGCGGGACGCCATGAAACGCCGTGCGCGTGGTCGCGAAGATCACGCACCGATTGAAGACCGGCACGATGCGGCGGATCGGCGCGCGTACGTCGGCGTCCCAGAGCTCGAGCGCCCCGCCGTCCGCCTCCGACCAGCCCTCGTTCAGGAACACGATCAGGTTCAAGCGCCGCGTCCAGGTCCGCTCGCGTGAGTGGGACAGGAAGTCGGCGTGGACGTTGACGTACCCCTCGGGGTCGAGCTCGCCGAGGCCGCCGCCTTCGAGGATCGGATCGGCGAGGAGCCCGGGCATCCCGGTGAGGGCGCCGAGCGCCTCGACGAACGCGGGGGCGTTCAGCGCGTCCACCACCTGGCGCGCGGCCGGACCCATGCGCGCGACGTCGTTGAAGCCGCGCTTCCGCTCGTTCACGTGGTGGTAGAAGATCCAGTCGCCCGTGGTCGTCGCGAACTCGCCGGCCAGGGCCGCCGCCAACTCGGGATCGAGCAGATCGTCGATGACGACGTGGGGAAACGGCACCGCATGCGCGAAATCGTCCCGGTGATTGCGGGCGATCGCACGCATCCGATCGAGGTCGACGGGGAGCATGGGGGCTGGTCATCGACGATGCCAGGAGGGGTCGTCAAGACCGTGGCCGGCCGGGGGTGGCATCGCCAAAGCGCGTCGAGCGCGCTACACGGTCCGCCATGAAAGATTTCTCTGGGAAGCTCGCGGTCATCACGGGCGGCGGCACGGGGATGGGGCGCGAGCTCGCACGCCAGCTCGCCGCCGAAGGCAGTCATCTCGCGCTCTGCGACGTCTCGCTCGCCACCATGACCGAGACCAAGGCACTCTGTGAGGCCGAGGCGCCGGCCGGCACGCGGGTGAGCCTGCACCTCTGCGACGTCTCGATCGAGGAGCAGGTG
>CAZWAX010000083.1:0-16833 GCA_964631985.1 uncultured Polyangiaceae bacterium | reverse complement strand
AAAGGTTGATGCCCGCCGTGAAGGCGGAGCCGAGTGCCAGGCCGAGGACCCCGATCGTGTCGTTCATGAGCGCGCTCCAACAGCGGCATGCGGTCGGTGGTGTGATCCCGTTGCGGCTGGCCGGCCGACCCCCTATCCTCCGCTCCGGCCCTGGTACCATGTCGCGCCGTCGCCGGCACCCACCGCCACCGGCTCCTGGCAAGAATCCTTCGACGGGACACGCGACGCCGTTCCACGCACCGTTCGAAGGACTCGGCAAGATCGTTCGTCCCCGGCCAAAGGCCGCAGAGCCGGTGCGGCGGGCTGCCGTCGCTCCGGTCGTGGTCCCCAAGGCGGGGGCCGGGTCACCCGTTGCCCGTGAGGACGACGAGTGCTCCTTCGCGACGGCGATGGCCGACGTCCGCCCGCTGCGTGCCGACGCGCGTGTCGACGCCCCCGCTCCGACCACGCTCACGACTCGCACGGTCGTCGACGAGGACACGGAGGCGCTCCACGTCCTCTCCGACCTCGTCGCCGGCAATGGCCACTTCGACATCAGCGACTCCATGGAATACGTCGAGGGTGCGGTCGTCGGGCTCGATCCGCGCGTGCTCCGACGCCTCCGGCGCGGCGAGCTCGCGTACCAGGCCATGATCGATCTCCACGGCATGTCGGCCGCGGCGGCGCGGAGCGAGGTCGAGCGCTTCATCGCGCAATCGCTCGCCGCGGGGCATCGCGAGGTGCTGATCGTGCACGGGCGCGGCCGCAACTCGAAGGACAACGTCCCGGTCCTGAAAGAGCGACTCAAGAGCTGGCTCGCGCGCGGACGCACCGGCCGCGACATTCTCGCCTTCACCTCGGCGCGCCCGGCCGACGGCGGAACCGGTGCGCTCTACGTGCTGCTGCGGCGGCGACGCGGGCCGAAGGAACGGATCACGGTCTACGACGGAGCGAAGCGCGAATGAGACACGCCGCCGACGTGTGTACCAGTCTCCGCGTGCTGCTTGCGCCGCTGCTGGCATGGCAGCTCGGCCTCCCGCGGGCCGAGGCGTCGTGCCTGCCGCTCGCGATCTATCTGATCGCGGCAGGCACGGACTACGCGGATGGGGCAATGGCGCGGGCAACCGGCACGTCGTCGCGCCGGGGTCGTGTCTTCGACCACGGCGCCGATGCGATGCTGCTCTTTCCATCGTTCGTCGTGTTGGCGCTCCAGCACCGCCTGCCGCTCGCGTTGCCGATTGCGGCGATGACGTCGTTCGCGCTTTACGTCGTCGACGGCTGGCGGCGCGGCGGGTCGCTCGCCGCGATCGAGCTCACGGCGAGTCGCTCGGGCGCCGTCGGGGGCGTGCTCAACTACGTCGTTGCCGGTGCCGCCTCCGCCGCGGCATGGGTCGACGTGAGGCCGCTCGATCAGGCAATCTACGGCGCCGCGTTCATGGTCGCGGCGGTGAATGCCGTGGCGGCGCTGGAGCGGTTGCCGCGCCTCTTCACGTCAACTCGCGGGTCGCTCGCGGCAGAAAGGGCAGCCCGAGCGTCGCGTTCATCACCATGAACGTGACGTGCGCCGTGAGGCTGAAGGCGAGCAAGCTCGCTTCCGGCGCCTGATCGCCGAAGAAGTGCAGCCAGAAGTACTGCGGTGCGCCGAGGTGCGCGACGCCGATGGGCAGCGCGGCCGAGAGGAAGATGATGGGCAGATACACGAGCAGCTGCAGGTAGGGCAGGTGCAGGTCGAAGCACTGCAGCGCGAAATAGTAGACGACGGTCGCCATCAGGAAGTTCGGGCTCTTGAAGAGCAGGAGCAGGAGGTAGTGCCCGAGGTGCGCCGTCCTGAAGCTCCGCAGCATGTCGGCGGCCTTGTGCTTCGCGAGCCAGGCTCCGCCGAAGCGGAAGAAGAGCAGGTGCACGACGAAATACGCGTAGAGGGCCGCGTACACGCCGTAGAGCGAGTGCTCGATCCGCGCCGGCGCCAGCACCGCGCCGAGGCTCGAGAAGAACACCAGCTGGTAGAGCTCCACGAACATCATGAACAGCACCGAGCTCGCGACCTCCAGGAACGGGATGCCCTCGCGGCGATTCAGGTAGAGAGCGACGCCGCCCTGCCCGAGCGGCGAGTTGACGAGCGTCAGGAGATAGGTCGTGGCGCGAATCGGGAGGACGTCGCGGTAGGCGATCCTGGTGTTGAACCAGTTGAGCACGCGCGTCAGACAGAAGGTGTCGATCAGCAGGTACACGACCGAGTACGGCAGCATGATCGCCAGATAGGGTAGGAGGTGAACGCCGCGGAGCGCTTCCATCACCTTGGCGATCGGGACGCGCCGAAAGATCAACGCGAAGATCACGGCGGTGAAGATCCACGGCAGGATGCGTTTCACACCGTGAAGCCTCTCATGGCGGGAGCCGCCGTCGGCCGTCGGGCTCGCACGCACGCCGACGGACATAACGCCCGCTCGGCGGCCAAACAACCGCGCCGGTTGACTGGCGGAGACGCCGGCCCATAGTTGCCGGGCATGCGTTCCGCCGTCGCCGCCCTTGCCGTGCTCCTCGGCGCCGCATGGGCCTGCACCTCGATGCAGTCGCAGTATGCCGTCCGGCGGAGCAACCTCACCTGCGATCAAGCCAATCGGTACGCGTTCCAGAGCATGAAGAGCCTCGGTTACACCGTCACCACCTTCGAGCCGGCGGCCGTCGGACGCGCCGGGATGCTGCGGGGGACCAAGACCGAGGAGGGGCGCTCGGACCAGGACGGCGTCGTTCGCATCACCTGCGACCCCTCGGAGGTGCGGCTCGATGCGGCGGCCGATCAACTGCTGAGCCAGGATCTCACGTTCACCCGCGGGTTCTACCTGGCGTTCACCGGCATTGCCGACCACGCCACGACCAACGCCGCTTACGCCGACGAGCAGACCGGCGGGGCGACCGAGGGCGGCGTCAAGTTCAAGATCCAACCGCAGCTCGCGCTCGAGACCAAGCTCGACTTCGGTGAGGATCTCGCCGCGGGCGGCGTCTTGGCGGTGAAGGTGACCGTCCAGAACGGCAGCAAGATCACCTACACGCTCGACCCGGCCGCGATCGAGCTCCGGCCGCGCGGCGGCAGCGGCAAGGTCCTGCAGGTCGACGTCACCGACGCGGCGCAGAAGATCGCCCGCGCCGCGGCCGCGGACCTCGACCCCGGCATCCCCGGCCCGACGGCGACGAGCATCGAGGCGACGCTCCGCAAGCGCGCGCTCGCGGGCGGGACGCTTCCCCCCGGGGGAAGCTCCGAAGGCTTCGTCTATTTCCCCATCGGCAGTTACGCGCGGGCGCGGGCGACGCTCGTGGACGTCGAGAGCGGGGAAAGCGAAGGCTTCCTGGTCGAGTTCTGACGAGGATCGAATGACCGGACGCGACGCCCTCTTGCAGGCTTTCGATCGACTGTTCGACAAGGCGGCCAAGAAGCTCTCCGTCGAGTGCAGCGACGGCGAAAAAGCCGAGGCGAAGCAGCGCTTCGAGCAGCGGTTCTCGATGCTGTTGGACGCGCTGAAGCAGCTCGACTTGCCCGACCTTCCCGACGAGGCGATCGTCGGCATGGAAGAGTCGATCGAGAAGCTCTCGCCCGCCGACATCGTCGGATTGCTCGCGACCGTGCCTCTGGTGCCGCAAGCCCAGGAGATGATGCGTCTCCTCGCCTATCGCGCCGCCGAGCAACGTCTGCTCGAGCACTACGCCAGCGCCGCCAGCGACAAATACGGCGGGAACTAGCTCAGCAGGGGGATTCTCTCCCCCCTGCACGAAGCGCAGCCAAGCCGCGCTTCGTGCCTCCCCCGGCTCGCTGGCGCTCGGCCGCACGCTGCGCGTGCGGAGAACACTCCTGCTACCTGCGGCGGAACTTCGGGAGGGTGATCTCGGGGGACGCAGGCTCGAACACCACCTCGACCGGCATGCCGATGTGGATCTGGTCGGGTGGGCAGTCGACGAGGTTCGAGGTGATCTTCGGTCCCTCGGTGAGCTTCACCACCACGACGGCGTACGGCACCTCGGCGGCAAACGCGGGGTGATAGATCTGGTGCATGACGTTGTAGCTGAAGATCTCGCCCCGTCCGGAGACGTCGACCCAGCTCGCGGCGGTCGCAAGACACTGGCTGCAGAGCTCGCGTGGGGGGAAGCGCAGCGCCCCACATCCGTCACAGCGTTGTACGACGAGCCGGTGCTCCTTCGCCGCCGCGAAGAACGGACCGAGCTCCCGGTCGGTCTCGGGAAGCGGTCGTGACGGAGGAGACATGGTGCTCATGATGGCAGCGGGCTCATGACGAGCGTCGTGTGGGTGGACAGAAGCCCGCCGTTCCCGCTCACGAGCACGACGTCTCGACGGGGTACCTGACGCTCGCCGGCCTCGCCGCGGGCCTGGACGATGCCCTCGGCGATCGGGGTCATGCCCCACATGTACGACGACGAGAGCTGACCGCCGCCGGTATTGACGGGCAACGTGCCGCCGGGCGCGGTGTGACCCGCCGCGACGAACGCGCCGGCTTCCCCCTTGGCGCAGAAACCGTAGTCCTCGAGCGTGACCAGGACCGTGAAGGTGTAGCAGTCGTAGAGCTCGCAGAGCTGGACGTCGCGCGCTTGGATGCCTGCCATCGCAAAAGCCGTCGAGCTCGCGAGCGGAGCTCCAGATACCAGCGTTTCGGCCGGCTCGCCCCCCGGATGTCCCTGCCCCATCCCCCAGAGGTAGACGGGGGGTTTGCGGAGGGAGCGGGCGCGCTCGGCCGACGTGAGGATCACGGCGACCCCCCCGTTCGAGACCAGGCAACAGTCCAGCATGTGGAACGGCTCCACGACCCAGCGCGAGGCGTGGTAGTCGGCCAGGGTGAGCGGCACGTCGCGGAGCTGCGCCGCCGGGTTCAGGTTGGCCCACTTCCGCTGCGTTACGGCGACGGCACCGAGGTGATCCTGGGTGGTGCCGTACACGTGCATGTGGCGGCGCGCGATCAAGGCGTACATTGCATTCACACCGAACTGTCCGTAGGCGGCGTCGAGCCCGCGCGCGAATGCGTACGAGGCCGCCGAGCCTTCCGTTTTCCCCGAGCGACTGCGCTGCTCCTCGGGCGATTTGAGGGGACGGTCCGAGAAGACGCAGGCGACGGTCGTACACATGCCGGCCGCGATCGCGAGGGCGGCATGTTGGATCATGGCGCCGGCGGTCGCGCCCCCGAGGTTCATGGTGGCCTGCAGCTTCAGGTTGCGGAGCCCGAGCGCCTGCTGGAGCATGAACGAGCCCATCGCGGCCGTGCCCCAGGTGATGCCCGGATTCAGCAGGAGCCCATCGAGGTCGCTCCGGTCGAGTCCGGCATCGGCGAGCGCGAGCTCGACGGCCTCGACGGCGAACCCCATGTGGCTTCGGTCGTAGACCTTGCCCTGCCTGGTCTGACCGAGCCCGGCGATCGCGGTGGAGCCCTTCAAAGACACCGGATAGTGCTAGGCGAGCCGGGCACTTGGGTCAACTCGCACACCCCCGCGCACCCTGTTTTTCGTTGACTGAGCCAGGGTCCCGCGTGATACCTTCCGCGCCCTAACCTGACGTGCCGTGACTCGCGAGCTCCCGTTCGAGATCTTCCCGACCCCGACGACGGAGTGCCTCGCGAAGTAGGAGGTGTTCCATGTCGATCCACAATCTTCGGCCCACGATCGCCGCGACCCTGTTCACGACCGTATCGCTTCTGCTCGGGACCGCGCTCGCGGGCGCAACGGTCGTCGGCGGCGGCGGGAGCAGCAAGGTCGATTGTCTGAGCACCTTCGACGCGGCGGTGAACACGCCGCTCACGAAGCCCCGCTACATCCGCTGCGCCGACGGCGACCCTGCGTGCGATCTCGACGGCGTCGCGAACGGCCAGTGCAACTTCCAGGTGTCGGTGTGCGCCAACAGCACCTTCAACCCCGGCGCGTGCAGCCTGAACGGTGTCCGGCTCATCACCGTCGAGCATTCGGCCGACAACGGCGACCCGAAGTTCGACCCCGAGTTCCAGGCCCTGCAGACCCGGATCGACAGCGAGATCGCGCCGTTCCCGAACAACGACGCCGACACCTGCACCACGGCGACGAACTTCTTCGTGGCGATCAAGGGACCCTTCAAGAACGACAAGTGCAAGCGCAACAAGAAGCAGATCCGGCTGATCACCGAGTCGACGGTGGCGGCGGGCATGGGCGCCATCCTGGTCGACAAGGACAAGATCGACCTCGTCTGCGATCCGCCCCTTTGCGAGCCGCCAGGCTGCATGCCGCCCATGAGTGCTTGCGATCCGGGGGTTCTCTTCGACAGCACCTACGACCGCGTGCAGCGGCAGGTCTTCGACCAGAGCTGCGCGGTCAGCGGGTGCCACGACTCGAATGCCTACGTGAACGCGGGGAACCTACTGCTCGAAGCAAGCGCCTTCCCCGGCAACCTCATCGACCGGACGCCGACCAATGCGGACGCCGACGCGCTCGGATGGAAGCGCATCGTCGCGGGCGATGCAGCCAACAGTTACCTCGTGCACAAGCTCACCGGCGACTTCCCGGGCAACGGGTTCGGGGACCGGATGCCGAGGGATCGGCCGAAGCTCGACACGACGCTGATCGACGTCATCACACTCTGGATTCAGGCGGGGGCCCCCGCCACCGGCTGGGTGCCGGGGACGGACTGAACGGGCAGGACTCGAGGAGAGATCGGACATGGCGGACGGCACCCCACTCACGTTGCAACACGCGCGTCACCTGTTGCGGCGCACCGGCTTCGGGGCGTCACAGAGCGACGCGGTCGCGTTCCTGGCGGCCAATCCCACACGAGGCGAGGCTGCCGAAGCCCTCCTCGGTTTCAAGCCCGCCGGCTTCAAGCCCGGCGGGCGCGACTTGGACAGCATCCACGACAAGTGGATCAAGTACATGCTGAAGGTGAAGGCGCCGTTGCAGGAGAAGTTGGTGCTCTTCTGGCACGACCACTTCGCGACCGGCATCTCCAAGGTCTTCGACGCGAAGCTGATGTCGAACCAGAACAAGCTCCTTCGCACCCACTGCCGCGGCAACTTCAAGACCTTCGTGAAGGCCGTCAACCTCGACCCGGCGATGATGGAGTACCTCGACACCGTGCGGAACGAGGAAGAAATCCCCAACGAGAACTATGCGCGCGAGCTCCAGGAGCTCTTCACGCTCGGCGTCAAGGACTCGGCCGGCGTCGACAACTACGTCCAGGCCGACGTCGCGCAGATCGCGCGCGCCTTCACGGGGTGGGATTACGACAAGACGGCCTATTTCGAAGACTACAACCACGACGAGATGGTGGACTACCCCGAGCGTGGTCCCAAGGTGATCTTCCAAACCAGGGGCGGCTTCGGCCCGGGCGGTCGCAGCTTCACGGTGAACGGCGAGGGTCCGCAGGAGATCGACGTCGTCGTCGACATCATCTTCGAGCACGTCGACAGCCTGGGGAAGAACACCGTCGCGCGTCGCACGGCGCGCCGGCTCATCGAGTACTTCGCGCACGCCAATCCCAGCCTGGCGTTCATCGACGCCGTCGTCGCGGCATCGGATTTCGACGTCGACTTCGAGTTGACGCCCTTGCTGCACGCGATCTTCGTGCACGACGACTTCTATCTGTCGGCGGCACCTCCGACAGGCGCTGGGACGGCGAAGTCCGTACGCTGGCCGATCGACCTCGTGGTCACGTCGCTGCGGCTTCTGAAGATGAAGCCGAAAGGCAAGTACCTGTACATCGACGGCGGCAGCTACAACCGCGTTTTCGACCAGCTGAGCAACATGGGCCAGCTCCTGTTCGACCCGCCGAGCGTCTTCGGCTGGGACTGGGAGACGGCGTGGGTGAGCAGCTCGACCATGCTGGCGCGCTACGGGTTCGCGCGCGATCTCATTGCGGCCCGCGGCGGCGGGGGCTCGTCCTTCCGTCCCGACAAGCTGATGGATCTCAACGTCAGCGACCCGGGCGACATCCTGACGGCGGCGACCGATGTCCTCGGCATGACCGGCGACCTCACGGGGCCTGAGCAGGCGACGCTCCTGACCTATCTGACCGACAACGGAGCGAACCCCTCACTGGATCTGTACGACTACGACACGCGGAACAGGAAGCTCCACGGGCTGTTCGCGTTGCTCATGCAGATGCCGGCGTATCAGCTGCAGTAGCGGGCGGAGGAAGACGGCGATGGCAATCACACGAAGACAGTTCCTCAAGCGCGGTGGTCTGGTCACTGCCGGCTCGCTTCTCGGTCCCGGGCTCTTCGGCAACGGCCTCATGCAGCAGGCGTACGCGGCCCTGGAAGCCAACGATCGCTACTTCGTCGTGATCTTCCTCGACGGCGGCAACGACGGGCTCAATACGGTCATCCCCGCCGACAACGTCGGCGGCCTCCGGACGGCGTACGACGCCGCACGCGGCAACATCAACATCACGCCGGGCGAGCTCACCAACAGCCTGATCGGCGATGACCCCATCTCGGGTACGCAGCTCGGCATCCATCCCGGCTTCAACGTCCCCAACGACTATTTCGAGAACGGGGCGGGCGCGGGTGGCTTGAAGGCGCTCTACGACGCCGGGAAGGTCGCGGTGATCCAGGGTTGCGGCTATCCCGAGTACAGCCTGTCCCACGAAGAGGCGCGCGTCATCTGGCAGAGCGGCGTACCGCTCGGACCGGCGGCCGGCACGGGGTGGATCGGCCGGCATCTCGCGGCGCAATACGCCGGCAATCAGATTCCGGCGGTGAACATCAACGACTCGATCGTCGGGGAGTTCCGGCAGACCGGCACGAGCGTGCTCGCGGTTCGCGACCTCGACCGCTTCGAGTTTCCGTTCGACGGCGACTACGACGACGATACCGCGGCCAAGTCGGCGGCGTTCGGCGCCCTCAATCAATCGGCCATCAACGGAGCACAGCCGTCGGCGCTGTACATCGGCAACACCGGCAACGCGACGCTCGATGCCGCCGCGGCGTACCAGGGGTTGAGCGACCTGTACAACGACGACCGCCCGACGTTTCGCCAGCAGTACGCCGACATCGGTCGCAGCATGGCGACCGACCTCCGCGAGGTCGCGCGGGTCATCTACGGTGTCGAGCAGGGAGTCCCGAACGTCAACGCGCGTTTCTTCCAGCTCAGCAACGGTGGCTACGACACCCACTCCGATCAGGGTGGCGCCGAAACCAACGGTCAGCACTTCAGCCTGCACGCCGAGCTCGGAGCGGCCCTCAAAGTCTTCTACGACGACCTCGCCGCGATGGCGGGCAACGTCGCCAATCGTGTGTGCGTGCTCGTCTGGAGCGAGTTCAGCCGTCGCATCCCGCAGAACCAGAACGGCACCGACCACGGCTCGCAGGGGCCGATGTTCGTGATCGGCGGCGCCGTCACGGGTGGTGTGTACGGCAACCACCCCAACATCAACGAGGCGGCGCTCGATTACGAGGGCAACACCGAGTACACGCAGAACGCCAACAGCTTCCGGTCGACGGATTTCCGCGACGTGTACGGCACGATCCTAAAGCGCTGGGTGCTGCCGCTGGAGCCGGTGCAGACGGTGCAGAATCTCTTGCCGCTCGACAATACGCCCGATGCGATCGCCCATCCCGAACACTACTGGTGCACCGCGAATTTCAATCTCGGTTTCATCTGAGCGAAGTCGGCACGGCGTCATCACGCGATGACGCTCGCCGACTACTATGTTCGCGACTCGCGGCTCTTTCTGATTCCGATCGAGCATCTGACTCCGTCGGGGATGAGCCGCGAGCTCGCCAAAGCTCTCTGTGACCGCGGGACGTGGTCTCCCGCCCACGGCGACCTCTTCGACCGGTCGTTCGAGCTCTATTGGACACGCAGCATCGCTCTCGCCGGGCGGACGCGAACCTGGATGCCACCGCGGATTCGCCACGTCGCAGTCGTGACGAACGCGAACGGCCTGCGCCCGTATGCCCAGTTGCTCAACACGAGCGCCTGGACGGTGTACGTGACGGACTTCGCCCCGCAGATCTCACATCCCGAGTTCGCGGCGTACGTGCTCGCGCACGGGGACCGCATGGCTCTCTCGGGCGAGGTGACGCTCTCCGCCCTGCACAATGCCGCGTGGTGGATCGAGCGGACCGACGCCGAGTGCGCCGCCTTCGCGGCGGCCGCGGCGCGTTCGCCGCGCCCGGACGCCGACGGCTTTCGCGCGGTCGCGAGCGCGCTGCCGTGGCTCCGTCGCCTCCGGCACGAGACCCTCGCTCCCCCGCTCGTGACGAGCCCGCATCGTGCCATCCCGGGAACGGGCATCCTGGTTCCGCAAGCGCTCGAAGGCGAGCCTCGCGGTCTCGTCGACGCCTGGGCGACGGCGGCCCGGCGGGCGATCGACGTCTACCGTGCAGCCTGGCAAGCCGCGCCGTCGCGGGTGATCGGAGATCTCGGCGACTGGCTCAGGCACGACGTGCCGCCGCTGCTCGTGACGGCGGGCCGTGAGCGCATCGTCTGGGATCCGGAGCATCCCGAGCGCCTGGGGGCGCTCCGCGACGTGCTCAAGCGCGGCGATGCGGCCGCCGTTGCCGCGATCGCCGAGGATCTCCGGACCGTTGCGCGGCACACGCGTGCCTTTCTCGGCTCGCTCGCGGATGCGAACGCCCTACCGATGCCGGCACCGGAAACCGAGCAGAGCGGGTACAGCTATCTGCATCGCGAGCGTCGCCTCGTGGCATACGATCTCGAGGAAGCCGGCATGGAGCGTCTGTCGGGACCGGCCCTTCCGTATGCGCGCGCCATGCTCGGGGCGCGCACCATCCACGAATGGGCGCATCTCGCGGTGGATGCGGGTTGGGTTCCCTGCATTCTCGGTGAGGCCGAGGTCGATGCGCGTCGAGAGCGCTTCGGGGAAACGCTCGCAGAGGTCATCGCCTCGATGTCTCCCGCCATCCGAGCGCTGACCGCGGCGGACCTCGCGGACGTCGGTGCCGGGAGCACGGCCGCCGCAGGTCTCGCCCGCATCTTTCTCGCGCGCATGTCCGACTACCAGGCGAACCTCCTCGCGCAGCGCTATCTCGATCGCGACGAGATCGAGACCTACATCCGCCACAACATCCGGACCCTGCGCTTCATCCACGGACCCCAGCAGCTCTTCCGCATGCTGATCCGCTACCTCTTCGAACTGCAGTATCTCGGATTCAGCGCCGTATCGGACCCGAAGACCTTTCTGGTCCGCAGCACCTGGTTCGACGCCGATTTCTTCGCGACCGGCGTGCTCGACCCGAAGCGGTTCGTCGTGCTCGCCGAGCGCGCCGCGGCGCTCTGCGCGTGCTACGCGGTGGACGAGTCACGCTTCAGCGCGAAACGATGAGGAAGCGTTTCCGCAGCGCGGTCAGCTGATCCTGCACCGACGGCAGGCGCCGCGACTCCATCAACGCCTGGAAGATCTCGCCCTCGGGTGCTTCGCGGTGCACCTCGGTCAGCTCGTGGACGGCGTCGATGATCTCGTGGATCACCCGCGGGATCTCGCGTTGCGGAATCACCAGGTCGCCGCGTCCCAGCGTTCCGCTCCAATTGGAGGCATAGGGGCGCAAGACGTGCAGGATCTTCTCCGTCACACTCTTCTCGGCGCTCATGGCCCGCCGAAGCTACCACAGAGGTCGTACGTACGTGAACGGGGTTCCGAGCCATGGCGCACGTCCGCACGCCCCGCCACGCTGGCGCAGGGGCCGCCATGGCCCCGCGCCGTCCCTCGGTGCGTGGCAGCCTTGGTCCTGGTGTGAGTACGAGCGATTGCTGGAATCGCCTCGCCCTGCCGCCACCACGCGGGTCTTCGCCAGGGCCACCGCGAGCGGTCAGCCTCTGGGGGCCGCCGGTCGGAGACGCGTCAGCAACGCCAGCCCGAGCAGGTTGAAGCCGACCTCACGCACTCGCTTCAGGAGCATCATGGCGAGGCCCAGCTGTGGCGGTAGCCCGAGCAAGCCAAAGATCGCCATGCCGCCCGCCTCCTGGACGCCGATGGTGCCGGGGATGATGACGCCGGCAAGTCGCGTCGGCTGCGCCAGGGCCTCGATGATCACCGCGTCGGCGAGGGTGACCGGGTGGCCGATCAAGGCCATGATTGCGAATACCTCGGCGGCTCCAGTGACCCACCCCGCGAAGTGGAGGGCGACCGACGCTGCCGCCGCGCGTGGACGCGCGCCGTAGAAGGATCGCAAGCGCTCGTCGATCTCGGGTGCGCGCGCGGCGAGACGGGCCGCGAGGCGGGCGCGGGGCAAGAGTCGCTGTGTCAACCGGGCGACGAACGCCACCATGCCGCGCCGCTGCAGGAGCACCAAGACGATCGTCACGCCGACGCCCGCGAGCGCGAGCGCCGCGACCATCGGAATCGTCGCGATCCCGGCATCGCGGCGAATCATGAAGAGGGCCACGCCAACCACGACGAACGCGATCTGCGCGATGGTGAGCGCCGTCTTGGCGAGGATCACCGACGTCGCGCCTTCGGTCAGCGGCACGCCGAAGCGTTGCAAGACGAACGCCTTCACCGGCTCGCCACCGAGGTACGCGGTGGGCGTGATGCTGTTCATCGCTTCGCCGATCAGTCGGGCGAGGTAGAGAAGCCAAAGCCGCGGGCGGGAGTGCACGAACGTCACGCGCCACCCTGCAGCATCGAGTACGGAGGACAATGCGTAGGGAAGAAAAATGAGAGGTGCCGACCAACCGAGGACGCGCAGATGCTCGGCGAGTTGGAGCGGACCGGTTTGGTAGATGAGCACCGCCAGCAGCGCGAACCCGACCCCGGCGAGCACAATCTGAGCAGAACCTCCGGACGCAGACGTGCGAGCCCACGTGCTGTGATCGGACGTCAACACGCGCTCGTCGGAGCCGTCAGGGGCTGGAACTGAAAGCGACATGCGAGCCGGCGTCGAAAGCGCGCGGAGCCTAACAGCGACGAACCATGGCAGCAAGGAATCAACGACGTGCTTTGTTGCAAATGAACATGTTTGCAGGCAATCCGATCGGGGTGCCGATGCGCGCGCTCGCGGCGAGCATGATGCTCGCATTGCTCGTCGTTCACGAGCTCGTCGTCGGCGTGCCTGCACGTGCCGCGCTTCAACGCAGTTACATCCCGCTGCCCGAGATCCTCACGGACCCGAACGAGGGCAACACGTACGGCGCGCTTGGCGTCGTCCTCTTTCTCGACGAGAACAAGATCATCAAGTACATCCTCGCGCCCGACGTTCGGTACAACAAGATCACGGGAGTCTTTCCCGCCTTTCGACTCTTCGGCTTTCCGTCGCTGGACAAGAAGTGGAGCATCGTCGCCCGGAAGTCGCAGCACATCGACGAGGACTACGAGTTCATCTACCAGGACAACGCGTTCTGGCAGGACCGGATGCGGCTGTCGGCGAATCTGTCCTACGAGCGAGATTCCACGGAGCGGTTCTACGGGTTCGGCAACGGCTCCTCCGAGAACGACGAGTCGAACTACACGGCGCAGGAGGGCATCGGCGTCGTCCGGCTGAACTATCGCCTGCAACCGACCCTCGAGGTGACGTATCAGTCGCGTGTCCGCGTGTTCCGTGTTCAGGAGGGGGGCGTCGACGACTTCCCGTTCATCGGTGACGAGCATCCCGATACGCCCGGGCTCGGCGGCGCGACCATGGTCGGCCAGGAGATCGGGCTCGTCTACGACAGTCGCGACGACACCAACATTCCGCGCGAAGGCGGGTTTGGCTTGTTCAGCGCGGAATTCATCCCACGAGCGCTCGGGAGCTCGTTCACGGCGATCAAGTACGCCGCCGAGTTCCGGAAGTTCGTCCCGCTCCGAGAACGCTTCGTCTTCGCGATGCACACCCGCATCAACTATCTGCAGAGCAAGGACGACGTACCGTTCTATGAGCAGAACGACGTCGGTGGACGGCGGAGCCTGCGCGGCTTCGGAAGTGGCCGATTCGTCGACAAGAACAGTTTCTTCGCGTCTGCGGAGCTCCGCACCCGCGTCTACAGCCGACAGATTTTCGGCGTCAACGCCGAGCTCGAGATGGCGCCGTTCTTCGACTTCGGCCAGGTGTTCGAGTCGTCACGCAGCTCGCCGTTCAACAATCTGCATGCGGTCGGTGGTCTCGGGTTTCGAGGGGTCGTGCGACCGCAGGTGGTGGGCCTCGTCGACGTCGGTCTCGGTGAGCAGGGCCTCGCCGTCTTCACCGGCCTCGAATATCCCTTCTGACGCGGGATCGGGTCAGGAGTCGAGACGCGTCAGCACGAGGTGCTGCCGCCCCCGTGGATCGGTGCCTTCGCTCGTCCCGAGGACCGTGAGCCTCTCGCGCTCCGCCGGCGGCAACTTCGCGAGCTCCGTGTCCCAGATGAGCAGATGGTGCGGTCCGGGTCCGGGGTCGCGATTGGGCTTCCAGTGGCGCGTGCCCGACGGCGCGTAGAACATGGCTCCGAAGTCGAACGTGCGAGGGTAGAATGCGAGCGGCCGACCGTTGGCGAGCGCGGCGGCTTCCCGCACGAAGGGTGCGAGCGTGCGCAACCGGGCGAGCTCGGGTTGAAAGACCGTGAACACGAGCGTCCAAAGCGCGGCGGCGAAGACCGTATGCGCGACCAAGAGCTCGCCGGCCCCGTGACGCCGCATCGCGCGTGCGGCCCACGCGAGCGCGCCGACCATGGCGGTCGTGCCGGCGAGGACGAGGGGGAGGTGGCTGTCGATGATGCCGCGGACGAGCGGGAGGTTGGCGCGATCTTTCGGCGCGAGCACGGGAGCCAGAAGGGACAAAGGCTCGAGGCCGAATCCCTCGGCGATCGTCGACAGGAGCGGCACGGCGGCGACGCCACAGAGGACCATGACGATCAGGCGCGCCCACGCGCTGCCGAGCCAACGCGCCGCCTCCGCGCCCCGGGTCACCTCGCTCCACCACCATCCCGTCACGAGCGCAGCCGCCGGATAGAGCGCGAGGAGATATACGCTCCGTTTGGCGTCGGCCGCGGAATAGAACACGAAGACGACCACGAACCAGATCAGAGGAAAGGCCACCCGGACGTCGCGTCGCGCGGCCGAGCGGCGGATCGCCGCAACGAACGCCGCGATCACGAAGGGCGTCCACGGGAGCAGGCCGGCCAGCAACGTCGGAAAGTAGTAGTAGAACGGGTGCGAGTGTCCGCTCTTCAGCTGCGTGGCGCCGACGAAGCGGAACACGTTCTCCTTCAGGATGTGCTTGCGAACGAACGCGTCGCCCCCGAGCCAGGCGGCGAGCGCATACCATCCGCCCACGATTGCGACGATCACCAGCGCGCCGAGAAACGGTCGAAAACGCGGGACGAGCGCCAAGTCACGACGGATCACGAGGGCGATGCCGAGCACCAGACCGGGAAGCACGAAGCCCACCGGTCCCTTCGTGAGGGCAGCGCAGGCGAGCGCGACGTAGGCGACGACCGCGTCACGCGGGGTGAGCCCGCGCGCCATGATCCCGCGATAGAGCAGCAGCGTGCCGATCGTCATGAGCGCAGTGAGGGTGCCGTCGACACGCGCGGTGGAGGCGGCACGCACCCATTCGAACGACGACGCCAGGATCAGCATCGCCGCCAAGGCTCCGGTTGGTCCGAATGCCTCGCGAGCCACCACGCCGAGGAACACCACGGAAACCGTCGCGAGCACGAGCGAGGGCAACCGGACCGTCCACTCGGTTGCCGACCCGCCGATCGCCGACGTCGCAGCCCCGAGCCAATGGAAGAACGGCGGCTTCGAAGCGATGGTCCACCCGTTGGCCGAGGCGCGTTTCGGCAGGAGCCAATCGCCGTCCTCGAGCATGTTCCGGACGACGAGGGCCTCGCGGGGCTCGCCCTTGGTGAAGAAGGGTGTGCGCGCCGCGGGTGGAACGTACAGCAAGAGACACAGCATTCCCGCGGCGAGCCCACCTGCGAAGGCCGATGTCGGTGCGGTCACCGTAGCTCTTTGCCCTGCATCGGAGGCGCGGTCCACCAGGGCGGGTGTAGGGCTCGGTTTCGGAGTCGCGGAGGGCCGGTCGCGGGTCAGCGCAATCGCTTGGGGTGAAGGTACTAGGAGGACCCAACAATTTGTGTAGGTCGGAGAATGCGCCAACGTATAGATTTCGACGTGATCGACGGTTGCTATTTCTTGCAGGGTTTCCTAACATTTGCCGCGCTGTGGAGGACATGAGGTGGTGGGGCGGACGATGTGTGCGACGCGCTGGCACGCGCGATTCGCACGGAGCGCAGGCGATCCGATCGTCTGCGAGTCGTATCCACACGACGCACGCGCTGTCAGTGCGTGCCCAGAGCCAGGCGGCACGAGTGACTCCGCTGGCTGGCATCGAAGAGGGTCTGCATCAGGACGTTTATGTGGGGTGGAGGAGTGGATCTGATGAGGCACAGCGTTTGGTGAAGCGGATCGAGCGATAGTGGGCACGTACGTAGCAACGGTCTCGACGAAGCGAACAACCCTAGGAGGTAAGGAGATGAGGAAGCGCACAATCGGAAGTTGGGTGGCGGCGGCGGCGGTCGTGGTGGGAAGCTTGTCGTTCAGTGTTCCTGCAGGCGCCGAAGGCGGTCTCACGTTGGAAGAGCGTCTCGAGCGTCTCGAGCGCAAGGGCGAACCGGCCGCGGGGTGCTGTGACACCTCGGAGCTGCAGCGCCGGCTCGATCAGATCGAGGCGCACATCAAGAACCTGCCATTCGGCATCAAGCTGGGCGGGGGTATTGCAACCTCGTACCAGTACAACCTGAACGATCCCGATTCGGACCTCACGTCGCTGCGGTCCTTCGACAAGGACCACAACAGCTTCGTGCTGGATCTCTTCCAGCTCCAAATCTCTCGCGCGCCGGGTGAAGACGGCGTGGGCTTCATGACCAAGGTCAACTTCGGCAAGACCGCCGAGCGCATGGCCTCCGATT
>CAZWAX010000082.1:836-16915 GCA_964631985.1 uncultured Polyangiaceae bacterium | reverse complement strand
GTCGGGGTAGCTGAACCCGACGCCACGGAACTCAACCGCGGCGTGCGCCGAAGGCCCAGTCGCAATCGTGGAACCGGATGGGGCGGGTGCGGGGTTGACGCGGTTGGAGTGTCCTACCGGGTTGCGGGCGCGCGCGGCCTGGGGGGCAAGGGCGAGATCGGTTCCCCCGGCCGCGGTATCGGTCCCGCCGACGAGGACAAGGTCGGGCGCACCGGCATCCGCATCGTCGACCTCCTCGACGAGGTCGTCTTCAAGGAGAAGCTCGAGCGCAACATCCGCGAGAAGAACCACTACTTGAAGGCCATCCTCCAGGAGCAGGGCCTGGACTTCGGGACCATCTACGACACCTTCCGTCGACTCGCCGACCAACTGCGACCGTACGTGACCGACACTGCCCTGTACCTGTACCGCGAAATCGAAGCCGGCCGCCGCGTGCTCTTCGAAGGGGCGCAGGGCACCATGCTCGACGTCGATCACGGCACGTACCCCTACGTGACGTCGTCGAACTGCGTGGCGGGGGCGGTCGCGGCCGGCGCGGGCATCGGCGCCGGGGTCGTGAAGAGCGTCATCGGGATCTGCAAGGCCTACACCACGCGGGTCGGCAACGGCCCGTTTCCCACCGAAGAGCTCGGGGACATCGGCGCGCGCTTGCGCGAGACCGGCGACGAGTTCGGGGCGACCACGGGCCGGCCGCGGCGCTGCGGTTGGTTCGATGCGGTGCTGGTGCGGCAGGCGGCACGCTTGAACGGCCTCACCGGGATCGCGCTCACCAAGCTCGACGTGCTGACCGGCCTCGATCCGCTGCGCATCTGTACGGCCTACCGCGCGGACGGCGAGCGCTACGAGCGCGTACCGGCGAGCGTCCGCCTGCTCGAGGCGGCCGTCCCGGAGTACGAGGAGCTGCCCGGGTGGACCGAGCCGCTCACGGGCGCGCGTCGGCTCGAGGATCTGCCGGCCAACGCCCGCCGCTACGTCGACCGTCTCGAGGAGCTCTCCGGCACGCCCTTCACGATGATCTCGGTCGGGGCGCGGCGCGAAGAGACGATCGTCCTCGACTGAGCCGCCGACGGTGCGCCTGCGGGTCCTTGCGCCGGTCGGGCTCCTCCTCACGAGCCTGATCGTCGCCGCGGGCCTGCTCGAGCTCGCGCTCCGGGTCCTCCCGGTCGACGTCGCCTCGTTTCATTCGATCGCGGGCTTCACCGTCTACGATCCCGTGCTCGGGTGGAAGCTGGCGCCCGGACGCACACTGGTTTTCCGCGGCGCGCACTTCGGCGTGCACGTCGCGCACAATCCGGAGGGGCTCCGTGATCGGCACTACGACTACGCGCGCGTCCCCGGGCGGCGGCGCGTGCTCGTCCTCGGCGACTCGGTCGCGTGGTGTTGGGGCGTCGAGCAGGCGGAATGCTTCACGGAGCGCCTCGAGCAGGCGCTCGGCGACACCGACGTCGTCAACATGGGCGTGCCGGGCTATTCGACCGCCCAGGAAGTGCTGCTCTACGAAGGGGAGGGACGGCGCTACCAGTCGGACGTCGTCGTACTGGTCGTGTCGCCGAACGACGCCGACGACAATCTGGATCGGCGTGGGCCGCGCTTCCGGCTGGACGACGGGCGGCTCGTCCACGATCCCGCGCCGCCGCCGCGGCGGAAGACGTTCGTGCACGAGTGGCTGCAGGCGCACTCGCGTCTCTTCGAATGGCTGAGCTACCAGGCGGCCGTCGTCGAACGCGCGTGGCACACGACCCCGGCCGCGCCAGAAGTCGCGACGTCGCCCGTGGCGTTCGCCGCCGCGCGGCCCGTGCCGGCCGCGAGCCCGGTGGCGATCGCGTCTCCACCGCCCGCGTCGTGGACGTTGACCGAGGCGCTGTTCGATCGGCTGCGCCTCGACGTCGAGGCCGACGGAGCCAGGCTCGTCGTCGTCCTCGAGATCATGTCGGAGCGGCTGCGGGCGTGGCAGCGCGGGTACTGGGCCGCACACGGCGTGCCCTGCCTCGAGCTCGCACCGGCCTTGCTCGCCGCGGAAGCGGACGGCGCGCGCGTGCGCCTCGACGGCGACCCGCATCTCGCACCGGCCGGGCAGGTGGTGCTCGCGGGCGAGCTCGTGCGCCTGCTCGCAGACGCCGCGGTGCTGCCCGCACGACGCTGAGCGACGGTGGCGAGGACTACCCGGCCGGTGGCGAACAGGTTACAAGAGCGGCCCGTTGTGGACCGCCTCTCGATCACGCCGCGGGTCGCGCGCTTCGCCACGGCGATGCTGGTCTTCACCGTGGTCGTCTGGTGGTCGGGGGCGCCGCGCGACGCCTTCGCCTGGGGCGGAGTGGCGCTCACGCTCGTGTCGACGGCCCGCCGTCCGTTCTCGCTGCGCGACAACCCTGCGTTGGTGTTGCTCCTCCTCTTCGTCGGCTGGGCGCTCTTCGGCACGTTGTGGGCGCCGGACCCGACCGCGGCGCTCCGCGACTGGATCAAGCTCGCCACCCTCGCGGCCTTTGCCTGGAGCACCGCGCAGCTCATGGGTACGCGCGAGAACGTCGAGCACGTGCTCCTCTGTCTCTGTGTCTCGCTGACGATCATCTACGCGATCGAGGTCATCCTCTGGCTCCGCACGGTCGGGGTCGGATGGCGCTTCGGCGACCGCGTGATGGAACCGTTCAGCTTCCAGCACATCAACACCTTCGCGGGACTGATCGTCGCCTCGTTCGCGCTCGGCTGGCTCCTCGTGCGGAGCGAGTGGCGGTTGCGCCGGAGCCTCGTCGCGATCCAGCTCGGGACCGGTCTCGTGCTGTTGTGGCTCTTCGCCTCGCGGACGGCGCAGCTGAGCTTGGGGGCGCTCGTCATCGTGGCGCTCGCCGCGCAGCGCCGGCCGGCGCTGCGTTGGCTCGCGGTCGTCTCGCTCGTCGGGGGCGTGGTGATAGCGCCGATCGTGAACCCGCGCTTTCGCGATGCGACGATGTGGACGCTCCACAATCGCGTGCAGCTCTGGGAGGGGACCGCGCGGCTGATCGCCGAGCGGCCGCTCTTCGGCCACGGCTGGGGCGACAAGACCTTTCAACCGCTCTACGTCGCGCGGAATCCCGTCCGCGCCGAGGATTATCCGCACGCCCACGATCTGCCGTTGCAGGTGGCCTTCGGGGTGGGGGTCGTCGGGCTGGTGCTCTACGCGGCGACGTTCCTGCTCGTGGTCCGGGCGCTCTGGCGACGCTGGCGGACGGGCGATCGCGCCGACGCCCGGCTCGCCGGCGTGTTGCTGCTCTGCTTCGTGGCGACCGGGGTGTTCTCGATCGCCGACGTGCCGCGCGGCCCGTTCCACGTCTATTTGTGGACCCTGTGGGCCGCCGGCCTAGCCCTCACCGCCGAACGCAGGCAGGTTGCTGAAAAAGGGGCATCTGCGTCGTTGCTCCCTCCTTCGCTTGTGCGGCGTAGCTCCGCTACGCCTCCGCGCTCAGTCGGTCGCGCCTAGCATCTGCCCCTTTTTGAGCAACCTGCGGGGGGTGCCTGGTGCGCTTGGTGGGGGCGTCGCTTCGCTCCGCCCCATCGAATGCTTTCCAGCGGATACGTTTTTGAGGTGCAGGTGCAGTGAGTTTCTACGGTGCTTCCAGCCGTGGGATGCCGCCTGGGAGACGGGGGGCGCGGGCTGCGGTGAGCATGGCGCGGTAGTGATACCAGCGGGCGAGGGCGCGGCGGTGGGACTCGCCGCCGCTGCCGAGCGTGCTTGCGGCGACGCCGAGGGCGGCGCGGGCCACGTCCGGCAGGAGTCGGAGCGCGATGGCGAGCGGCGCGCGGTCCGCGGCGAACTTGTAGTAGATCCGGCTCCGTCCGCGCGATTCGTGGAGGGCCCGGAAGTAGCCCGGCGACAGCCGGTCCGGCTCGACGACGTGGTAGACGATCGCGTCTGGGAGGTAGCCGAGGCGCTCGCCGGCGGCGCGGATGCGGGCGGCGAGCTCGGTGTCCTCGGACGCGCCGGCGGCGCCCGGTCCGAGCCGCTCGTCGAAGAGCCCGACGCGGGCGAAGGCGCGCCGGGTGACGAACATGTTGGCGCCCGTGAGCGACGCTGCTTCGGTGACCGTTGGTCCGAAGTCGCAATGGGGAATGGTGTGCCAGCGTGCGATCGCCGCGACGATGGTCGGATCAGCGGCGGCCTCGGGCGGGACGCGGATCGTCCCTTGGGCCGCTGCGACGGTCGTGCGCGCGAAGAAGGCGTCGACGGCGACGAGCCAGTCGCGATCGAGCTCGACGTCGTCGTCGACGAACGCGTACAGGTCGGCCGAGGTGCGCTGGATCGCGGCATTGAGCGCGCGACACTTGCCACCGCTCGGGACGGCCAGATGCCGGACCGTCGGGCGCGTGCGCGTCGTCGCTGTGACGAGCGCGGCCGTGCCGTCGGTCGAGCCGTCGTCGGCGATCACGAGCACCGGGGCGAGGCGATCGACCCCCGTCATCGCGAAGAAGCTCGCGAGGAGACGGCGCAGGCGAGGCTCGCGGTTGCGGGTCGCGACGACGATGGCGAGACCCGACGCCATCAGCGCGCGGCAGAACCCCCGTGCTTCCGTTGATCCGCCGCGGCAATGAGCTTCCCGTCGCGGGCGACCACGACCTGCACGGCGCCGGTGAACGGCAGGCGCCGAATCGTGTGACCGCGAGCCGTCAGGTCGGCCACGGTCGCCGGCGCGAGCTCGGTCTCGGTGATGAGCGCCGGCGGTGCCCATTGCTGATGGATGCGCGGCGCCGCGATGGCCGCGGCAGGATCGAGGCCGAAGTCCAGAACGCCGAGCATGGTCTGCAGCGTCGCTGAAATGATGAGTGGGCCCCCCGATCCGCCCGCGACCAGGCGCGGCTTCCCCTCGGCCCGCACGATGATCGGCGTCATCGAGCTCAGCGGCCGCTTGCCGGGCGCGACGGCGTTGGCCTCCGCGCCGATCAATCCGTAGGTGTTCGGCACGCCCGGGGCCGACGCGAAATCGTCCATCTCGTTGTTCAAGATGACCCCCGTGTCACCTGCGACCAGCATCGAGCCGAAAGCGGTGTTGATGGTCGTGGTGCAGGCGACGGCCATGCCCTCGGCGTCGATCACCGACAGGTGCGATGTGCCGGCGTCGGGTGCGGTGCCGTAACGATCCTGCGGCAGGGTCGAGTCCGGCTTGATGCGGCTCCGCAACATCGTGCCGTACGCGGGCGAGGTCAGCCGGTCGACCGGAACCTCGCTGAAGCCGGGATCGCCGTACCAGCGCGCCCGATCGGCGAAGCCGCTGCCCATGGCCTCGGCGAGGAGGTGGAGATACGCCGGGCTGGTGGCGCCGAGCGCGGCCAAGTCGTCGTTCGCGAGGATGTTCAGGATCTCGACGATCACGCCGCCGGAGCTGGGTGGCGGCATCGTGAAGATCTCGAAACCACGATACGTGCCGCGGAGCGGATGGCGCCAATGCGGATGGTAGTCGGCGAGGTCGGCCGCGGTGAGGATCCCGCCGGCATTGCGGACCGCCGTGACGATCTCGTCGGCGACCCGCCCGTGATAGAAGCCGGCGG
Organism: uncultured Polyangiaceae bacterium; assembly: GCA_964631985.1. Classification (GTDB taxonomy): domain Bacteria; phylum Desulfobacterota; class Binatia; order UTPRO1; family UTPRO1; genus UTPRO1. Next base: position 11,398 of record CAZWAX010000082.1, on the reverse strand, counting down.
CGCCTTCGCGGGCCACGCGCTCGAGGGTGGCGGCGAGGGCCCGCATGCGGATGAGGTGCCCATCCGGCCACTGATTGCCCGCCGGATCGAGGAACACGGCGGCGATGGCCGGCGCCGTGCGGAGCGACGTCAGGTTCTGGCCGATCCAGCGCGCGAGGTGGGGCCCGACCGGAAACCCGTCGCGGGCGAGCGCGATGGCGGGCGCCATCAGCACGTCGCGCGGCAACCGCGCGAAGCGCTCGCGGGCGGCTTCGAGCCCGGCCACCTCGCCCGGGACCGCGACGGCGAGGCCGCCGCGCCGCGACAGCTCGGGAACGACGGCGCCGTCGCGGTGGAAGAGATCGCGATGCGCGAGGGCGGGCGCCGTCTCGCGATAGTCGAGCGCGCTCACCGTGCCGTCGGGCCGGCTCACCAGCATGAAGCCGCCGCCGCCGATCCCGCACGACGACGTGTTGAGGACGCAGACCGCAGGGCCGGTCGCGTTGCCCGCGCCGACGGCCTGGCGGCCGCGTTCGAGACTGGCGACCCCGATCTCCGCCGCGCGCACATGCTCCGCGGCAACCGCGCCGAGAAGGCCCTCGGCGCGCCCGGCCGTCGCTGCCGGCGTGCGCTCCGGCTTCGCGGACGTGAGCGTCGCCGAGAGCGCGCGCGTGCCCTGGCGGCTCCGCGGGGCGCCCTCCGGTGCGACGCAGGCGCTCGTCAGGACGAGCGCGGCGAGTGCTGCCACGAGCGCTCGCGAGGGCCCGGAACCGATCACGCGCATCTCCTACGAGGCAGGGTGAGCAAAAGCAACTTCGACCCGCCCGAGCTTTCATGGTAACTGCGCGCAATGGCGCCGAGACGTGCGGCGGTGGTGTTCACCGAGAAGGAATTCTACCTCGACGAGTTCCGCGGGCGCACGTTGATCTTTGCCGTGCATCACGCGGGGCCCGCCGATCGCCTGCGCGCGCTCGGCGAGGTGGCCCGCGATCTCCTCGGCAACGACACCCGCGTCTTGATCCTCCTCGGCGGTCCCGCGGCGCGCGAGCGGAGCGCGCTCCGCGCGCTGGAGCGGCCGCTCGCCGGCCTGCCCTCGGCGTCGCAGGTGCCGCTGCCATTCCCCCAGCTGCGTCTCGCCCCGGGCGACGGGGTCGGACCGGTGTTGAGCTTGCCGGCCGCCGACGTCGCGGAGCCGGAGATCTCCGACGCGCTCCTCGCGCGCTTGTGGGACATCATGCGGGGCACGCCGTTCTTCCTCGGCCTGTGCGAGGCCGACACGCCCGAGCGTCTCGCCGGCTTCGCAGCGCATCTCGGTGCGCGGCTGCGCGTGCACAAGCTCGTGATCGCGGACCCGGACGGTGGGATTCAACCCGCCGGGGCCGATCGGCCGCTCTCCTTCATGGACGACGGCATGACGGCGCAGCTGCTCGCCGTTGGCGAGGCCGAGTCGGCTGGGCTCGGGCCCCGTCGGGCGCTCCTCGAGGCCGTCCGCGGCGGCCTCGACGGCATCAGCTCGATCAACGTCTGCACCCTCGACGGCATCGCGCGCGAGCTCTTCACGTACGAGGGGTCCGGCACGCTCTTCACGCGCGAGGACTACTGCAAGGTCGAGCGGCTCTCGCTCGACGACTTCCACGAGGTGGAGAAGGTCCTCGAGCGCGGGCAACGCGAAGGTTACTTGAAGGCAAGGACGCCGGCCGAGATCGCGCCCATCCTCTTCTCGGGCTACGGCGCGACCATCGGCCAGCATCACCTCGCCGGCGTGTGCTCGCTGCAGACCGAGCGCTACGAAGCCGAGCAGGCCGGCGAGATCGTCGGGCTCTACACGATCACGCGCTTCAAGGGTGAAGGTGTCGGCGTCAAGCTGATCGCGTGCATGAAGACGGTCGGGCGCGAGCGCGGGCTCGCGTATCTGTTCGCGTGCACGACCCAGGAGCGCGTCGGCCAGTTCTTCGAGCGCCAGGGGTTTCGCGAGATCCCGCAAGCCGAGGTCCCGCCGGCGAAGTGGATCGGCTACGACGAGGCGCGACGTCGCGGCGTGAACTGCTACCGCTACGATTTGGAAACGGCCGAGCCGTCCTGATCCCGTTGTCGACGAAGGGGATCCCGGCGTATGGTCGGGGCATGGGTGCTCGTCGGATCGTGGGGATCGTGCTCGCCTTTGGTTTCGTCGGGGTGGTCGTTCAGGCGTCGGCGGCCAATCAGTGTCCGGCGAGCGAGCTCGGGGCGTGCGCCCGGATCCACCTCGAGCTCATGCGTCCCCGCACCCTCACGCCCGTCGTCCTGGTCGCCGAGCCGATGCGGGCCGCCACGGATCGAGGCTGACATGCGACTGTATCTTCGGATCGTTGGTGGCTTGCTTCTGATCGGCGGGCTCGCGATTTGCGCCCTCGCGGCGAGCTTTGCGATCAACGACGAGGCGTTCTTCAAGGCCGGGGACGCGCTGGCGCGTCATCCCGATCACGTGCTCTTCCAGGGTGAGTACTACGCCGCATTGCTCCGCCACGTCTCGTACATTCTCACCGCGATCGTCGGTGGGTTGCTCGGGACGGTCGGGAGCGTGATGCTCTTCGGGCTGCATGCGATTCTGGTGCGTCTCGAGCGTCTCGAGGCGGCCGTAGAACGCACGCGCTGACGGTGCGGTGCTCGTCGACGAGCTCGCGCGGGCCCTCGCGCCCTTCGGTCTGAACCTGATCGGCGTGACGACGCCGCGCGCGTACGACGCGCTCGTCCCGGCCGGTCATCGCCTCGGCCCGGCGGTTGCCGGCGCCATCGTCGTGATCGGGAACGGGGGCGATGCGTTCTGGGCGGCGTATCGGGCCCACGTCGCCTCGCATCCCGAAGACGTGGCGGTCGCGCATCCCCTCGACGCCTTCACCACCCAGGTGATGGAGCGGCACGCCCTTCCGGTGGCCGAGCGGCTGGGCGTGCACCCCCGGCTGCAGCTGCCTTTCGCGACCACGGCGCCGGCCCTCTCGTTCGTCCACCTCGCTGAGGCCGCCGGGCTCGGCCGGCGGGGCCTGCTCGGCGTGCTGATCCACCCGGAGTTCGGGCCGTGGATGGCGCTCCGTGGTGCGCTCCTCGTCGACGCGGCTGCGGACGCCGCGCGGCCGGCGGCCGGGTTCGATCCCTGTCCGACCTGCCGGGACCGTCCGTGCATCACCGCCTGTCCGGCGGGGGCGGTCGCGTCTCCCACCGGCTGGAACGTGCCCGGGTGTATCGACTTCCGCGTCGCATGCGGCGGCGACAATCCCTGCCTCGATCGCTGCCATGCCCGCGTCGCTTGCGTCTACGGACGGCGCCATCGCTATCCGGACGACGCGCTCGCCCATCACCAAGCGCGCGCCTTCGCCGCGATGCGACGCGCTCGCTGAGATCCCCCTCGAGCTACACCTCGATCGGCAGCGTGACGTGGATCGTGGTGCCGCGTCGGGCGCCGGTTCGGATGCGGAGCTCGCCCCCCATCATCTCGACGCGCTCGCGCATCGTGGTGAGCCCGAGCCCGGCGAGGCGCGGTTGCGCCGCGTCGAACCCGGTGCCGTCGTCGACGATCGTCAGCACGACGCGACGCCGACGGCGCGCGAGGTGGACGGCGACCTGGGTCGCCCCGGCGTGGCGCGCCACGTTCGTGAGCGCCTCCTGCACGATGCGGTAGAGGTGGAGCTCGTGGTCGGGCGAAAGCACCGTGCCGAGCGGGACCGTGGCGAGCCGGAGCGCCAGGCCGTGGCGGAGTGCGAACGCCTGGGCGTGCGTGCGGATCGTCGACTCGAGCCCCTGGCCGAGCAGCTCGGCCGGATGCGTGTGATCGACCAGGCGCGCGACCGACTCGGTGATCTGCCGCACGGTCGCGTGGGTCGCCGTCAGCGTCGGCCGGAGGTCCTCGTCGACCGCGCCCGGGGTGCGCTCGAGGGTCTCCAGCAGCGCGTCGATGGTCCCGACCGCCTTGCCGACGTCCTCGTGCAGCTCGCGGGCGAGGCGGCGGCGCTCGGCGTCGAGCACCTCGAGCATGCGCTGGCCGAACTGCCGCTGCGCTGCCTCCATGTGGGTGCGCTCGGTGACGTCGCGCGCGACCCCGAAGACGTAGACCTCGCCGCCGATCTCGAGGCGGGCGAAGCTGACCTCGCTCGGGAAGAACGACCCGTCCTTCCGGAGCGCGCGGACGGGCAACACCATCCCCGGCCCCAGCGGCAGGGTGCCGATCGCCGACCGGTACAGCCCGAGGGGAAAATCGGGATTCACGTCGGCGATCGTCATGTGCTGCAGCTCTTCCCAGGTCCACCCCCCGAGCTCGAGGGCGCGCTGGTTCACGTAGCGAAAACGGCCGGCGGCGTCGGTCAGGAAGAACGCCTCGCTCGACATGTCCGCCATCTGACGGAACACCGCGAGATCGAGGGCAGGGGGAAACGCCGACGCCGCGGGCGGCTGGCGTGCAACGGTCACCGTCGGTGGCTTAGCGTCGGCCTGTCGTCAGGGTCAAGCACCTAGGGCCCGGTCGTGGATCCTTTCACTGCGGCGTTCGCGCGCGGAGGACGCGGCGAACGTCCCCCACGACGGAGGTGCCGATGTCCTCGCAAAGCGACTACCGTCCGTTCGGGGGCAGCGGCAGCACGACGCGGACCTCGGTGCCGTGGCGGGGGCGGCTGCGGATCGTGAAGGTGGCGCCCATGATCTCGGCGCGTTGGCGCATGGTCGCGAGGCCGAGGCCGAGGGGGCCGGTTTCGGTCGGCGTGAAGCCGACGCCGTCGTCGGTGATGCTGAGCAGCAGACGCTGGCCGCGGCGCGCGAGGCGTACCGTCACGGCGCGTGCGTGCGCGTGGCGCGCGACGTTGGCGAGCGCGTCCTGCACGATCCGATAGAGGTGCAGCTCGCGCTCGTCGTCGAGGGGCTCGTCCAGCGCCGCGGTGGAGATGCGCGACGTCAGGCCATGACGCCGCGCGAACTCGCGGACGTACGCCCGCAGCGTGTCCTCCAGGCCGAGGCCGAGGAGCTCCGCCGGATGGTACTCGCGACAGAGCCGTGCGACCGATTCGGTCATCTCGCCGATCGTCGTGAGCGTGGTCTGCAGCGCCGGACGCATGGCGTCGGCCACCGCGCCCGGCGTTTGCGCCAGCGTATGCAGCAGGACCCCCACGGTTGCGACCGCCTGGCCGACGTCGTCGTGCAGCTCGCGCGCCACGCGTTGGCGCTCGGTCTCGAGGTTCTCGAGCATGCGGCGCGCGAAGCTCCGCTGGACGGCCTCGGCCTGCTTCCGCTCGGTGATGTCGCGCACGACGCCGAAGAGGTACGCGGCGCCGCCGAAGTCGATGCGCGCCAGACTGACCTCGGTGGGAATGTAGTAGCCCTCACGCCTGAGCGTGCGGGCCTCGAACGCGGGGATCGGCCCATGCACGGCCGCCTCGATCATCGTGAACAGGCGTTCGCGTGGAAACTCCGGCTCGAGATCGAAGAGCGTCATGCCGAGGAGCTCGTCGCGGGCATAGCCGGTCAGACTGAGCGCCCGCTCGTTGACGTATCGGAGATGGGCCCGCGCATCGGTGAGGAAGAACGCCTCGTTCGACATGTCCGCCATGCGACGGAAGACTTCGAGGTCGAGTGGCGGTGGAAGCGCCGGGAGCTCCAAGGTCGAGCCCGCCGGCGTGCTCATCGGGGATGGCTTTCGAGCGCGCGCACCCGCCGTCGGCGCGCGGTCGGCAGGGCGTCGGCCGCTTTCGTCGCCGGCACGACGAGCGCGAGGGGCCGTGGCGTCTCGATCGGTACGGCAATCCGCACCTCGGTGCCGCGCCGCGCCGCCGACTGCACCGTCAGGGTGGCGTGCATCAGCTCGGCGCGTTCCTGCATGGTCACGAGGCCGAGTCCGCCCTTGGCCCGCGCCTCCGCGGGCGTGAATCCGATGCCGTCGTCACGGACGGTCAGCAGGAGTTGGCCGTTCTGCTGCTTCAGGCGGACGACCACGCGGCGCGCGCGGGCGTGGTGCGTCACGTTGGCGAGCGCCTCCTGCGCGATGCGGTAGAGATGGAGCTCCTGCTCGTGGTCGAGCACGCCGGCCGTCGAGGTGGTGGCGAGCTCGAGGGCGAGGTGGTGACGCTGCGTGAACTGCACCACGTGCGAGCGTAGCGTGTCCTCGAGCCCGAGTCCGGCGAGCTCGGCGGGATGATAGTCCCGCACGATCCGCGCCACCGACTCGGCGATCTGCCGGATGGTGGCCTGGGTCTGGGTGAGCGCCGGGCGGACTTCCTCGGCGATCGATCCCGGAGTTTGCGCGAGCGCGTGCAGCAGCACGCCGACGGTCGCGACCGACTGGCCGACGTCGTCGTGGAGCTCGCGCGCGATGCGCTGGCGCTCGGCCTCCAGCGTGCGGAGCATCCGCTGGGTGAAGCTCTTGCGCGTCGCCTCGAGCTGCTTCCGCTCGCTGATGTCGCGCAGCACCCCGAACATGTAACTCCGGCCGTCGATCTCGAGGTGCGCGACGCTGATCTCGATCGGGATGATCGAGCCGTCCTTGCAGCGATTGATCGTTTCGAACGGCGGCAAGGGGCCGTGCTGCAGCGCCGCGAGGAACTCGGCGAGGCGATCGGCGGGAAAGTCGGGGTTCACGTCCGACACGCGCATGGTCATGAGCTCGTCGGTGGAATAGCCGTTGAAGCTCGAGCTGCGCTGGTTCACGTAGAGGAACCGCCCCTCCGCGTCGCACAAATAGAAGGCGTCGTTCGACATGTCCGCCATCTGACGGAACACCACGAGATCGAGGGCGGGGTGGACGTCGGCAACCGGGGCCGGGCCGTGCAGGCTCATGACCACGAGCGAACGGTACTGCCGTCCGTTCGCGAGGGTCAAGGGAGCTACTTCTCGAGCACGATCACCCACTCGCGTGCGCGCGCCTCCTCCGAGACGACGTGGTGGCCCTCCGCTTCGGCGGCGCGCGGCAGGTCGCGGGCGCCGCGGGGGTCGTCGAGGGTGAGCTCGAGCAGGTCCCCGGGCGCGAGATCGGCGAGGACGACCTTCGTCTTGGCCCACGAGAGCGGGCAGGGCACCCCGACGAGACTGAGACGATGCGACGCGGACACGATGGCCTTTGGTAGCAAAGTCGGGGGGATGCCGCGAATCGTCGCGCGCGCGCGTTGGCAACTTCGCTTGACACCTTGCGAGCGCGCCGGGATAGTCCCTCGATGACACAGAGCGCCATGGGCGCCGAGCCGGGGACGACCCGCTCCGCCACCCCCGCCAACCTCGAGATTCGCCCCGACATTCGCAACATCGCCATCGTCGCCCACGTCGACCACGGCAAGACCACGCTGGTCGATGCCATGCTCCGTCAGAGCGGGATCTTCCGCGCCAACGAGGTCGTCATCGACCGGGTGATGGACTCGAACGACCTCGAGCGCGAGCGCGGCATCACCATTCTCGCCAAGAACACCGCGGTCACTTACGAGGGCACCACCATCAACATCGTCGACACCCCCGGCCACGCCGACTTCGGCGGCGAGGTCGAGCGTACGCTGCTCATGGTCGACGGCATCCTGCTCGTGGTCGACGCGTCGGAGGGACCCCTCCCGCAGACGCGCTTCGTGCTCAAGAAGGCCCTCGAGCGCGGGCTCCCGGCGGTCCTCTGCATCAACAAGATCGACCGTGCCGACGCCCGCATCGCCGAGGTGCTGGACGAGGTCTACGACCTCTTCATCGATCTCGGCGCCGACGAGCACCAGCTCGACTTTCCGGTGATCTACACCAACGCGCGCGCCGGTCAGGCCCACCTGACCGCCGACGGCACCGAGACCACGTTGAAGGCGCTCTTCGACACCATCATCACGCGGCTCCCCGGTCCGGCGTTCGACCCGGCGGCGACGACGCAGTTCCAGGTGAACAACCTCGACTACAACGACTACGTCGGCCGGCTCGTGATCGGGCGGCTCGTGTCGGGCGAGATCGCCGTCGGCGGCCAGTACACGCTCTGCCGTGCCGACGGCAAGCAGGTGCCCTGCAAGATCACGCAGCTGTACGCCTGGATGGGTCTGGCGCGGAAGGAAGTCCCGAGCGCGAGCGCCGGCGACATCCTCGCGATCGGCGGCATCGACGAGATCGGCATCGGCGACACGATCGCCGACAAAGAGAACCCGTTGCCGCTGCCGCCGATCCGGGTGGAAGAGCCGACCATCGCCATGATCTTCGGCGTCAACACGTCGCCGTGGGGTGGGCGCGAGGGGCAGCACGTGACGTCGCGGAAGATCCGCGAGCGCCTGTTCGCCGAGTCGCGGAAGAACGTCAGTCTCCGCATCGAGGAGACCGGGTCCCCCGACACGCTGCGGGTCGCCGGCCGCGGCGAGCTGCAGCTGGCCGTGCTGATCGAGACCATGCGGCGCGAGGGCTACGAGCTGCAGGTCTCCAAGCCCACCATCATCACCCGCGAGGAGAACGGGCAGCTGATGGAGCCGATGGAGACGCTCTTCATCGACATCCCCGAGGACTACATCGGGATCGTCTCGCAGCTGCTCGCGGCGCGGAAGGGCGTCATGACCGGCATGGAGCACCACGATTCCGGACGCGTCCGGCTCGAGTTCAGCATTCCGTCGCGCGGGCTCATCGGCTTCCGCTCCTACTTCCTCACGTCGACGCGGGGAACCGGTATCGCCAACATGCTCTTCGCCGGATACTCGCCGTGGGCGGGTCCGATCCGCGGCCGCACCAACGGCGCGCTCGTCGCCGATCGCGAGGGCGTCGCGACGCCCTATGCCATCTTCCACCTGCAGGAGCGCGGCACGATCTTCGTGAAGCCGGGTACGCCGGTCTACGAGGGCATGATCGTCGGCGAGTACTCGCGCGACAACGACCTCGACGTGAACCTCACCAAGGAGAAGAAGCTCTCCAACATGCGCGCCACCGGCCACGACGAGGCGACGATCATCACCCCGCCCCGTGAGATCGGCCTCGATGCCGCGCTCGAGTGGATCGCCGAGGACGAGCTCGTCGAGGTGACGCCGGAAACCGTCCGCATGCGGAAGAAGGCGCTCAAGAAGGGCACACGCGGCGGCAAGTCGGAAAACTGAGGGCCGACATCCTCTCGACGGTCTCGCTCTACGCATCTATAGGGCGCCAATGTCGTCGCCGGGCACCGACCCGCCACGCCCCGTCGTCCGGTTCGCGCTCGTCGGCCTGATCGCGCTCGTCGCGCTCGTGAACGTCTGGCGGACGCCGCCGTTCTACAACTGGGACGTGCTGCCGTACGTCGCGATCGCGAAATCGTATTCGCTGGGCTCGATGGCCGACGTGCATCGCGAGACGTACGCGCTCGCCGAATCGCGCGTGCCGCCGAACATCTATCGCCGCCTTCTGCTGGACGACCCGCCGTATCGCCTGGCCCTGGCGCGCGATCCCGATCTCTTCGCGCAGGTGCTGCCGTTCTATCGCGTGAAGCCGCTGTATCCGTTTCTCCTCCACGTGCTCGATCGCGCCGGCGTCGACCCGGTGCGGGCGGGCGTCGCGGTGTCGCAGCTCTCGTATCTCGCGATCGCCGTGGTGCTCGGGTGGTGGTGCGCCCGCCACCTGCCGCCGGTCGTGACGGCGCTGTGCATCCCACTCGTGGTGTCGAGCGGATTCGTGCTGGGCTTGGCCGCGTGGTTCACGCCCGACGCGCTCTCGACGTTGGTGATGCTCGTCGCGACGATCCTGATCGTGGAGGGTCGCGGGCGGGTCGGGTGGCCGACGATGGCACTCGCCGTCGTGGTGCGACCGGACAACCTCGTGTTCCTCGGGCTGTTCGGACTCTGGGCGTTCTGGCACCGCCTGCCCCATCGTCCGTGGATCATCGCGGCCATGGCCGTTGGCATCGTGGTGCAGCTCGCCGAGAGCCGTCTGGCGGCGGGCTACGGGTGGAAGCTGCTTTTCCACAACGCGATGGTGAAACGCCTGCTGCGGCCCGCCGAGTTCCAGCCGACCCTCGATCTCGCGGGCTACGCCGACATCTACGTCCTCCAGCTCCGTCCCGACGTGCTGAGCGTGATGCTCACGACGGCGATCGCGATGGCGATCGCCGCGGCCGTGGTGTACCGCCGCCGCTCGGGCAGCGCCGCGCCCTGGACCGGCATCCTGACGATCGCCCCCGTCTACATGGTGATCCACTGGCTCCTGCACCCGGTCGACAAGGAGCGGACGCTCGGGTTCGCCTACTTGATCGTTCTCTGCGGGGTGCTGTTCCTGACCGCGCGGGCGCCGGAAAAAAGGTCGTCGTAACCCCCGCGCGCGCATCGTGTGAAGGGGAGAGATCCCCCTTCTGAGCTAACTGCGGTCGATGGCCGCGAGCAGGTGCCGCTCGAACTCGGGGTACGGCATCCCGAGGGCCTGGCGGAACGCCGCGTCGATCGACGCCGCGGTCGCCATCGCCTCGAGCAGCCGGCGCACGTTGTAGCCGCCCTTCTGGTCCAACAGGTATTTGGCCGCGAAGTAGGCCTGCGCGTACGCGAGGCTCGCTTGGTCGCGGTCGAAGCGCGTGAAGCCGCTCCCGAGATCGGTCAGCCGGAGGAGGCTGCCGTCGGCGACCGCCCGGCGGAGGCGGTTGACCGCTCCTTGTTCGGGGGTCCCCCCGGCGACCC
>CAZWAX010000082.1:0-826 GCA_964631985.1 uncultured Polyangiaceae bacterium | reverse complement strand
TCGGTGGGGGGGTCTCCCGGGGCCCCGGGGCCGGCCCCTGGTCGGGCCTACCCGGGGCCTGGCCCTTGGGGGGGGTGAGGTTCCGGGGGTGGGCGTACTCGGGGCGGACGGTGCGGGCCGGCCGCTCGGTACCGCGCGCGGGACCGCCGTTCGGCATCTTGATGCGGCCGTCGTAGATGCCGCCGCTCCAGTGCGGTGATCCCGTGACCTCACGGAACGTCTGGTCGGGATAGAGGACGACCTCGAGGCGGTCGAGCGGGTAGTACGCGAAGCGCGCCCCGACCCGGCGGTAGGCGTCCTCGAGCGCGTTCAGGACGGTGCGCGCGGCCTCGGTATCCTCGCGTCCTTCGATCTTGATGACGAAGTGCGAGCTGCCGAGCGCGTGGTAGTCGGCCTCCGCCTCGGCATCGCGCTTCAGCCGCGCGATGGTGTCGGCGAGCCCCGGCTGGTCCGCACCGGCCGCCACCGCCTCTTCGAGCATCGCGAGCGCCTTGGTCTGGTCGTGGCGGTCGAGGTGGATGCGGCCGAGCGTCAGATAGGTCTCGGTGTCGCCGGCCCCCTGGTCGATCGCACGCTCGAGGTTGGTGCGCGCTTGGTCGGGCTCGTTCGTGCGGTAGTAGGCGTACCCAAGCCCGCGGCGGATCTCGCCGCGATCCCCGAGCTTCAACGCTTCGGTGAAGCGCGGGATCGCCTCGCGAAACCGTTCGGCGCCGATGTCGGCGAAGGCGGCGTTGATCAACACGGCCTGGAGATTGGCGCGGTAGAGCTCGGTCCCGGGCTCGAGCCGCCGCGCCCCGCGCAGGAGCCCGACCGCGCCCGTCCCGTC
>CAZWAX010000081.1:0-16915 GCA_964631985.1 uncultured Polyangiaceae bacterium | reverse complement strand
TCGACGCCGGCGTCCGTGCTTCGAGAAATTCGGTCTTCTTCAACGGGCTGCTAACGGACAGGCGCGGCGAGCGAGCGCCCCCCGACCCGCGACAACACCAGATCGAGGCGGGCCAGGTCCCATCCGAGTCCGAGGCGTTCGAATGATTTGCGAGCCTCAGCCAGCAAAACCTTCGGATCTCGCGAGCGGAAGGTGGCGGCGCTTCCACCTGCCTCCAGCAGTCGCCGACCAATCTCGAGCCGCACGCGAGCCGCGTCCGGCCGCAGTCCCATTCGCTCTGCTTCATCGAGCGCTTTCCCGAACCAGCGAAGTGCTGTTCGACGTCGTCCGCCGAGCCAATAGATCTGGCCGACGGCCTGCCACACTTCAGGGCGAAACCAGGCGAGACGCTCCGCGGCCCAGAGAGCGCCACGCCGCGCGCGACGTGACCGCATCAAGACTCCGATCCCGTGCGACCCTGCGAGCTCTTCTTCGGCCACCGCCAACATCAAGCGAGACCGCGCCACGACACCAAAGTGCCATGGCGGCGTGCGGCCCTCGGCGAGCGGTGTCGACGCTAGCGCGAGTGTCGCCCGGGCGGCGGGCAAATCTCCACGCAGAACGTGAGCCTTCGCCTTGGTGCCGAACCCCACCAGCCGCACCAGCGCTTCATCGTGGGCGTCGAGCATGGCGTCGCACGCCGCAACCGCCGTGTCGAGCGCGCGCCGTTCGGTGTGGAAGTACGCCAGTCCCGCATGAACGTAGACGCTCGCGAGGTCGTACGCATACGTCTGAGCCATGCGCTCGAGCCAGGTGATCTGCGCATCCGCATCGCGCCATCGCCCTTGCCCAACGTGCTTGATCGCTTCGAGTCCAACGTGGTTCGCGACATCCCAGAATTGCCCACGGCGCACTGCCTCCTCGACGTCTTGCAGGGGGATCTCGTATTCATCATTCCAATTGCCACTCAAGAAATGATGGCAGAACGTCATCACGCGACAGAAAAACGACTCGACTGGATCGGAGGAATCGGCGAAGCGATCAGCAATCTGCAAGAAGCGACGCGAGACGTCGAAGGAAATCCCACCATACGAGAAAAGGCCCACGGTCCCGGCGTACATCATCCCGGCTTTCGGAACGGTCGCCGGATCGATGCGGCGAAGCTTCCGCAGCGTCGCAAAACCATGCAGGAGGAAGCGCGTCGGGTCGGCAGTAGTCTGCGCGCGCGCGCGATCGAACATCAGCTCGATGATCTCGAGATCCTGCGACGTTGCCGGAGGTCGCCGTGCCGAGCCGCCATCGCGAAAATAGAGATCGAGCCCCACGAGTCCGAAGGTTTTGACGATCGCCAAGCCGATCGCGGCCCGCCCAGTTGGGCTCACCTCGCCGAGCAACGACAACGCTTGGTCGAAGTTTCGCGTCGACTCCTCCATCTGGCCGTGATGCAGGTACGCGCCCGCCAGCCGCTTGTGCAGCGTGACGCGCTTCGCAGGATCGCCACCGTCGCCATGGCGCGCCAGATATAGACGCGACGACTCCTCGAGGAGCTCGAGGGCCTCGACAGGAGCGCCGGCGCGCGCCGCATCGTCCCCGGCGAGAAAGAGCTCTTCCTCCGCCCGTACCAAGTCGTTCCCCATCGAGTAGTGATAGGCCAGCATCCCATGAAACCCTGGCGCTCCTTGCAAGCGGCGCTCGATCACTCGAGCGACGTCGCAGTGCAGCTCGGCACGTCGCATCTCCAGGATAGACTCGTACGTAACGTCCTGAATCAGCCGATGCTTAAATGTGACGTGCCGCACGTCGCCGCGCCGCTCGGCGACTAACAGCTGAGCCTCGACCAGCTGATCGAGCGCCTCGGCCAAGTGCCCCGGCTCCGCCATTAGATCCGCGAGCACCGGCTCGGCCACGCGCTGACCAACCACGGCCGCGAGCTGCAGTACCTGTTTCGGCCGCGATCGGAGGTGATCGATGCGCGCCAAGATCGCCTCCTGCATGGTCGCCGGCACGATCATCGTGGCAATGGCCTCCGTGGCCCGGAGCCCGCTACCGGTTACCTCAATGGCACCCTGCTCGATCAGCGAGCGCAGCAGCTCCTCCAGGTACAGCGGATTTCCGGCTGCTCGTTCTGCAATGCGTTCGCGCGACAGGCGCGGCAGCGTACCGTGCGGGAAAAGCGTCGCGAGCAATTTGCTCGTTGCCGCCGTGTCGAGTGGACGAAGCTCGATGCGGAGCACGGTATCGGCCGCAAGGCTCGTGCTCGCCACGTCGGCGATGCGACCGGTCGTCTCCGGGAATCCGGGCCGCGCTGCGTAGAGGAAGAGGATCGGCACTTCGGAAGCAACGCGAATCAACTCCGTCAGAAGCTCGATCGACGCGCGATCGGCCCAGTACAGATCCTCGAAAAACACGACCAAGGGACGCTCGCGAGCTGCCGCGACCAACAACGTACGAATGGCGCGCAGGTGCATGCGGTCGATCACGTCGACTGGAACGCCGGCCACGCGCTCCGCGACCGCGGCTGGCAGCGGCGCACCGAGCATCATGGCGAGATAGGGCAGCAGGTCTTCTGTTTCCGACCCCAGTAACAGCGCGACGACATTCGCCATCTCGTCGTAGGTGGTGGCGGTCATCTCGTCGGCCACTCCCAACACTGAGCGCAGGAGATCAATGAAGGGGTGGAACCTGAGCGTCCGTCCCATGGCTACCGAGCGGCCTTCCGCCCAACGAATCGCCAGGGCCTCGGGCGACGCTGCCAGCTCGGCTAGCAGCCGCGACTTTCCGAGCCCAGCGTCACCAATCACACCGGCGACGCCGCCACGGCCGGTCGTCAGATCGACGAGTGCTCGGCGCAACATGGCGAGCTCGGCATCGCGTCCGACCTGCTCGGCAAAGAGCGTAGCTCCGCCCGCGAGCCGGGCGCGGTAGACACGCTCACGGTCCGAACGGAGATCCCAAGCGTTGCCGGTCGCGACCCGCTCGTTCGCCGCCAGTGGTATCGGCTCGAAGGTGAAATCGCCCCCCGTCATGCGATGCGTCTCGTCGCCGACCCAGATGTGGCCGGGCGGCGCGATGTCCTTCAGTTGCGAGGCGACGCTCACGGCGTCACCCATGAGCGTGAACTCGCGTAGCAGAGGACCGCTGATGTCCCCTGCTACGCCAAGTCCGGTATTGATGCCGACGTGGATGTCGAGCACCGACGGGAGGCTCATGCTCTCATTGAACTCTCGAACCCGCCGCCGCATTTCGATCGCTGCGTTCAACGCGGCGCGAGGAGCGTCCTCGAGAGCAACGGGAACACCGAACATCGCCAAGATGCAGTCGCCCAGATACTTGTCGACGGTCCCTCCATGCTTGAGGGCTACTTCGTGGAGAACCTGCAAACACCCGCTGACGGCCCGATACGCCTCGGCGGACGGCAGCTTTTCGGACATTTGCGTGAAGCCCGTGATGTCCGCGAAAAGCACGGTGACACGCCGCCGCTCCGCGTCGTGACCCCGCTCAACCGCGTCGGCCTCGCGGGCCAGCTCGGTTTCGACGGCACCTGCGAGCAAGCCGCCCAGGATCAGCCGTGAGGGATTGCCGCCCGCGCGCTCGCGAATGCGATCGCGGGCGGCCGGAATCAGAGGATGTTCGCCGACGACGAGATCGACGAGCTCCATCGCCGCGTCTCCAGACAGCGGTGGTAGTGCGATGACACTGGTCCCGGCAGGGAGGACCTCGCGGAGGCGGGCAACGCGATCGCCGTCGGGTCGCAGCGTAAGGATCCAGAGAGCCGGACTGTTTATCGCCGCAAGCCGCGCGATCAGGTCGAGCGAGGAGCGATCAGCCCACTGGACGTCCTCGCAGACGACTATGAGCGGCCCGCGCGTCCCCCGCGAATGGAGACCTTCAGCAAGTGCCTGCTCGATCACATCCTCTCGACCAAGCGAAGATCCACCGGCGAAAATCCCAGCCAACACAGCCGGATCGAGCCCACGAAAGTCGTTTGCCGCGTCGTCGACTTTCGCGCGGACCGTAGAATGTTCGTCCTCCGCGCCGACGCCGACAAGATCGGCGAGGAGATCGACGGCAAGGTGCAGTGGAGCGTCGGCACGCGCAAGCGTCGCTCGGCCTGCAACGACGGCGCAGCTCGGGTCGCCGCTCTCGTGGCCGAACTCCGTCACGAGCCGCGACTTCCCCATGCCCTCGTTGCCGGTGAGCACCATCACGCGATGAGCGCCGGCGCGGACCTCCGTCATCAGATCCCGGAAAACCTGCAGGACCTGGTCGCGTCCCACGAGGCGGGTGTCGACAAGCCCCGCGTTGTCGCCGATTCGCGCACGACGGCCGCGGATCGCCGGGACGACACGAAAGGCCGCGACCCTCTTCTCCTTGCCGCGAAGGACGAGTGGCGGGAGTACCTCGAACTCGAAGAGCCCCGCGGCCGCTGCGTGGGTCTCTCCGCCGACGTGGATGACGCTCGGCTCACCGATGTCCTTGAGGCGCGCCGCCACGTTCACCGCATCACCCATGACCGCGAACTCACGCACGACCGCGCCGCGCAGGTCGCCAGCGATCATCGGACCCGTGTTGATGCCGATGCGGAGCCGCAACGGCAGCGGGCTCGCGACCTTCTTCTCGTAGCGTGCAGCGGCTTCCAGCATCTCGACGGCGGCCGTGACGGCCGCTGCCGGCGCATTCTCCGTCTGTAGCGGGAAGCCGAAGACCGCCATCAGGCAGTCACTGAGGTAACGGTCGACGACGCCTCCATGCCGGCGCGCGATGCCATCGAGTACCCGGAGGCATCCGGTCACGATCGCGTACGCTCGCTCGATCCCTGCCTGCTTTGTGAGAGTCGTCGCACCCTGGAGATCGGCGAACAGAACCGTCGCGACGCGCCGGTCCACGGCTGCCGGTGGGGCCCCCGCAGTCATTCGGTGATTTCTCTTGCGGGGGCCGCTCGCCCGCGGTCCAGGCAGCATCGGGCGACGGATCGAGCGGCCCTGGCGCTCTGCGAGGACCGCCGCGGATTCTTCCACGTGACGCCGGCATTGCCGGCGCGTCGACCCCGACGTAGGGTCGCCCGACGATGCAGGCCGCAACGCTCGCCTCCGAGCATGCGACGAGAGCGCGGTCTGGCTGGATCATCAGCCCACGCGCGGACCTCGTCTGGGTGATGCTTCCCGTCGTCACCGGGTATCTGTGTCTCTATGCCCACGTCTGGCTCGGGGTCTCGTCCTGGTTGATCTGGTGGTTCTGGAGCGTCGCATTCAACGGACCGCATTTCTACGCGACGATCTCCCGCACGTATCTCGACCGCCACGAGCGCCGCGAGCGGCGGGCGCTTCTGATCGGATCCCTCGCTTGGCTCGCCGTCGGACCGGCCTGCATCCTCGTGAGCATCCTCACGGGGAGCCGTGGCCTCTTCCCTGCCTTCTGGCTCATGCAGCTGCTGTGGGCCTATTTTCACGTCGTTCGACAGCACTACGGCTTTCTCGTGCTCTATCAGCGGCGCCATGGCGAGGCCGCAGGGTCGAGCAATCGGCGTGACTATTGGTTCTTTCACGTCGCGATGTTCGGCTTGGTGGCGGCGCTGCTCTTGCGCCATCCCGACCTCCGCCAGGATTTCGGCGTGGGGTGGCGCTATTCGTCGGTCGAGACGGCGATCATCGATTGGAGTTTGCCGTTCATGGGTGTCGTCGCGACCGTCTACTTACTCTCCGAGATGGCCAGATACGCTCGCACGCGACGGCTCAACGTGCCGAAGCTCCTCCTCCTGGCGACCTATCTTCCCTTTCACGCGGTGCTCCTGATGTACCCGACGGTCTCGGGCAGCTTCGACTACTTGCTCGTGCAAGCCGCGTTCACCATGCCTCATAATCTGCAGTACATGGCGATCGTGTGGTTCTACAATCGCAACCGGTTCGGTGCAGACGTCGACGGACGCGAGTTCGGTCTGGCCAGCATCGCCAACAAGTCCGTGCTGCGCTTCACGGGTGCCGCGGTCCTCGCGAGCATCGTGCTCTTCTACTCGCGATGGTACTTCGAGGGGGCCGACGTGCCCTTCTTGCCGGTCCGCTTTACGGGTGCGGACGTTGCGCTCGGACAAGGCTTTCGCCTCTCCGACCTCGTCGCCGCCTTTTGGGTCGGCGTCGTTTTCCATCATCAGTATCTCGACCAGAAGATCTGGAAAGTAAGCCGCGATCCAGAGCTGCGGGCGGATCTCCGCCTCGGTGCCTGAACAGCGACCGAGGCGGATCTCACGGCGTTAGTTCGGCGCGCGACACTTGAGCTTGATCTTGTCCGCATCGACGACGTTTTTCGGGGTACTCACACCGAGTGTCTGCAGGCCAATGGCCAGCGTCGCGCTCTTCTTGCCGTTCAGCGGCAGCTCGATCTGCCGGAGCTGCGAGCACAGGTCGCTCGGGATGATGTTGGGCGCGTAGCTCACTATCTCGTTGGCTTTTCCGCTGCTCGATGACGGCCCGAGGTCCGCCAGCATCTCGAGCAACGTCGTCGCCGCCGTGACCCTGAAGATGTGCTTGTCGGTAGTCCGTGGACCCTTCAGGATCGCGCCGCTGATCTGAGCCCCCGTGCAGGTGGTCAGGCGAGTGTCGCTCGCGCGGGGACACACGCGTAGCGCGAAGAGACACGACCCGTTGACGGCGTAGTCACCGTCGCAGAGCGGATCGCCGTCGACGCAGGTCCGGATCGGGTTTGGAACACCCTTCTTGGTCGCCGGGGTCTCGCGAGGATCGATGACGTCCCATTCGAGCAGGCAATCCGTCGCCGCCTTGCCGCCGCCCGGGATGAGGGGGGCATCGGGGAGGCCGACGACGTATTGGCTGAATTTTCGGCGCTTCAGCGTCCAGGTATTCGAAGCCGGATCGCAGCAGTACTGATTGCAGCTGCCGATCTGGTTCGTGGGCAACGAGCACTTGCCGGACGATTGCTGGGGTCCGCCATTTTCGTCGTCGGCGGTTCTGCCGTTGCGGGTGACGATCAGGTCGCCTTCGTTGGTTATCCCCTTGGCGAGCAGATCCTCATCTTTCCACTTGAACTTGATCTCGATGTCGTCAGCGAAATCCTCGCCGGCTTCATCGGGTGTTTCTGGTGCAAGATCTACGGCGTACACTACCTTCGTGTTGCTTTTCCCGAGCTCGAGATCTTCGACCCCTTCGGTGATCGAAATGGTCCGCGGTTGTCGACCGACGGGTATTGCGCCCGGAGGGACGACGATCGCGACAGTTTGGTCGCTCGTCGAAATCGATCCCCCTGCGCTCCCAATCACGCATGCGATCGATCGCTCGGGGTTGCAAGTTGTCTTGTTGGCGATGCGCGGGCAGGGATCACACGCATCGCCGATCCCGTCCTTGTCGGTATCGAGCTGATCCGGATTGTACGCGCGCAATGGGTGGTCGAGATCCGGAGGACAGCCCACCGGGCGCGGGTCGGGACCGGACTTCGGCGGACAGCGGTCGCAGAGGTCGCCGTGCCCGTCGCTATCCATATCCGGACCACAGCAGACTCCTGCCCCCGCTCCGGTACAGAGGCCCGCGCTGCAAACGTCGCTCGTCGTACAGGCATTTCCGTCGTCACACGGCTGCGTGTTGGCAACGTTTTGACAGGTGGCGCTCCCATCGCACGTGTCGTCCGTGCACGGGTTGTCATCGGTGAAGCAGGGTTTGCCCGCCGGCGCCGCCGGATGGGTGCACACCCCGGCGACGCAAGTCTCGAGGGTACATTCGTTGCCATCGTCTTGTTCGAGGCAGGTCGTGCCGTCCGGCACGGGGGCAGGACTGCACATTCCGCTACCATCGCATACGTCGCGTGTGCAGATGTTGTTGTCCTCGGAACAGTAGACGCCAGGGGGAGCAAACCCGTTTGCGGGACACGTGGCACTCGCCCCGTCGCACCGCTCCGCGAGGTCGCAAGCGTCGGCCGCAGGCCGGCAGACTGCACCGGGGTTGCCAGGGATATGCTGGCATCCCGGACTTCCGTTGACGCACTGGTCGACGGTGCAGGGATTGTCGTCGTCGTCGCACGGCTCGCCCCCATTCAGCAGATCGGGCGGGCACGTCGGACTCGTGCCGGTGCACACTTCGGCGGCATCACAGTCGCCCGTCGCGGGACGACAGACGACACCTTGGTTCCCGGCCGGATGTTGGCAGCTCACCTGGGTCCCGTCGCACTGATCGAGGGTACAGGCGATGCCGTCATCGGTGCATGCAGTGCCATTCGATTTCCGCAAATCGGCGGAACAGGTGGGACTCGCGCCCGTGCACGTATCGGCGAGGTCACACTCGCCTGCGGCGATTCGGCAGACGGCGCCGGCATTCCCGGCAGAATGCTGACACGCCACGCTCGCACCGTCACATTGATCGAGGGTGCAGACGTTGCCGTCGTCGGCACACGACGTGCCCAAGGGATGCCGCGCGTCACTCGGACACGCCGGACTTCCTCCAGTACACGCATCTGGCGCGTCGCATACATCTGCGGCGCCGCGGCAGACGGCGCCGGCGTTCCCAGGCTGATGCTGGCAGATCTCACTCGATCCGTTGCAGCGGTCGGTCGTACAGACGTTGCCGTCGTCGAGGCAGGCGATGTCGTTCGCCACGAACTGACATTGCGACGTACAGCAGCTGGCGGAGGTGCCGTTCAATGCCGCGTCGTCGCACTGCTCGAACGGTTGGCCCGGTAGCGCCGGGTTCCAACCATTGATCTGGTCGTCGCCGCACGCGCTCTCGTGCGTCACGCGCACGCGGATCGCGTTGATGACCAGATCGTCTCCCACGCTTTCGCCGGCTGGACGCACCCCGACGATCAGATCGTTGATCACTTGAGGGGTCCAACCACCAGGTGGCGTCCCCATGATGCTGACGAGATCCAGATCTGCCGGACCATCCTCAACGGGCGCCGGGGGATCGCCAACCCAGTCACGCCATCTGCAACTGCCGCTGTCGGTCATCCAACGCCCGCTCTCGAAGCTGCTCTTGACGCAATTCGTACCCGCATTTCCACTCTCGTAGGCTTGGGTACACGTTCCCGGGGGGCTGGTCTGCACGTACATGCGAATTCGCGAGCTCCCCTGAAGCGGACTGTTCGTGTATCGTGCAAAGACATTCAACGTGACGCCCGTAATCTTGTGCCCTGCTGGCATCGTGTACGGATCCGGGTTCAACGCGTCTTCTTGCAGATACCCGCCGCCGCCAGCTTCGTCCGAGACCGCGGAATTGCCCGTTCCGCACGCGCACAAGGCGCCGTTGCCCTCGCAACCTGCCGCGGGTGGGCCGGTAGCATTGCTCAACGTCTGCCACCCACTTCCGGCAGCCTGGGACATGGCGCCGGCCCAGAGAGTATCGGTCTGCGCCTCGACCCGATGCGCACCAAGAAGCGCCACGGCCGCGATCGCCGCCATTCCCAACCGAAACTTCGACATCATGTGGAACATTCCTGCCTCCTTGATCAGTCGGCCTTGTCCTTGAACTGCTGCGTGTCCTGCTTCGCGAACGGCGCGGTGTACTTGGCTTGCCAGCACACGCCGGCGGCGTTCCGCAGCTCGACGGTGACGGGTGTCGTGAGCGAGGTGGTCGCGAGGTCCGGCAGGAACCGGCCTTTGCCCTGAACCTTGATCTGCGCTTTGCCCGCGACCAGGCCTTCCTTCAGCACGATCTGGGACACCCCATCCTGGGCGAGCGACTTGTCCGCGTACTTGAAGCTCGTCGTCTTCTCCGCCCAGCAGGGTTTCCCGACGCACGTTCCGCCCGGGCGGATGGCCAGGCGAGCTCGGAAGCCGGATCCGTCGTAGAGACAGAGGGCGTAGGAGTCCGTCCCGAGCGGATTGCCGAACGCGCTCTTCGGAGTGACGTCTCCTTTCTGCCACTTCCACTGGAACTGATCCTTGTCGTCCGGTGATCGGTCCTTGATTTGGAGCGAGCCACTCCCGGGCACGACTTGCTGATGGCAGGTCACCGGCGGCGAAGGCCCCGCCGGACACTCGAGCCGGCAGACCGTCGAGCACCCGTCGAGCGCGACGAGATTGCCATCGTCGCACTCCTCGCCAGCCTCGAGCACGGCGTTGCCGCAGATCTGGACGTCGCACGCGTCGCCGACGGTGTCCGCATCGTCGTCCGTTTGGGTCGAATTCGAAACGTCCGGACAATTGTCGTGCGAGTCGGGTACGCCGTCACCGTCGCCGTCCGAGACCGGCACGACCGCGACGATCGGCTCGGCCATGCAGGTCGTGCCTGGGATGCAGTCGGCATCTACCGAGCACGTGGGTGGCTGCACCAGGTGGCAACGCCCGCAGTCGGCGTCAGCAATGCAGCCGATACTCGCGTGAATTCGACACGACCCTGCCACCGTGTCGCACGTGTCGAGCTCGCAAAAGGCACCCTCGCCGCAGACGGCGTCGCTCGCGCAGGTGATGCCCAGATCGCAGCGACCCAAGTCGGGAACGAGCACCTGACTCTCGCCTCCGTCCTCCAGGGGATCCGGCGTGGGTGTGGTCCCGATCCGCCCGATGCGTGTGGTCGTGCCCGTGCAGAAGTCGAAGACTTGGATCACGAGGTCGGAGTTGCTGCCCTCACCGCTCAGGTCCGCCCCACCTTGATCCGGCTCGTAGGTGAGGAAACGCACCAGTGAGCCCGATACGCGGTAGGGCTTGCGTGGATCGCAGGCCTCGAGGCGGCACGGTGTCACCGCGAATCCGGTCTGTTTCGCGACCCCGGAAACCGCATCGCGAACCACCAGGACATCGTCCGCCGTGTCGTTGTCCCCGAGATGCTCGGGAGTCGTTGGATTCAGGCTGGTGACTCCTTGCGCGACCTCCGGCACCCGAAAGGCGACGACCTGGAGCGGACCACACGCCGTCACTGCGGGCTCGCCAATGACGAAATCCGCGGCCGCATAGCTCGTATTCTCGGGTGCGACATCGGTCACGTCGAAAAGGTGGAGGACCTTGTCGAGCATCTCGCCGTCGCCGTTCAGGATCTGGTTCTCTGCCTTTTCCGGTACGAGGTAGCCGGCGACGTTGCCGACGACCGCGAGCGATTCCCCCGCGGTTTCCGAGTTCTTCCAGTTGCCCGGACACGTGCCCGGCGCGGCCGTTGCAAGCGAACGCAGGAACACGACCTGATCGATCTCGTCGCCGTCTCCGTTCAACTCACTGCCGCCGCCCTCGTCCGCCTCCGACACCAACGCGGCAATCGCGCCGCTCGACATGGCGACCACCGTCGCGGCGCACCGAAGATTCTCCGGTGGTCCGACTTGTCGCTCGCGGTAGAGGTGGACGACGTCGTCGGTGAAATCACCGTCGCCGTTCCAATCGTCGCCAGCCCCGATTGCCCCCTCCGGCGCCAGGAAGACCGCATTGCCCATCGCGATGCTCACCTGAAGCGCGGGGGCGACGGTCACCGGTGTCGTCGGGGGCGTCACACGGCCATCGATCACGGTCAGGACGGTGTCGTCGAGGTCACCGTCGCCGGTGAGATCGTTGCACTCGCACGAGATGCTGCACGTAGTGCTTCCGGGGCACGACACCGAGCCAGGCGGATCGCAGGCCTCGCCCGCATTCACGGCGCCGTTGCCACAGAGCGGACCCGATTGGATGCCGTGCACGAACACGCCGCTACTCTCCGTGGGCGTCACGAGGTTGGTCGCCGCGCTTCCGAAGCCCGCAAACCGGCCATCCGCCGACACGATCCCGCAGCAATTCGTGAACGCTCCTCCCGTCGTCTCGGCACCCGTCGCCGTCAGATTGATCCGGGAGATCACGCCGGTCACACGGTCGTGCAAGAAGATGTCCTCCAGAGTGTTGCCGTCCGGCGTATCGGCGAGACTGGTCGCCGCGCTGGTGAACGTCACGTAGCGCCCGTCGGACGACAGCGACCCGGGGTCGAACGGTGCGGAACCGGGCTTGCGGCCCTCCGAAGCGACGCTGATCTGCACCGTCGTCGTCTCGTCCTCTTCGTCGAAGACACCGTCCGCGTCAGCATCACGGTCGTGCAGGTAGACGTCCTCGAACCCGTTGGTATCGGCGGGGACGAACGGCGTATCCGCGACGAACGCGATGTAGCGGCCATTGCCGGAGATCGCGGCGATCTCGGCGATGGTATCGAACGGGAGCTCGCCATCACTGTCGATGCTGGCGCGCATGGTGTGGGTCGCGCCGTTCTCGTCGAAGATGCCGTCGGCGTCGGTATCCCGGTCGTGCACGAACACATTGGGATTACCGTTCATGTCGCCCGCGGCGAGGTTGGTCGCGTAGCTGCCGAAGGAAACGTGGCGTCCGTCGGCCGAGAGGTCGAGACACTCGCCGACCGGGAGAATCGGGTTTGTGGTCACCCCCTCCGTGCCGTTCGTCGCGACGGTGACGCGATACGTGACGGCATCCCCAGGCTCGTCGAAGATGCCGTCCTCGTCGGCATCGCGGTCGCGCACGAACCCGTCGACGCGTCCATTGGCGTCGCCGGCAACGAGGTTGGTCGCTTCGCTCGCAAACGCGACGAAGCGCCCGTCGGCGGAGAGCGGCGTCTGCGGCACGCAGGGGCCCGGCTCGCCGCTGTCGTCGTCTCCCTGGTCGACGCCGTTCAGGCCGACGCTCATGCGCGCCGTGGTGATTGCGCCCGGCTCGTCGAAGATGGCGTCGGCATCGGTATCGCGATCGTGGACGTAGATGTGCGTGCTTCCGTTCCAGAGTCCCGCGACGGCGTTGCTCGCAGCGCTCGAGAAGGCGACGAACCGGCCATCGGCCGAGATCCCGCATTCGTCGCTGGCCGTAACGAGCTCGATGCCGGTATCCGACACGGAAACCCGGACCGTCGCGATGGATCCCGGCTCGTCGAAAATGCCGTTTCCGTCCGAGTCGCGATCGTGCACGAAGCAGTCGGCCTGTCCGTTGCCATCGCCGACGACCAAATCGCTCGAATTGCTCGTGAACACTGCGAATCGTCCGTCGCCGGAGAACCGCATCACGGCGGCGAAGGCGTTTCCTGGATTGCCAGAGTCGTCGACATGCAGATTTCGCGTCGTGCTGCGCGCCTCGGCGCGCTCACTCCGGCGGGCGAACACCAGCCCATCCGAGACGGCGAGGCTCCGCCCCTCGACGAGCGGCTCCGCATCGACGGCGAGGGCGAGGCCTTGCGTCACCTCGACCGGTCCAAGCCGGAAGACACGCAGGATGGGGTCGAGCGCATCAGGGTCGCCGTTGGCAGTCATGCCGAATTGCGTCGGTTCCGACTCGAGGAAGGCGACGACGTCGTCCTCGGTTGCAATGGCGGGAAAGCTGAACGGCGGCTGCTGGATCCGGACCACCGCGCGACCTTCGGATGCGACGCCGATGTCCTGAATCACGCCCGTGGCCCGCTCCCGCAGCGTGACGACGGAATCGTTCGGTTGGAGGTCGCCGTCCCCGTTCAACTCCCGGCCGGCGAGCGCCTCACTCACGACGAAAGCGGACACGTCGGCGGTCTGGTTGAGACCTTCGAGCGGCACCGGCGTCTGCGCTTCCATATGATAGGCGACACACGGGCCATCGATACCGCAGGTGCCGTTGCCGCAGCTCTGCGCCGTATCGAGATCGCAAACGCCGGAACCCGAGGTCACCAGCCGCGTCACGACGGCTGGTCCCGTCCCATCTCCGACGGTCAGGGGCGCAAGACCGAACAACGCGGGACCGCATTCGGCTTGCCGGCAATCCGCGTCCGTCGTGCAGGGGTCTCCGATGTCTGGACCGCTGTTGCACGACGTCGGGCCGCAGCTGCCGCCCGGACAATCGGCCGGGACGTTGCATGGCAGCTGGGCATTGGCCCCTCCGCTGCATTCTTGGAAGGCGGTGCTCCGCCGCTGGATGCGAAGAATCGTATACGGGGCGTCCGCTGAGCCGAACAGGGTGAGCGTGCCGACCGGGGCATTCGGATCGTTCTGCGGCTCGAAGATCGGCGCGAGCTTTCCTCCTTCGGGCGTGTATGAAGCGAGGAACGATTCACTCGGTACCTGAATCGGCGAGGCGAACACCGACCGCATCAACCGCGGCACGGGGATCCGGCCCTGGCGTACCAAGACCCCTTGCCATTTGAACGGCAGAAGAACGTTCCCGTCGGCGTCGAGCGCAAAGCGCAGCTCGCTTCCCATCGGGCTCGGGCTGCAGGGAGGAGATTCTGCGACGCAATCGGCCTGGTAGTTGTTGGGCGTCGGCAGCGCGGTGAAACTCGGAAACGTGGCGTTCGGCGGCCCTTCGCAGCTGCCATCGTTCGCGAAGTAGTCGCCGATGCATGCGAGAAGATCGTTCCGCTGCTCACACCCATGCGTGACGAGATCACACGGCAACTGGGCCGAGGCAGTGGAAACGGCAATGCGAGCAGAGCCGGCAAACGTCACGTCGTCGCCGGGCGCCAGGAGCCGATCGTCGGTATCGGGGAAGCGAAATCCCAGGGCCGGCACTCCATTGCGATTCACGAGCGCGAGGTTCGCGTCGTTCCCCGCAAGGCAGGAGACCGTCCCACCGTCCGGTTGCGCGTCGAGCTGCGTTTGACACGCGCTGAGTCGGGCGGCGAGCGCGCTACAGTCGGCATCTGCCGTCAGCACGACGACGTTGCGCGTGCCGGTAGGCGGCGTGAACGCGACCGTGACGAGGTGATCGGCCGCTGCGAGACCGAGGCCCGTCTCCGGCGGGTCGCACGCGCGCTTGTGGATCTCGATCCATTCACCGGGCGCCGCAAACGGCCTGTTGGTCGCGCCGAGCGTGCTATCGAATGAGAGGATGGTGCGCGGAATCAGATTGCACGCAGCCCACGCGCTCGCGGGCACAAGCGAGATCGCGAGAATGGTTTCCAAGCACAACCGGATCAATTTCAAAGTCGTCAATATCCTCGTGCGGTGACACTGCGAGGAGCAGGCACCAAGAGCCTTCGGCATTCGGGACCTCGGCATGTGAGATGTGTGGGGAGCGAACCTTCTAGAACAGGGGAACGGCGCCACTCAACACAAACCTAACAGATGGGGCTCTCCGAAGAGTGCAGCCGCGCGTCTTGTGCGCCGATATGGAGCAGATCGCCTCGCGGTGAGCGCTGTGAGCCCCGGCGCATATCGCGACCGGCACATCATCCGCTCGTGTGCGCGACGCCGCGCAAGGGCGACGCCCGGAATCTCACGCGGCGCTGCGTTGGCTGCTTCCGGCGAGGAGGGCGGGGCGTCGTCGAACACCGTGCTCGCTCCGAGAGTGCGCGAAGGGGATCGAGATCAGCGCAAGCTTGGTCGCCAAAACACGATCACTCGGCGCCGAACGGCGTCATCTCGGAGTTTGCCGGTGCGGGCCTCGCCCCGCTACAAACTCCTAGAACTCCGTGTCTTCGTCCAACCTACGACGTGGATTTTCCGCCATTCTGCAGATGGATTTCAGACGGTGAATTGTCCTTCCTGCGGCCACTCGAATCGGCCCGGTCGAAAGTTCTGCGTCGAGTGCGGCGCGGCGCTCGCGCTCGCGTGCGCGGCCTGTAGCGCGCCCTACGAGGCGGGCGAGAAGTTTTGTGGCGAATGCGGAGCGGCGCTCGCTGCTGCTGCCCGGCCGACCGCTGGCGTTGACGAGAGCAGGCAGGCAAGTGGCCCGTCCGGATCGCGCCAGGCAGGGGACGCCGGCGCCCGCAAGGTCGTGACGATCGTGTTCGCCGACCTCGTCGGGTCGACGGCGCTGCACGAGCGGCTCGACGCGGAGTCGGCGCGGCGCGTGATGGAGCGCTACTACGAGGCGCTGCGCGCGGCCGTCGACGCGCACGGCGGCACGGTCGTGAAGCTCCTCGGCGACGGCGTGATGGCGGCCTTCGGGCTCAAGCGCGTCGCGGAGGACGACGCGCTCCGGGCGGTGCGGGCCGCCGCCGCGATGCAGGAGGCGTTTCGGGCGCTGATCGCCGTCGAGGCGGTGCTGGCCGTGGCCGGGCTCCGCGTCGCCGTCAACACCGGCGAGGTGGTGGTGAGCGGCGCCCGCGACGACGTCATCGGCGACCCGGTGAATGTGGCGGCGCGGCTCCAGGAGCAGGGCGGCGACGGCGACGTGGTGCTGGGTGAGGCGACGCGGCGCCTGGTCGCGACGCGCGTCACGCTGGCGCCGCTCGGGAGCGTCACCCTGAAGGGCCGCGCCGAAGCGGTGGCGGCGTATCGTCTGGAATCGCTCGCGCCGCCGGCGGGTGTGGCGGCCGCCCCGTTCGTCGGCCGGGAAAGCGAGCTCGCGCGCCTCGAGGCGGTGTATGCCGCGGCGGTCGCGACGCCGGCCACGCGGCTCGCCGTGCTGCTGGGATCGCCGGGCCTCGGGAAATCTCGATTGATCGACGAGCTCGGGAGCCGGCACGCGGACGGCGCGACGATCCTCACCGCGCATTGCGACGCCACCGGGGGTGCCACCTTCGCGCCGCTCGCACAGATGTTGCGTGGTTTTCTCGGCCTCGACGAGGGGGCCGCCGGCGACGCGGTGCGGACGGCGGTCGCGGGCGCGCTCGCCGCCGGCGACGAGGGCGAACGGACGCGCATCGCCGGGGGGATCGCCGGCCTGCTCGGCGGCACTGCCACCTCGCCCGAGGAGACGTTCTTCGTCGTACGCCGGTTCCTCGCCGGCCTCGCCGCGGTCCGGCCGGTCGTGCTGGTGATCGACGACCTGCACTGGGCCGAGCCGCTGCTGATCGATCTGGTCGAGCATCTCGTCCAGTGGGGCGGAGGGGTGCCGCTCTTCCTGGTGATGGGTGCGCGCCCCGAGCTCCGCGACCTGCGCTCGTCGCTGGTGGCCCCGGGCGCGCTCGTCGCCGACGTGGTGACGCTCGGCGGCCTCGATGCGGGCGCGGCCATGCGCCTCGCCGCCAACGTGATCGGCGCCGCCGATCTTCCCGCCGCGGTCGCGGCGAAGGTGCTCGCCACCAGCGAGGGCAACCCGCTCTTCGTCGGCGAGCTGGTGCGCATGCTGGTGCAGGAG
>CAZWAX010000080.1:0-16962 GCA_964631985.1 uncultured Polyangiaceae bacterium | reverse complement strand
GACGATGATGGGTGGAAGGGTGCCATGAGCGATTCGGCCGACGTATTGCGCATCATCCCCCTCGGTGGTCTCGGCGAGATCGGCCTCAACATGATGCTGATCGAGTACGGCGAGAGCGCCGTCGCGATCGACTGCGGTGTGATGTTCCCCGAGCCGTCGATGCTCGGCATCGACCTCGTCATCCCCGATCTGAGCTACCTCCGCGAGCGACCCGAGCGTCTGAAGGCCATCGTCTGCACGCACGGGCACGAGGATCACATCGGGGCGTTGCCGTTCATCACCCGCGAGTTGCCCGTGCCGACGTACGCGACGCCGTTCGCGCACGCCCTCGTGCAGCACAAGCTCGACGAGCATCAGCTCGATACGCCGCTCGAGCGCTTCAAGGCGGGCGATACCTGGCGCGTCGGCCCGTTCGAGATCGAGGCCATCCACATCACCCACAGCATCGTCGACGCGGTGGCGCTCGCGATTCGAACGCCGCTCGGCACCATCGTGCACACCGGCGACTTCAAGTTCGACCAGACGCCGCTCGACGGGTTGCCGTCCGATCTGGCGCGCTTCGCCGCGCTCGGCGACGCCGGTGTGCTGGCGCTGCTCTCGGACTCGACCAACGTCGATCGCCCGGGCGTCACCCCCTCCGAGCGCAGTCTCACCGGCAAGCTCGAAGCGGCGTTCCGGAGCTCGCACGGCCGGGTGCTGGTGGCGACGTTCGCGTCGCATCTGCATCGCATCCAACAGGTATTCGACGTGTCGGCCCGGACCGGCCGGCGGGTGGCGATCGTCGGGCGCGGCATGGTGCAGAACGTCCAGACCGGACAGGACCTCGGCTATCTGCGCGTGCCGCCCGGCTTGCTCATCGACGTCGCCGAGGCTCGCGGCCTGCTGCCGTCGCAGGTGACGGTGCTCTCCACCGGCAGCCAGGGTGAGCCGACGTCGGCGCTGACGCGGATCGCGATGGACGACCACAAACAGGTGAAGATCGGCGTCGGCGACACGGTGATCATGTCGTCGCGCATCATCCCGGGGAACGAAAAGCCGATCGGTGACGTCATCAACCATCTCTGCCGGCGCGGGGCCGACGTTCTGCACGAGCCGCTCGCCGGCCTCCACGTCTCGGGGCACGCGAGCCGGTCGGAGCTGCAACTGATGGTACAGCTCACCCGCCCGCGCTACTTCGTGCCGGTGCACGGCGAGTACCGCCATCTGGTGCGGCACGCGGCGCTTGCGACCGAGATGGGCCTCTCGGGCGAGGACACGTTCGTGCTCGAGGACGGCAACGTGCTCGAGATCGACGGGGCCGGCGCGCGCCTCGCCGAGCCCATCCCCTCGGGCCGCGTGTTCGTCGACGGCAAGGGGGTCGGCGACGTCGGCGACGTCGTGTTGCGCGACCGCCGGCATCTCTCCGACGGCGGCCTGGTGCTCGCCATCCTCGCCGTGAACCAGCACACCGGCGAGATCATCTCGGGGCCCGATCTCATCTCGCGCGGCTTCGTCTTCGAGGACGACAGTCAGCCGTATTTCGAGCGCGCCAAAGAGGCCGTGCTCGAGGCCTTGGCGGCGCTCGCGCCCGAATCGCGGACCGTGCCGGCCGAGGTGAAAGAGGAGATGCGAAAGGCGCTCCGTCGCTACTTCAAGAAGACGCTCGAGCGCCGCCCGGTGATCCTCCCCGTCGTGATGGAGTTTTAGGGGATTTCGGCGCGTGCCCCACGAGTGGTTGGGACTTGCGCCTACCGGGGCGTCCGTGACAATTCTGCGGCGTTGGGTTGGGGGTGGGCGTTGGCTGGAAAAGCGGCACGGGTAGCCAAAGGCGGGGTGCGGGAGAAGGTCGAGCAAGCGACCGGAACGCTGCGGCGTGAGGTCGAGGCTCTCTTCGCCATTGCGGGCGCCTGCTATCTCGGCCTGAGCTTCCTCAGCTACACGCCCGGCCGGCCGGCCGGCAACGTCGGCGGGCCCGTCGGGCACATGCTGTCCGAGCTCGTCGTGCAGGCGTTCGGCCTGGCGTCCTTCCTGATCCCGGCGAGCGTCGTGCTGGTGGCCGTCGTGGTGCTGCGGGGCGGCTCGCTGGCGCTCTCGGTGGCGCGCGGGGCGGTACTCACGGCCGAGTTGCTCCTGGTCGCGACGGCGCTCGCGCTGGTGCGGGGGCCGGGCCGCGAGGCCAGCGCGGGCGGCTGGGTGGGAGGGTTCCTCGCGAGCCTCCTGGCGGGATTGTTCAACGGCCTCGGCGCGTTCTTGATCGTGATGACGGGGCTCGTACTCACCACCATGGTGGTCACCGGGGGCTCCCTCGTCGGCGGCATGACTGCGATCGGGCGCCGCGCGAGCAGCACGCGCGAGGCGCTCGGCGGCGCCTTCGCCCGCTGGCGCGAACGGCACTGCCCCGACGACGACGAGGACGACGTCGTGACCCTGCCGCCGTCGCGCGAGCGCCGCGAGCGCGAGCCGAAGGCCGACCGCGAAACGGCACGCAGCAAGCGGGCGGCACTGCCGGCGCCGCCGGCCCCGCCGATCCTCATGAACGAGCCGGAGCCGAAGGCGCCGAAGGCGGGCAAGAACAAGGGTCCGAAGGCGCTCAAGCAGGAGGAGTTCCACTTCTCCTCGGGCACCACCAAATACGAGTTGCCGCCGCTCACCTTCCTGGATGCGCCGGTCGACGCCGGCGTGCCGATCGACGAGGAGTCGCTGATCGCGAGCTCGCGCATCCTGCAATCGAAGCTCGCCGACTTCGGCGTCGACGGAAAGGTCGTGGCCGTTCGGCCCGGTCCCGTCATCACCACCTTCGAGTTCGAGCCGGCCGCGGGCGTCAAGGTGAACCGGGTCGTGAACCTCGCCGACGACCTGTCGATGGCGCTCCGCGCCCACAGCGTGCGCATCCTGGCGCCGATCCCGGGAAAACCGGTCGTCGGCATCGAGGTGTCGAACGCGCGTCGCGAGAAGGTGTGGCTCCGCGACATCATCGCGAGCGATCAGTTCCAGCGCTCGGAGTCGAAGCTGACGCTGGCGCTCGGCAAGGACACCACCGGCAACACCTACGTCGCCGACCTCGGCAAGATGCCGCACCTCCTCATGGCCGGCGCCACCGGCACCGGCAAGTCGGTGTCGCTGAACGCCATGATCATGAGCATCCTCTACGAAGCGTCGCCGCACGACGTGCGCTTCATCATGATCGACCCGAAGATGCTGGAGCTCTCCGTCTACGACAACATCCCGCACCTGCTCGTGCCGGTCGTCACCGATCCCAAGAAGTCGGCCTACGCGCTCGCCAACGTGATGCAGGAGATGGACCGGCGCTACCGGCTCTTGAAGGACAAGGGCGTCCGCAACATCGACAGCTACAACAAGACGATCGCGAGCGAGCAGGCCGAGAAGCATGCCGGCGTCATCGAGCTCACCGAGCCGGAGGACGGCGAGGCGGAGGCTGCGAGCCCGTTCGTGCCCGGACAGCCGCTCGGCGACCAGCCGCTGGTCCACGAGCATCTGCCGCGCATCGTGATCATCGTCGACGAGCTGGCCGATCTGATGATGACGGTCGGCCGCGAGGTCGAGGAGTCGATCACGCGCCTGGCGCAGAAGGCACGGGCCGCCGGCATCCATCTGATCCTCGCGACCCAGCGGCCGTCGGTCGACGTCATCACGGGGCTGATCAAGGCGAACTTCCCGGCCCGCATCTCGTTCCAGGTGACGTCGCGCATCGATTCCCGGACCATTCTCGACGCCATGGGCAGCGAGCGGCTGCTTGGCGCCGGTGATTGCCTCTTTCTCCCGCCCGGCACGGCGCGGCTCACCCGCGTGCATGGCGCCTACGTGTCCGACGAGGAGGTCACCAAAGTCGTCGAGTTCTGGCGGAAGCAGGGCGCGCCGACCTTCCGGATGGAGCTTCTCGAGGGCGGCGAGGACGAGGAGTCCGGCGAGGGAGGCGAGGACGACCTCCACGACGAGATGTACGACATGGCCGTTCGTGTCGTCACGGAGAGCCGCCAAGCGTCGATCTCGTGGCTGCAGCGGAAGCTCCGCGTCGGCTACAACCGCGCCGCGCGCATGATCGAACGGATGGAGCGCGAGGGCGTGGTGTCGCAGACCGAGGGGGCCCGGCCACGCGAGGTCCTGGCGCGCCGCCTCGACGCCGACGACTGACGGGGGCACCCGGCTGGCGGGCGGGGTGCGGCGCTGTTACAGAGCCCGCATGCGTCGTCGACCCCTCACGCGCCTTGCCGCGGCACTGATCGTCGCGAGCGCGCTTCACGCGGCCGTCGTTCGCGCCGAGACCAAGGTCGCACCTGCGGGGAATTGTCCCGATCCGACGACGATCGTGACGAAGCTCCAGGAGCGTTACGACGCGACCCGGACCTTCCAGGCGCAGGTTCGGCAGGAAATGAAGGTCAAGTCGCTCGACGTGAGCGACGTGTCCGAGGGAAGCGTCGTTTTCAAGAAGCCCGGCAAGATGCGGTGGGATTTCCAGACCCCGCGCGCCCAACAGATCATCGCCGACGGCACCTTGCTGTGGATCCATCAGCCCGACGACCGACAAGTGCTGAAGGCGCCGTTCAAGGCCGCGTTCGTGTCGACGACTCCGGTGTCGTTTCTGCTCGGGGTCGGACGCATCACCGACGATTTCCGCCCGTACGCCGACCCGCGCGGTTGCACGCCCACCCGGCTCTACGTGGCGCTCGCGGCCAAGAAGGGCGAGGAGGTCGGCGCGCTCGCCTTCGGCGTCGATCGCGCCACCTACGACATCGTCGAGGCGGCGGTGACCGACCCGCTCGGCAACGTCACGACGCTTACCTTCACGGACATCGCACGCAACGTGGAGATCCCCGACACGACCTTCGCGTTCACGGTGCCCCCCGGCGTCGACGTGATCACGCCGCCGGGAGTCGCACCGCCGCCGTCCTGAACGCCGTGAATGTCAGGGCGGATCACCCGCCGCTCGAACGCCGCTGGCGGCTGGCAAGCGACCGATCACCCTGCTACGAAGCGCCGCATGCCGTCGTTCGACGTGGTGTCTCGGATCGAACTGCAAGAGGTCGACAACGCGCTCAACCAGACGCGTAAGGAAGTGGCGCAACGGTACGATCTCAAGGACAGCAAGACCGAGATCGAGTGGGACCAGAAGGAGATCACCATCACCTCCGCGGACGACTTCAAGGTGAAGGCGGTCGTCGACGTCCTGCAGTCGAAGCTCGTGAAGCGGAATGTGCCCATCAAGAACCTCGACTACGGCGTCGTCGAGACGGCGCTCGGCGGTCGCGCCCGTCAGAAGATCGTGGTGCAGCAGGGCATCGAGACCGAGAAGGCGCGCGAGATCGTGAAGTTCATCAAGGGCTCGGGCGCCAAGGTCCAGGCCCAGATCGTGGACGACGAGGTGCGGGTATCGGGCAAGAAGCGCGACGACCTCCAGGACGTCATCGCGAAGCTCCGCGCCGCGGACCTCGGCCTCGCGCTCCAGTTCGTCAACTTCCGCGACTAGAGCGTGGCCGCCCGTTCCCCGACGCGTCCGCGACCGAGCCCACGCGTGAAGGACGGTCGCGTCGAGAACACGCATCCGCTGAACCGGGGTGCCTACCAAGAGCGGATTCCGCTCTTCGAGTCGTTCCTGCGCTTCGCCGAGGCCCTGGCACGCTGCTCCCCGGCGGCGACGCATCGCACGGGGTGCGTGCTGGTGAGTCACAACCTCGAACGGGTGCTCGGCGCCGGCTTCTCGGGCGGGGCGGCGAGCGCGCTCGGCATGGCGCGGCGGGCGCGCGGGGGCAGCCACCTCCACGCCGAGGAGCACGCGCTCTTGATCGCCGGTGCGGTCGAGAAGGACAAGCTGATGTTCGCGACCGAGGCACCCTGCTACCTGTGCGCGGCGCGGGCCATCAACAGCGGCGTGAGTCACGTCTACTACCGGACCGCGACCGCTCGCGGTCGGGAAGGGCTCGAGCTCCTGCGGCGCGCCGGTAAGGCCGTCACTCACTATCCGCGTTGGCGGCCGCGCGGCGCCGGTCCCCATCCGCCCGGGCTCGTTGCCGGCCGCCTGCCCGCGACCCTCACGCTGCCGGAAGCCTATCAGCGCTTCGCCGAGGCCCTGGCGTTGCGCTCGACGGATGGCTCGCAGAAGGTCGGCTGCGTCGTCGTCTCGGCCGATCTCGAGCGCGTGCTCGGCGTCGGGTACAACGGCGGAGCGGCCGGCATGAACGACCGCGACTTCATCCCCGTCGACCGGAGCGGCTACGTCCACGCCGAAGAGAACGCGTTGCTCAAGGCGGGAGCGATCGAAAAGGACAAAGTCATGTTCCTCACCCACAGCCCCTGCGTGATGTGTGCGAAGCGCGCGATCAACAGCGGCATTGCACGCGTGCATTGCCGTCAACCCAATCAACGCGGTGACGCGATGGGGATCGCGCTGCTGCGCCAGGCCGGGAAGCGCGTCGTGTGGTGGCAGGGCGAGCGCCGGAGCGTGACGCGATGAGGGCGCCGCGCGTCGTGTTGTTCGACGTCGGCGGTACGTTGATCGACGGGCCCGCGCTCGATCTCGGACGGCGGATTGCCACGGCCCTCGGCCTCGGCGCCGAGCCGGCGGACGTCGTCTCGAGGCTCGTGCTGCGCGGCCGGTTCACCTCGGCCCACGACCTGGCGGAGCGCCTGCAGCGGGAGCTCGGCCTCGCCGACGAGCCGACGGCCCTGGTCCGCGAGCTCTGGGACGCGGCGCGGGACGATCTGGCGGAGGTCACCTTCGCGGAGACCTGCATCGCCGCCCTCAGCACGGCCGGTGCGAAGATCGGGATCGTGGCCGACCTCTCGAGCCCCGCGGTCGAGGGATTCCGGATCGCCTGTCCGGGGATCGTGTCCTGGATCGAGGCCTGGACGCTCAGCTGCGAGCATGGGCACACGAAGCCCAGCCCGACGATTTTTCAGGCGGCCCTCGACACCCTCGGCGTCGCGCCGGCGCACGCCTTGATGGTCGGCGACAGTCTCGAGGACGACGTCGCTCCCGCGCTCGCGCTCGGGATGAGCGCGGTCTGGCTGCGGCGCGCCGAGGCGGGGCCGGCGCCTGCGGTCCCCGTCGACCCGCACACGCCACCGAGCCCGGCGTCCGCCGCGATCGTGCCGAAGGGCGCGCTCGTCGCCCGCACGCTCTCCGACGTTCGCCGCATCGGTCTGACGTGGCTCTGGGCGGATCGCGAGCGTCACGGCTTGACCGTCCCCCTCGGGGTCTGAAGAATCGCGGCGATGCTCAGCGTCCGCATCACGAAACGAGATCCCCGCGCCGTGCTGCCGGCCTATCAGACGCCTGGGGCCGCCGGGTTCGATCTTGCGATTCTCGACGACGTCGTGGTGCCGCCGCGCTCGCACGCCCTCTTGCGGACGGGACTCGGGATTGGTGTCCCGGACGATCACGTCTTCCACGTCTACGCCCGGTCCTCGCTCTTTCCGAAGCACGGCCTCGTGCTCGCCAACGGCGTGGGGGTGATCGATCCCGACTATGCGGGCCCCGACGACGAGATCCTGATCTCGGTGTGGAACCCGGGGGACGCCGAGGTGCGGCTCGCGGCTGGCAGCCGCGTGGCCCAGGGGATCATCCTGCCGCGTCCACGCGTGACCTGGGTCGTCGCCGACGCAACGGGCACTGGTCGCGGCGGTTTCGGCTCGACCGGGCGATGAAGGCGTATCTCGACATCGTCCGCCGCATCCTCGCCGAGGGCGAGCGCAAGGCGAACCGCACCGGCGTCGACACGATCGCGATCGCCGGCGCCATGTTCGAGCACGACATGGCCAAGGGCTTCCCGCTGCTCACGACCAAGAAGACGCCGTTTCGTCTGGTCGCGAGCGAGCTCGAGTTCTTCGTGAAGGGCGTGACCGACAAGCGGTGGCTGCAGGACCGCCAGAACCACATCTGGGACGAGTGGGCGCATCCCGGGAAGGCGCCGTACGGGCACGACGCGGCGGCGAAGCAGCGCATGCTGGACGAGCGCGACCTCGGCCCCGTCTACGGCTTCCAGTGGCGCCACTTCGGTGCGCCCTACGTCGACCACGCGGCGGACTACGCGGGCCAGGGCGTGGATCAATTGCGGAACGTTGTCGACACGCTCAAATCCAACCCCGATGATCGTCGCATGATCGTGAGCGCGTGGAACCCGCTGCAGCTCGCCGAGCAGGGGCTGCCACCCTGTCACTTCGTTTTCCAGGTGACGGTGATCGCGGGCAAGCTGAATCTTTTGTGGAACCAGCGCTCGGTCGACGTCCCGCTCGGCCTCCCGTTCAACATCGCGAGCTACGGGTTGCTTCTTCACCTGCTCGCCAAGGAGGCGCGGCTCCGGGAGGGGAAGCTCATCGGCTTCCTCGCCGACACCCACATCTACGTGAACCAGATCGACGGCATCCGCGAGCAGCTGACACGCGATCCCGACCGCTACGCGTTGCCCCGGCTCGTCACCGAGCCGTTCACGTCGCTCTGGGCATGGACGGCCGAGCACAGCCGCATCGAGGGCTACGAGAGCTACCCTAAGATCGACTTCCCGATCGCCGTCTGACGTCATGGTGACGATCGTGGCAGCGGTGGCGCGGAACGGCTGCATCGGCAGGGACGGCGGCCTCCCCTGGCGCATCCCGGAGGACATGAAGCGCTACCGCGAGATCACGATGGGAAAGGTCGTCGTGATGGGGCGGAAGACGTGGGAGTCGATCCCGGCGAAGTTCCGGCCGCTGGTCGGTCGCACGAACGTCGTCGTCACCCGGCAAGACGACTACTCGCTGCCGGCCGGGGTCGAGCGCGTCGACTCGCTCGACGCCGCCCTCACCGTGCACGCCGCCGACGACGTCGTGATCAACGGCGGCGGTGCGATCTACGCGCAGGCGATGGACCGGGCCGACCGGCTCGATCTGACGCACGTCGAGCGCGCCGTGGACGGCGATACCTTCTTTCCGGCAATCGACCCGGCGACGTGGAAGGTCGTGTGGCGGGAGGAGCACGACGGCTTCTCCTTCGTCACCTACGAACGCGTATGAACGGCGTGTTCATCGTCGTCGACGGCACCGACGGCTCCGGCAAGGGTACCCAGACGACTCGTCTCCACCAGCGGCTCGTGGCCGCGGGCCGCGACGTCGTGCTGGCCGACTTCCCCCGGTATGGCGACCCGGCGGCGTACTTTGCGGAACGCTATCTGCGCGGGGAGTACGGCCGGCTCGCGGACGTCGACGCCTACCGAGCGTCGGTCTTCTATGCCCTCGATCGCTATGATGCCTCGTTCGCGATCCGCGCGGCCCTCGAACGCGGAGCGGTCGTGGTGTCGAACCGCTACGTCTCGGCCAACAAGGGCCATCAGATGGCCAAGCTCGGCGACCCGGCGGAGCGCATGCGCTTCCTCACGTGGGTGAACGAGCTCGAATACGGCATTCTCGGCATCCCCAAGCCCGATCTCACCATCCTGCTGCACGTCCCGGCGGACGTCGGGTACGAGATGGTCGCGCGGAAGGACGAGCGAGCCTATCTGCACGGCAAGGTGCGTGACATCCACGAAGGCGACCGCGAGCATCTCCGCGCGGCCGAGGCCGCCTATCTCGCGCTGGTCACCCTCGACCGCACCGAGCGCTGGCACCAGGTGGAATGCGTCGAGGACGGGCGTTTGCTCACGATCGACGAGGTGGCGGAACGTGTGTGGGACGCCGTCCACGATCTCGTGTGACTCCGTTCCCCTCGAGCTTTCTCG
The DNA here is from genome assembly GCA_964631985.1 of uncultured Polyangiaceae bacterium. Classification (GTDB taxonomy): domain Bacteria; phylum Desulfobacterota; class Binatia; order UTPRO1; family UTPRO1; genus UTPRO1. Next base: position 7,276 of record CAZWAX010000080.1, on the reverse strand, counting down.
CACCCAGAGTTGACACGCACGGGAGCAGCCCTTAGCATCCGGCCCCTTTCGAGGAGACCATGCGCAAAGCCTTCCTGAAAACCGCTCGCGAAACGCTCGAAACCATGAAGCGCCAACTCCTGGCCGAGATCCAGCAGGATCTGAAGCAGGGCCGCGAGTCGTCCAAGGACGAGGGCATGGACACCTACGATCTCGCCAGCGAAGAGCGCGAGCGCGAGATCAACTTCATCCTCACCGACCGCGACCGCGGGAAGCTGCAGGCGATCGAGGACGCCCTCGATCGAATCGACGAGGGCTCCTACGGGGTCTGCGAGAGCTGCGAGCAGGAGATTGCCGAAGGGCGGCTCCAGGCGATGCCGTTCACCCGCCTCTGCGTGCAATGCCAGGCCGACCGGGAAACCGAGGCCAAGCAGAACCGGCGGGGCGACGACGATCGGGCGTATCGGCGGCTGGGCGCCACCGATCTCGACGAAGAAGGCCAGTAGTTACGCGACGCTTCGCAGGTCGCTGAAAAAGGGCCATCTGCCGTGTCCCCGGAGGGGGCGTCGTTGCTCGGTCGTTCGCTTGTGCGGCGTAGCTCCGCTACGCCTCCGCGCTCTCTTCCTCGCGCCTCGCATCTGCCCCTTTTTGAGCAACCTGCTCCTGCCTCGTGCGATCTAACGGTTGGTCGGCGGTCGCTTTGCTCCGCCGCACCGGTTGAAGGCGGCGTTTTCAGCAATTTGCCTATCGGTGGCAGCCCATCGCGATTCCATGATGATAACCGTGGTGGTGGAAGCCGAAGGCCCAGCCGAGGGCCAGCAACACGAGGCTGGCGAGGAGGACCGTCAGGACCGATTTCACGGCGTCGAAGCCGTGGACGCGCTCCAGGCCCACGATCACCAAGAAGAGCGTGTAGAGGAAGGTGAGGGACCCTACCAACGGGACCCACATGAAGGCCATGGGCGCGGTGGCGTACGCGACGACGCGGTAGTTCGCTTCGTAGTCGGCCGTGCCCGAGAACACGTGGCGCGCGATCAGCATGAACACGGCAGCGTAGAGAAACGAGCGCAGCGTCCCCCAGAAGACCAGGCTGAGCCCGATCCCGCGCGGGCCGACGACCAGGTATCCGAGCGCCGCGGCCACGAGACATCCGACCAGGAAGAGCAACGGTGCCTGGATGCCACCGCGAATCGGCATGTCCTGGAAGAAGCCGCGCGGATCGGTGACGACGCGCTTCCAGACTCCGATGAAGCTCTCGGCGAATTGCTCGGTGCGAAACTCCTCGTGCATCGGGTCCTCCGGGGTATGCAGATACGGTGCGTCGAACGACGTCTCGCGGGACGGTACAGAATGCTCCCATGCCAGGCAAGGTGAGTGGGCGCGTGCGCGCCGTCGGACGCGCGCCGCGGGCGGTGCGCGCGTTCCTCGGCGCCACGTACGCGGCCGCGATCGCGGCGGTGGATCCGCTCCAGGTGGCGCGTGCGACGCTGGCGATCGAAGGGAGCCGCCTCGTCGCGCGGACGCGCGGCCGGCGGGTCGGGCTGCCGTTGGACCGCGGCGTCGTGGTGGTGGGCGCGGGGAAGGGTGCCGCAGGTCTCGCGGCGGGCGTCGAGGCGGTGCTCGGAGATCGCGTCGTCGACGGCGTGGTGATCGTTCCGCCCGGGTACGAGCGTCGCCTCGCGCGGGTCGCAGTCGTGCATGGCAGTCATCCGCTCCCCGATCGCCGGAGTCACGCCGCGACGCGACGGCTGCTCGCGACGCTCGCGCGTCATCCGCGCGCCGCGGTGCTGGTGGTGTTGACGGGCGGGGCGTCGAGTCTGCTCGCCTTGCCGGCGCCGGGTCTGACGCTCGCAGACGAGCGTCGCACCGGGGCGTGGCTCCTCGCGAGCGGCGTCGACATCGCCGGCATGAACGCCGTCCGCAAGCACCTCTCGGGGGTGAGCGGTGGTCGGCTGGCCGCCCTGCTCGTCGATCGCCCGGCCGCGGCAATCGTCGTGTCGGATGTCCCCGGCGACGATCTCGCGGTCATCGGCTCCGGCCCGACGGTCGCCGATCCGACGACCTACGCGGACGCGCTCGTCGTCGTGCACGGGGCAGGGCGCGTCGCTGGGGTGCCGCTGCGGGTGCGCCGCCACCTCGAACGCGGTCGGGGCGGTCGCGTCGCCGAGACGCCGAAGCCCGGATCAGTCGCGGCGCGCGCCTGTCCGACCCTCCTCGTGGCCGGCAACGCGACGGCGCGGGGCGGCGCGGCGGCATGGGCGCGGCGTGTCGGGGTAGGGACGATCGTGGTCGCCCGTCGGCCGTTCAGGGGCGACTCGGTCACGGTGGCCCGCGCGATCGCGCGTCTCATTCGGCGGTGCCGGTCGCGTCTGCGGGGACCAGGGCCCGCCCTCGTCATCGCCGGGGGGGAGACGACCGTCCGATTGGAGGCGCACGCCGGTCGTGGCGGGCGGAACCAGGCACTCGCCGCCGCGCTCGCGATCGAGCTCGCGGGCGTCGAGGGGCAGGCGCTCCTCGCGGCAGGCAGCGACGGTATCGACGGGCCGACCGACGCCGCCGGTGCCTTCGCGGACGGCAGCAGCGTCCGGCGGGCGCTCCGCATCGGTCGCGGGCTTCCGGAAGCGTTCCGGCGTCAGGACGTCCATCCGACGCTCGCCGCGCTCGGCGATCTCTTCCGACCGGGCCCGACGGGAACCAACGTCGCCGACCTGGTGTTTGCGTTGGTCTGGAAGGATCGCGGATGGCGGCTCCCCCCGCGTGTGATACAAGCGTCGGGCCGTCGATGACGATGTCGCGCGCACGCTGGAGAGAGCCCCGTGTCTGACGGCCGTCGCGCCGCGCTCGCCGAGGCTCTCGCGAAACCCACCTTCGATCTGCTGGTGATCGGTGGGGGCATCAATGGCGCCGGGATCGCGCGCGACGCCGCCCAGCGCGGTCTGAGCGTCGCTTTGGTCGAGCAGGGCGATTTCGCCAGCGGTACCAGCAGCAAGTCCAGCAAGCTGATTCACGGTGGCCTCCGCTACCTCGAGAACTACGAGTTCGCACTGGTGCTCGAGGCGAGCCGCGAGCGCGATCATCTGCGCCGGCATCTCGCTCCGCATCTCGTCCACCCGATGCCGTTCGTGTTTCCGATCTTTCGGGGTGATCCGGTCGGCCGTCTCCGGCTCTCGGCCGGGCTCTGGGTGTACGACGGCCTCTCGGCGTTCCGGAACATCGCGCGCCACCGCTCGTGGGGGCACCGCGCGACCTTGCAGCAGGAGCCGGCGCTGCGCTCGGAGGGTCTCCGCGGCTCGATGCACTATTACGATTGCTGGACCGACGATGCGCGGCTCACGCTCGAAACCGTGCAGGCGGCCGTCGCCGAAGGGGCGATTGCGTGCAACCACGTCGGGGTGACCGCGCTGTTGCGCGACGGGGGTCGGCTCTCGGGAGCGCGCGTGCAGGATCGCCTCTCGGGTGCCACGTTCACCATCACCGCCCGCCAGATCGTGAACGCAACCGGACCCTGGCTCGACCGGGTCCGTCGGCTCGACGAGCCGGACGCGAAGCCGGTGCTCCGGCTCACCAAGGGCGTGCACGTCATCGTGCCGCGCGAGCGCGTCGGCAATCGGAACGCCATCGTGTTGCGTGCCCCTCAAGACGGGCGCGTGATGTTCGCGATCCCGTGGGAGGATCAGACGCTCGTCGGTACGACCGACACCGACTACGAGGCGCGTCCCGAGGATGTTGCCGCGGACGCCGCCGACGTGCGCTACCTGCTCGGTGCCGTGAACGCGTATTTCCCCGCGGCACGGCTCGAGGAATCGGACGTGATCGGGGCCTATGCGGGCCTGCGGCCCCTCGTCGCGCCGCCGGTGACGGATGCGGAGACGCCGTCGGAAACTTCGCGCGAGGAAGAGATCTTCGAGAGCGCTTCCGGCCTCGTATCGCTCGGGGGCGGCAAGCTGACGACGTATCGTCGGGTCGCGGAGAAGGTCGTCGATCGCGTGGTCGAGGCGCTGCAGAAGGTCGATCCAAGCCGCCGCTTCGCGGACTGTCGGAGCAGGGAGATCCCGCTGCCGGGCGCACGCGTCGACGATCCGGATCGCGGCGGGTTTCGCGGCTTCGCGAAGCGCGTCCGGACGAGCGCGACGTCGACGCTCGACGACGGGCTCGTGCGCCATCTGCTGCAGCGGTACGGCACGGCAGCCAAGCAGCTGATCGGCCGCCTCGTCGCCGATCCCGAGGCCGCGCGACCGGTCGTGAAAGGGCTGCCGTATCGGTGGATCGAGATCACGCGCGCCGCCGACGCCGAGATGGCCGCAACGCTCGATGACGTGCTGCGCCGGCGTGTCCCGATCTCGTTTCGCCATGGCGACGGCGGCGCGGAAGCTGCCCCCGCGGTCGGTGCGCTCATGGGCGAGGCTCTCGGGTGGAGCGCCGACGAGACCGAGCAGGCGGTCGAGCGCTATCGCTCCGGCGTCGCCGACGAGCGCCGTCGCCGCGCCGCCCCACCGGCGAGCGCGTCGGCTGCGGACTCACGGCGCCGCGCGTGAAGCGCAGCGCCGCCGACGCCACCAACGAAAGCGCAGCGGCGCGGCGTGCGCGCGCCCGCAAGATCGATCGGCTGTTGGCCGATGCCTATCCGGATGCCTGGTGCGCGTTGCGTCACGAGAATGCCTGGCAACTCCTGGTCGCGACGATCCTCTCGGCGCAATGCACCGACGAGCGCGTCAACCTGGTCACCCCAGCGCTCTTCGCCCGCTACCCGACCCCGCGTGCGCTCGCCGACGCCGAGCCTCGGGAGCTCGAAGCGCTCATCCATTCGACGGGCTTCTTCCGCCAGAAGGCCAAATCCCTGCTCGGAGTGGCGACGGCGACGGCCGACGGTTTCCACGGCAAGCTGCCCCGGGACCTCGATACCCTCGTGACGCTTCCGGGGATCGGTCGCAAGACCGCCAACGTGGTCCTCGGCACCGCCTATGGCGTTCCCGCGATCGTGGTCGACACCCACGTCCGCCGGGTGTCCAACCGCCTCGGTCTCACCGCCGAGGACGACCCCACCAAGATCGAGATGGATCTCCGGGGGCTTTTGCCTCCTCCGTCATGGACGCACTTCACGCACCGGTTGATCCACCACGGTCGGCGCGTCTGCCACGCCCGGAAACCCCGCTGCGAAGAGTGCCCCCTCGCCCGTCAATGTCCCCGGGTCGGCGTCCCCGACCTCACGAAATCGGCAACATAGCGATCCGACCCGATCTGAAACGGCGCAGAAAGGTCGGGTCCGCCATATTCCCCTCCGCATCATCTGATGACCAGAAAACTATTGACTATCGCGGGGTTAGGGATATAACTGAACAAATCTCAACATCCCTTCTGGGCGGTGGGCGTAAAAATGGCGGTGTACACCAATCTCGATCGGCGACAATTGACGGAGCTCGTCGAGGAGTTCGGTCTCGGCAAGCTGCAGGCGGCCAACGGCAACGGCGGTGGGACGGACGGCAATTGTCGCCTGGATACCGCCAAAGGCCGTTTCTGGCTCCGCATCGACGAGGAGCGGAGCGAGATGGAGGTCAAGCGCGAGATCGATCTCCTGCTCTACCTCCGCAAGCACGGGTTCCCGTGTCCGCAGTTGATGATCGACCGCAAGGGCCGGCAGTACCACGAGCTCGGCGGCAAGTGCATCTCGCTCTTCAAGTTCATCGACGGACACAAGCGCGAGGGCGCAACACTTTCACTGGCGCAGATCGAGAACGCCGGTCGGGTGCTCGCCGATCTGCACGTGATCGGTAAAGGCTACAAGAAGGGCGTCGACAACCGCTTCACGTTCGAGCGTGTCGCCGACGTCTATCAGGAAGTCCGCGACCGCCTGCCGTCCTACTTCAAGAAGATCACGCGGACGCTCGACGAAGAGGTCGGCTACCTCGAGCACTATCTCGAGTGCAAGCTGCCGAAGGGCATCATCCACGGCGACCTCTATCTCGACAACATCTTGTTCCGTGGCGAGAAGGTCGTGGGCGTCCTCGACTTCGAGACCGCGTCACGCGGCAAGTACATCTTCGATCTCGCGACCGCGGTGAATGCGCTCTGCTACGACGGTGAGCGTTACGACCTGAAGCGTTTCGAGGTGCTGATCGGCGGCTACGAGTCGCTGCGCACGCTGTCGCTCGCCGAGTGGGACGCGTTCCCGAACGAGCTCCGCTTCTCGGCGCTGCGCTTCACGGTGAACCGGCTGCACGCCTTCTATCTGAACCCCGTCGACGAGGCGCACCGGATCAACCGCGACTTCCGGGAGTTCTACGACCGCCTGATGATCCTGCGTCGCGAGCGCGAAGGCGGGATGGAAGGCCTGCTGATGGCGATGGCCACCGGTTACGACTACCGGAAGTACCAGAAGGTCCGCGCGATCGAGAAGAAAGGCAAGTCTTGAGCGGTGAGGACCACGTCCGCGCCATTCTGCGGACGATCGGCGAGGATCCCGACCGCGAAGGCCTGCTGAAGACCCCGGAGCGCGTCGCCCGCGCGCTCGAGTTCCTGACCAAGGGCTACCACGAGGATCCCGCAGCCATCCTCAACTCGGCGCTCTTCAGTGAAGAGTACTCCGAGATGATCGTGCTCAAGGATCTCGACTTCTTCACGCTCTGCGAGCACCACATGCTGCCGTTCTTCGGAAAGGCGCACGTGGCCTACATCCCGAGCAAGAAGATCCTCGGGCTGAGCAAGCTGGCGCGGCTCTTCGAGGTCTTCGCGCGCCGTCTCCAGGTCCAGGAGCGCTTGACGACCCAAGTAGCGCACTCGCTCATGGATGCGATCGATCCGCAGGGTGTCGGGGTGGTGGTCGAGGCCGAGCATCTCTGCATGCGGATGCGCGGCATCGAAAAGCAGAACTCCGTCGTCGTCACCAGCTGCATGCTCGGCACGTTTCGCGACCGGCAGGAGACGCGTGAGGAGTTCATGACGCTGATCCACGGCCGGAACGGGCGGTAGCCTCAGGCGGTGCCGCGTCGCGTGCCGGCGTGGCGGCGTGAGGCGGAGGCGCTGATCACCGATCTCTGTGGCCCGGCGCGTGTCCCCTGGCTGGAGTGGGATGCGGCATCGTCCGGACCGGACGTCGCGCGCTCGTCGGTCGTGGTGTCGGCGGTCGGCCACGCGGCGCCCGCCGCGGATCGCACCCGTGTCCTGGCCGCGCTCGCCGCGCGCCTGCCGCCCGACGGCTTCGTGATCGTCGTCGACCACAATCGCCCCCGGCGTCGGTCCGAGGCGCTCCGCGCTCTCGTGGGGGCACCCTGGGCGCCGGGATGGTCGCCCGTCGCGCGCT
>CAZWAX010000079.1:0-17176 GCA_964631985.1 uncultured Polyangiaceae bacterium | reverse complement strand
CACGAACTTGCCGGCGTTGTAGAGCTTGGTGACGAGACGTTTGCCGACCTTCAGGACCTTCTCGTCGAACGCGGTGTCGGTCCCGAGCCGCGCGCTCGCGGCCCAGTAGCGGACGCCGTCCGCGGTGTAGGCGTCGAGCAGGTGCATCGGCGTCACGACGTTGCCCTTGCTCTTGGACATCTTCTTGCGGTCGGGATCGAGGATCCAGCCCGAGATGACGACGTGGTGCCACGGCACCGTGCCCTCGTGCAGCATGGCCTTGGCGATCGTATAGAAGGCCCACGTACGAATGATCTCGTGGCTCTGCGGGCGGATGTCGGCGGGAAAGCGGCTGGCGTGGCGCGCTGGGTCGAGCAGCCAGCCCGAGCCGATCTGCGGCGTCAGCGAGCTCGTGAACCAGGTATCGTAGACGTCGGCCTCGGCGGTGAAGCCGCCGGGCTCCTCGCGTTGCTCGTCGTCGTAGCCGGGCGGCACGTCGACCGTGGGGTCGACCGGCAGCGACGCGGCCGGGGCGACGATCGGGTGCGCGTAATCGGGCTGCCCTTCGGCGTCGAGCGGGTACCAGACCGGGAACGGCACCCCGAAGTAGCGCTGCCGGCTGACGCACCAGTCGACGTTCAGGTTCTCCGTCCAGTTGCGGTAGCGGAGGCGCATGAAGTCGGGATGCCAGCGGATCTGGTCCCCGACCGCGAGCAGTTCGTCCTTCTTGTCGAGCAGGCGCACGAACCACTGCCGGGTCGAGATGAACTCGAGGGGGCGGTCGCCCTTCTCGAAGTACTTGACCGAGTGCTCGATGGCGCGCGGGTCACCGCGGAGCGGCGCCTCCCCCGACCCGCTCGCGTCGCTCGCCGGGTCGCGCAGCATCTCGACGATGGCCTGGCGCGCGCCCCCGACGCCCTTGCGCGCGATCTGCGCGTAGCGGGCATTGGCGGCGTCCGGATCACGGCTCGGGAAGCCGTCGCTACCGAACGTCACCGAGACCAGGCGGCCGTCGCGTCCGACGATCTGCCGGAGCGGCAGCTTCTGCTCCCGCCACCACGTGACGTCGGTCGCGTCGCCGAAGGTGCAGACCATGAGGATGCCGGTCCCCTTCTCCGGATCGACCACCGCACTCGGGAAGATGGGCACCGGCACCTTGAAGATGGGCGTGACGGCCGTCTTCCCGAAGAGCGCCTGGTAGCGCGGGTCCTCGGGATGCGCGGTCACGGCGACGCAGGCCGGCAACAGCTCGGGGCGTGTGGTCGCGATCGTGAACGTGCCGCCGCTCTCGACCCCGAAGGCGACGTCGTGGAACGCGCCGCGGGTCGGCCGGTCCTCGACCTCCGCTTGCGCAACCGCGGTCTGGAAGTCGACGTCCCACATCGTCGGGGCCTCGATGCTGTAGACGTGGCCCTTCTCGAAGAGGTCGCGGAAGCTCAGCTGGGCCAGATGGCGGCAACGCGGGTCGATCGTCGAGTACTCGAGGCTCCAGTCGACGGAGAGGCCGATGCGACGCCACAACCGCTTGAACGCTTCCTCGTCCTGGCGGGTGAGCTCGAGGCAGAGGTCGATGAAGTTCGGGCGCGAGATCAGACGCGGCGGTTGCTTCAGGTCGGCCGCCGTCGCGGCCTCGAGCTTCAGCCCCGGGGTGAATGGCGCCCGTGGGTCGCAGCGGACGTGGAAGTGATTCTGCACCCGACGCTCGGTTGGCAGGCCGTTGTCGTCCCAGCCCATCGGGTAGAACACGTTCCGGCCCCGCATGCGCTGGAAGCGCGCGATGACGTCGGTGTGGGTGTAGCTGAAGACGTGACCGACGTGCAGCGAGCCCGAGACGGTCGGCGGCGGCGTATCGACCACGAACGTGTCCTCGCGCGGCCGCGCCGGGTCGTGGGCGTAGACGCCGAGGTGGTCCCAGCGCTCGTGCAGCCGCGCCTCGACCTCCGCGGCCTCGAAATGTTTGGGGAGGGTTTCGGGGTCGATGATGGCGACGGGCGCGGACATCCGGGGGGAGATAGCAGAGGCCACCGAGGGTGTGAAATCTGACGATTCGTCCTCCGAGCGGATTTCGTCGGGTGTGCTTCGGCGGGCCCTGCCCGCCGAATGCTCCGATGGACGGCGGCATTCGAAGTGAATTCGAGTGCCGCCCGGGCCGGGGATCCGCTACACTGCCGGGCAATGAGCGACCAGGCACCGCGCTTCGATCCGTCCGGGTTCACCAACGTGCCGTACGTGCGGCGCATCGAAAAGCCGTGGGGCTTCGAGGTGCACTGGACCCCGGACGACCTGCCCTACGCGGGGAAGCTGCTGCACATCAACGCCGGGGCCCGCTTGTCCCTGCAGCTCCACGATCAGAAGCGTGAGAGCTGGTTCCTCCTGCTCGGGCGCGCCAAGGTCGTGTGGCAGGACCCAGCGGGCGCGCTCATCGAGACCGAGCTCACGCCGGGCGTCGGCTACACGTGCAGTCTCGGCCAGGTGCATCGCCTGGTCGGTATCACCGATTGCGAGGTCATTGAGGCCTCGACCCCCGAGATCGGCACGACGTGGCGGCTTGAGGACGATTTCGCACGGCCGCACGAGACCCCCGAGCAGCGCGAGCGCGAGCGCGGCATCCGCTGACCGCCACCGCGACGCTGCCGGGATGTGTGATCCTGCTTCGGCTCGATCTCACGTCGCGCGAGGATGTGCGTTCGTGACCAATGTGCATGTTCGACTCGGTCATTCGAGCGCCGTAAGGATAGCGGACAACCAAGGGGGCCAATGCGCGTGTCGTCGATGCAGCGAATGAAGGATATGAAGCGCGACATCAATCGCCGGTATGCCAGGGCCGACGACGTCAAAGGGCTGACGCAAGTCCTGACGACTTTGGTGTGGCTCGCGCTCGCATGGGGGGTTGCGGTCTGGAGTGTCGCCGTTTCGCTCTGGCTCACGGCCGCTGCCATTGGGGTGATCGGCCTATTCACCCTACGCGCCTTTGCGCTGATGCATGAATGCGGCCACCGCAGCTTGTTTCGCACCCAACGTCTCAATCGAGCTTTTGGCTTCGTTCTCGGCGTCGTGACCGGAATGCCCCAGTACGTGTGGTCGAAGCATCACGAGTTCCACCACGTCAACAACGGTGATTGGGAAGTGTACCGCGGGCCCTACGCGACGCCGTCAGTGAACGAGTACGCTGCGATGACGGTTACGCAGCAGCGCCTGTATCGGCTCAAGTGCCACATCGTGGCTGCTCCGGTGGTCGGCTTCGTGTACCTGATCTTCAACCCGCGCTTTACCTGGCTCAAAGGCAGTATCGGCCTCGTGGGTCACATCATGGCAGGACGAGTGGCGCAGCCGGATCTCTCGATGCGATCGCACGCGGCCAGTTTCAAAACCCGCTACTGGCAGACCGAGAGAGAGTATCACCACATGTCCTGGAACAATGTCGTACTACTCAGTGTGTGGGTGTTGATGTGCTGGTGGGTCGGCCCAATCCGCTTTTTTACGATCTACGTGATCAGTGTGTCTCTTGCCGGCGGTGCGGGGATCCTGCTGTTCGCCGTCCAGCACAATTTCGAGCACGCCTATGCCAGCGACACCAAACGCTGGGACCGCGACCTTGGCGCCATCCACGGAACGAGCTTTCTCCTGCTGCCGAACTGGCTCAATTGGTTCACCGCCAATATTGGCTATCATCACGTTCACCATCTCTCGGCTCGAATTCCGAACTATCATCTGATCGGATGTCACGCCGAGCACGAGCAACTCTTTGCGGACGTGACCCGCCTGAAGTTAGGCCGCGTTCGGCACGCATTGAAGTACATGCTCTGGGACCCGCGCGCCCAGCGAATCATTTCGCTAGCGGAGTATCAGCGGGAGATGCTCCCCGCGGCTACCCCGTGATCCCGGCCCAGAGCCGTGGCGTAAGGCGAGGTGGCCGGCTGCGCTCGGACGGCAGCACTGGCGTGCGTCTCCTTGACCAGCGCTCATCGAGGGAGGCCACATTGCCTTCGATCTTGACCGTTTCCCCACGTCCAAGTATTGGGAAATCCTCGCGCGAAAGTGGCGGAACTGGCAGACGCGCAGGATTCAGGATCCTGTGAGGTAAAACTCGTGGGGGTTCAAGTCCCCCCTTTCGCACTGGTGGTCGTGCCGGGATGTGCAGCATGTGCCGGATGGGTTGGATGAGCTGAGGGAAGGCGCCCGAGGCGGGCGGAGTGGTGGCGGCGGTGGAAGGTGCGCACATGATGATGCAGTGTCCGCGATGCTCGACACGCTGGCGTGTCGCCGCGGCCGCTCCGATCGAGAATCCCCTCTTCAAGTGTGGGCGTTGCCATCATCTTTTCCGGCAGTTTCCCGGGGCCCCGCCGGCGCCTGACGCCGCGGCTCCGGCCAGTCGTCGTTCCGCAGCGGCCGTGGCACCGGCACCGGTCGAAGCCGACACCCTCGAGTTCATCTTTCCGGAGCGGCAGTCGTCCGAGCTGTTGCTGGCCGACGATGCGACGGTCGTCGATACGGACACGCCCACGATGCCCGCGACGATCACCTCGGTTGCGGCGGCGAAGCGGGCGACGGTGACGGAGTCGACGGTCGTCGTTCTTCCCGCGCCAGAACCGGAGCCGCCACGGCCCGCGATCCTGACCGGGCCAATCGACGACGTCGCCGCGCCCGACGACTTCGACGCGGAGGACGAGGACGACGATGGCGGGATGGAGCTCGGCAGCGACCTCCTCGCGGACCCCGTCGAGGGCGACGAGCCCGCGCTCGCCGACTTCGACGACGACGACGAGGACACGGACGACGAAGTGGAGCCGGAGCCGACGGTGGACGTCGGCCGGCGCGTGCGGGTGGAGGATACGATGCGGGCACCGGCGGGGTTCGGCACCATCATGCGGGCGATCGGAACGGCGGTCGCCGGGTTTGCGGCCTTGACGCTCATGGTGCGCGTCGCGCCCGAGCACGCCTCGTCTTGGCTCGCCAAGTTGCCCGTCGCGGGCGCGACCTTCGCCCACGACCGCAACCTCGCGACCAAGGTCGAGCTCACCAACGTCCACGGCCGGTTCCAACGCCTGCGGAACGCCCGTCGCGTGTTCGTGATCTCGGGCGACGCCCGCAACAACTCGCCAATGACCATCGAGCGCATCGAAGTCGCCGGCGCGCTCTACGGCCTCGGCGGCGGCGAGCTCGATCAGAAGGTAGTGACCACCGGCAATCGCACGGCGCTCACCGATCTGTCGGAGGCGGAGATCGTGCTGCTGCAGCGACTCGATCCGGCGATTGCCCTCGCTCCGGGCCAGACGACGCCGTTTTTGATCGTGTTCCTGGAGCCGCCGCGCGAGCTCCGCGAGTTCAGCTCGCGGGTGTTGAGCGTTCGCCCGACGCGTCGGGCTTCGACTCCCCCGGGGGCGTCCCGGGGCTCGGTGGGGTGACGTCGATCGAGTCGGGCTCGCTGGTGGCCTTGCGGAAGTTGCGGATGCCCTTGCCGAGGCCTTCGCCGAGCTCGGGCAGCCGGCCGGCCCCGAAGATGATCAGGACGATCACCAGGATCACCAACATCTCTCCCATCCCCAGACCGAACATGCGACTCTCCACGGCGCGAGCTGCGCTCGCGCGACTATAGGAGAATGTTTCGGAGACGCGCAATGGCCTTAAGTTGCGACTGCGCCCGGTCGACCCTAGAATCCGCGCACCGATGAGTGCCACCAGCGATCGGCCCCTGGCACTCGCCATTGGGCTTTCCGCCCTGCTGCACCTTTCGCTGCTTCTGCTGATGCCGATGTTGCCGAAGGGCGAACCGCGGCCGGTGATCGAGGCGCCGCTCGAGGTCGCACTCTTGCCGCCCGAGCCGGCGAAGCCCGCGCCCGCTCCGGCGGCGCGCCAGCTGGTGGCACCGCCCGATCGGATCAACGATCGCGTTCCCGAGAACCCACGTTTCGAGAGCGACCGCGACAACACGGTCGAGCACGAGACCGTCAATCCCGGCGTCCCGAATCCCGGGCCGGTGGCTCCGCCCGCGCCGAAGCCGGCCGCTCCGCAGCGCGCCAACATCCCGGATCGTCCCCCGCCGGCGAAGCCGCGCCAGCAGGCCGAGCGCCCGGCGCCTCCGCCGAAGCCGGTCGTCCAGGAGCACAAGCGCGCTCCCGCGCTCGACGATCTCTTCGCGTCGCGCGACGAGTTGGTGGCAGCGCAACGTCAGGCGAGCGAGCAGTCGGCGCCGAGCGAGGAGAGCAGCACGGGACGGCGAAAGCTCGCGCTGGCCGTGGCGCCGGTCGCTCCCGATTGGGCGCTGCCCGGAACGCGCGGCACCCTCGACAACCTTCCCGACATCCAGCGTGGCGCCGTCACCCTCCTCAACACGAAGGCCAACGTCTTCTCGCCGTTCGTCCGGCGGGTCGGCGAACGGGTCTTCCAGCACCTGATCATCCGGCAACGCCGCCTCGAGCTGCAGCAGATCCTGAGCGCACGGAGTCCGGTGATGATGCGAGCCATCCTCGACGCGCGCGGCAAGCTCAAGTCGGTCCAGATCGAGGGCCAGTCGGGCAGCGCGCTCATGGACGACACCCTCTCGGATGCGCTCAACACCGCCGCCTTCGACAACAATCCCCCGAAGGCGGCGGCGAACGCGAAAGGCGAGTTCGAGTTCGTCTTCCAGGCCCAGCTGCGCGCCTACCAGCCGGGACCGGCCGGGACCTCCGGGCGCATCGAGAGCCGTCTCAGCGTCGGCCTGCTGTAGCGGACGGTGCGCGGCTAGGCGTCCGACGTCGGTGTCTCTGTAGGAGGGCGCCAGCGGAGGACGGGGCGGCGGGCGGCGCGGGTTTCGTCGAGGCGGCCGACGAACGTGCCATGCGGGGCCTCTTTGACCACGTCGGGCGTGTCGTGGGCCTCGGTGACGATCGCGCGCACGGCGGCGATGAACTCGTCGAGGGTCTGCTTGCTCTCGGTCTCGGTCGGCTCGATCATGATCGCGCCGGGGACCACGAGCGGAAAGTAGATCGTCGGCGCGAAGAAACCGTAGTCGAGGAGTCGCTTGGCGAGGTCGAGGGTGTGGACGCCGGTTTCGTCGAGCTGGCGATCGGTGAAGACGCACTCGTGGAGTGACTCGGTCGGGAACGCGAGCGGAAGTACGTCGGCGAGCTTGGCGCGGACGTAGTTGGCGTTCAGGACCGCCATCGCGGTGACGTCGATGAGACCCTCGGCGCCGAGCGTCCGCATGTAGCAGTAGGCGCGAACCAGCATCCCGACGTTCCCGTGGAACGAGCGCACCCGGCCGATGGCGTGCGGAAAGTCCTCGCTCCAACGCCAACCGTCGGCGTCGCGGACGAGGCGCGGGGTCGGCAAGTAGGGCTCGAGAAGCTCCGACACCGCGACCGGGCCGGCGCCGGGACCGCCGCCGCCGTGTGGCGTCGAGAAGGTCTTGTGGAGGTTGAACTGCAGGACGTCCGCACCCATGTCGCCGGGCTTGGCGACACCCATGAGGGCGTTCATGTTGGCGCCGTCGCAGTACAGCAGTGCTCCCGCTTCGTGGACCGCCGCCGCGATTGCCTGGATGTTCCGCTCGAAGACGCCGAGCGTATTCGGGTTGGTGACCATCATGGCGGCGACGTCGTTGCCGAGGTGCTTCTTGACGGTCTCGACCTCGAGGATGCCGGCGTCGTTGGCGGGAATCTCGGTCACCCCGTAGCCACAGAGCGCGGCGCTCGCCGGGTTGGTGCCGTGGGCGCTCGCGGGAATGAGCACCCGGTTCCGCGGATTGCCGCGGTCGGTGTGGTAGGCCCGCACCATCTTCATGCCGGTGAGCTCGCCGTGCGCGCCCGCGGCCGGCTGGAGGCTGATGCCCGGCAGACCACTCACGGCGCGCAGGAAGTCGGCGAGCCGCGCCATGAGCTCGAGCGTCCCTTGCGCCCACGCGTCCGGGACGAGCGGATGCAGGCCCGCGAACCCCGGCGCGCGGACGACCGCCTCGTTGACGATCGGGTTGTACTTCATCGTGCAGGAGCCGAGCGGATAGAGGGTCGTCGCGGCGCTCAGGTTCCATTGCGAGAGACGCGTGAAGTGGCGCACGACGTCGAGCTCGCTCACCTCGGGGAGGCCGGTGAGGCCGTCCTCGCGGCGGAGGGATGCGGGTAGCACGTCGGCCGACGCGGGTCCGCCGACCTCGGCGGGATCGCACGTCGCGCCCGTACGCCCGGGGGCGCCACGCTCGAAGATCAGCGGCTCCGGCAGCAGCCCGGCGCGGAGCACGCACTCGGGCCGGCTCACGAGCGGCCCCCGGCGCGCATCGTCTTGGCCCCGGCGTCGCTCGTGAGCGCCGTGACCAAACGGTCCATTGCTGCCTCGTCGTGCAGCTCGGTGGCACAGAGCAGCAGCGTGTCCTCGAGCTCGGGATACCAATCGCCGAGCGGGAAGCCGGCGACGACGCCCTCCGCGAGCGCATGCTGCCAGCGCCGGCGCGCGTCGGGGAGCGCGAGCACGAACTCGTTGAAGTACGGGCCGGAGAAGCGCAGCGTACCGATCCCGCCGAGCCGCTCCGCGAGCGCATGGGCCCCGCGCAGGTTCCGCTCGGCGACGCTCGCGAGGCCGTGCCGTCCGAGCAGCGACAGAAACACGACGACCTGAACGGCGCAGAGTCCTTGGTTGGTGCAGATGTTGGACGTGGCCCGCTCGCGCCGGATGTGCTGCTCGCGGGTCGCGAGCGTGAGGACGTAGCCGCGCCGACCGTGCACGTCGACCGTCTCGCCGACGAGCCGTCCGGGGAGGTTCCGGACGAAACGATCGCGGCTCGTGAAGAGCCCGAGGCCGGGACCGCCGTAGGCAAGCGCCAGGCCGAGGCTCTGGCCTTCGGCGACGGCGATGTCGACCCCGGCCGCGCCCGGCGTCTTCAGGAGCGCCAACGCGAGGGCCTCGGACGTGGAGCTCACCAGGAGGCAGTCCTCGGCATGGGCGACGTCCGCGGCGCGCGTGAGATCCTCGACGACACCGAAGGCGTTCGGGTAGCCGAGGACGAGGCAGGAGGCGCGGCGCAGGAGATCCGCGCTCGGGAGCGGCGTCGTGCCGTCGGGACCGTAGGGCACCTCGACCAGCTCCACGTCTTTGATGCCGGCGAGGTAGGTCGTGATCACCTCGCGGTACTGCGGATGGAGCGCGCGGGCGACCAACACGAGCGGTCGCCCGGGACGCAGGCGTTGCGACATGAGGACCGCTTCGGCCGTCGCGGTCGCGCCGTCGTACATGCCGGCGTTGGCGACCTCCATGCCGGTGAGCGCCGCGATCGAGGACTGGAACTCGAACGACGCCTGCAGCGTGCCCTGACTGACCTCGGGCTGATACGGCGTGTAGGCCGTCGCGAACTCCGACCGGCCCGCGAGCTGCTCGACGGCGGCCGGAATGAAGTGCGGATAGGCGCCGGCACCGAGGAACGCCACGTGGTCGGTACGATTCCGGGCCGCCAGACCGGCGAGCTCGGTGCGCATGGCACGCTCGTCGAGGCCCGCCGGAAGGTTCGGCAGACCCGCGGTCTCGCGGAGCGCCGCCGGCACGTGGGCGACGAGCGCCGCGACGCTCGGCGCGCCGATCGCGTGCAGCATGGCCTCGACCTCGTCCGGAGTGTGGGGGGTGTAACGCATGTCGGCTCCGCCTACGCCTTCTCCTGGGCGACGAACTCGCGGTACTGGGCCGCCGTCATGAGACCGCCGACCTCGCCCACGTCGGTGAGGGTGACCTTGACCATCCAGCCCTCCCCGTAGGGATCCTCGTTGATCGTCTCGGGCTTGGCGGTGAGCGCGTCGTTGACCGTGGTCACCGTGCCGCCGACCGGGGCATAGACGTCGCTCACGGCCTTCACCGACTCGACGACGCCGAGGGTCGCCGTCTTGGTGAGCACCGCGCCGATCGCCGGCAACTCGACGAAGACGATGTCGCCGAGCTGCTCCTGCGCGTAGTCGGTGATGCCGACGGTCGCGGTGCCATCGACGACCAGGACCCACTCGTGCTCTTCCGAATAACGGAGGTTCTCCGGAACCTGCATCAGCTCTCTCCTTCTCCTGGCGCGTGCTCCGCGAGCGCCGCCTCGGCGGGCTCCGGGGCGGATGACGACGGGCGCGCTTGCGCTTCGACGAGCGGGGCCGGGTCGACGTCGGGCAGCGGCTCCGCATCGGCCGCGACGACGGCAACGGCCGGCTCCGTCATGACCGGCGGCGCGGGCCGCGGCCGGCGATAGAACGGCGTCGCCACGACCTCCGCGGGGATCGCCCGCCCGCGGATCTCGACGGCCAGGGACGTGCCCGGCGTCGCCAGCGTCGACGAGACGTATGCGAGCGCGATCGCCGTGCCGTTGGACGGCGACAGCGTCCCGCTCGTCACCATGCCGACCGGAGCCCCTTCGAGCACGACCGGATACCCCTGACGGGCGATGCCCGCGCCGCGCATCGCGAGACCGACGAGACGTCGCGGCGCACCCTGCGCTCGCTCGTGCAGCAGGGCGGCGCGTCCGATGAAATCCTCGTCGTCGAGCGCGACCCAGCGCTGCAGGCCCGCCGCGAGCGGCGAGGTGTGATCGTCGAGCTCGTGACCGTAGAGGGCGAGGGCCGCCTCGAGGCGCAACGTGTCGCGGGCGCCGAGGCCGATCGGCTCGATGCCTTCGGGGCGACCGGCGTCCATGAGGGCCGTCCAGAGACCGACCGCGCGGGGGGCGTCGACGTAGAGCTCGAAACCGTCCTCGCCCGTGTAGCCCGTTCGCGACACCAGGACGGGATGCCCCGCCACCTCCGCACGTGCGAACCGGAAGCGCTTCAGGCGATCGAGCGCGAGGGGCGTGAGACCGCCGAGGATCCGCGCTGCCGCCGGTCCCTGGAGCGCGATCAGCGCCGTCGCCGCGCTTCGGTCGACGATCGTGGCCTCACCCGCATGCTCCTGGATCCAGGCGAGGTCCTTCGCGATGTTGCTGGCGTTCACGCAGAAGAAATAGCGCTGGTCGTCGATGCGGTAGAGCGTGACGTCGTCCACGACACCGCCGTCCTCGCGACAGAGGATGGTGTACTGGACGTGGCCGTCGGCCAGCTTGCGGACGTCGTTGGTCGTGAGGTGCTGGCACGTCGCCGCCGCATGCGGCCCGAGGACCTCGATCTCGCCCATGTGGCTCACGTCGAAGAGCCCGGCGGCGGTGCGCACGGCGCGATGCTCGTCGATGATGCCGCGGTAGGAGACCGGCATCTCCCAGCCCCCGAACTCGACGAGCTTGGCGCCGAGCGCGCGGTGCTGCTCGTACAGCGGCGTGCGCGCGAGCTCCGCGTGCGATCTCGGCTCGTCGCTCATGCGGCCTCCCGGGCGGCGTGCGTCGCCGCGGTGACGGTGTTGGCGAGCAGCATCGCGACCGTCATCGGACCGACTCCCCCCGGCACGGGCGTGATCCATCCGGCGCGCTCGCGGGCGCGCGCGAACTCGACGTCGCCGACCAGGCCGCCGCTCGGCAACCGGTTGATTCCGACGTCGATCACGGTGGCTCCTTCCTTGATCCAGTCGCCGAGGATCATGCCCGGACGACCGATGGCCGCGACGACGACGTCGGCTTCGCCGACGACCGCCGCGAGATCCCGCGTCCGCGAATGGCACATCGTGACGGTGGCGTGCTGCTCGAGCAGGAGCAGCGACACGGGCTTGCCGACGAGAAGACTTCGCCCGACGACCACCGCGCGGGCACCGGCGAGCCCCCGGCCGGTTTCGGCCAGGAGTCGCATGATTCCGAGCGGCGTGCAGGGTCGGAGACCCGGGCGACCGGCGAGCAGGCGTCCCTGGCTGATCGCCGTCAAGCCGTCGACGTCCTTCTCGGGCACGATGCTCTGGATGACGGCGTCGGTATCGATCGCGGCCGGCAGCGGCAGCTGCACCAGGATACCGTGGACGTCGCTCCGTTCGTTCAGCTCGCGCACGAGCGTCACGAGATCGGCGGTGCCGATGTCGGCAGGGAGACGTTGTCCGACCGACTGCATGCCGACCTCCGTGCAGGCGCGCTCTTTGGAGCCGACGTAGACGCGCGAGGCGGGATCGTCGCCGACGAGCACCGTCGCAAGGCCGGGCACGATGCCGCGCGCGCGCAGGCTCTCGACGGCCCGGGCTGCCTCCGCCCGCACCGCCTGCGCCACCGCCTTGCCGTCGAGGATCGTGCTCATGGTCTCCGTCCGCTGTGTGCCGCTGCGCCGGCACGGAGCGAGCCCGTCGGCAGCCCGCGGAGCGTCCAATCGTTGCGGCGGACCCGCACGGGCCATCGTGCGGCCGACCCGCGCCGGCCGGCCGTGTATATATGCGCCGCCGGGTTTGTAAAGCCGCGCCTCGTACATAGAATCCACGCATGCGCATCGGCGTGCCGCGCGAGATCAAGCCCGAGGAAAGTCGCGTGGCACTGACCCCGAGCGGAGTCGCCGCGCTCGTCGCGCACGGCCACGTAGTTGCGGTCGAGCACGATGCGGGACGCGGCAGCAGCTTCGCCGACGAGGCGTACGTCGCGGCCGGCGCCACGCTCGCGCCGGCGGCGGCTGTCTGGGGCGAGGCCGAGATGATCTTGAAGGTGAAGGAGCCGCTCCCGACCGAGCGTTCGCACCTCCGCCCCGGGCTCATCCTGTTCACCTACCTGCATCTCGCCGCCGACGAGGCGCTCACGCGTGCCCTGCTCGCCCATGGCGTTCGCGCGATCGGCTACGAGACGATCCAGCTCGACGATGGCAGTCTGCCGCTGCTCGCGCCGATGAGCGAGGTCGCCGGCCGCCTCGCGATCCAGGTCGGCTCGTGGTGCCTGCAGGCGACCACGGGCGGCCGTGGCGTGCTGCTCTCGGGCGTGGCCGGCGTTCGTCCCGGCAAGGTCGTGATCCTCGGCGCCGGAATCGCCGGAACGAGCGCGTGTCAGGCGGCGGTCGGGCTCGGGGCGCGCGTCAGCATCCTGGACGTCAACCCGACGCGTCTCCGCTACGTCCACGACATCCTGACCGGGCACGTCACCACCGTCATGTCGAATCGCGCCAACATCGAGGAAGAGGTCGTCAAGGCCGACCTGGTCGTCGGCACCGTCCTCATTCCCGGTGCCAAGGCGCCCAAGCTCCTGTCGCGTGCGCTCATCGGCAGCATGCGTGCCGGGTCGGCGTTCGTCGACGTGTCGATCGATCAGGGCGGCTGCGCCGAGACCTCGCGTCCGACCTCGCATCACGACCCGATCTACGTCGAGGAGGGCGTGGTGCACTACTGTGTCACCAACATGCCGGGGGCCGTCCCGCACACGGCCACCTACGCGCTCACCAACACCACCCTCTCGTACGCGCTCGCGCTCGCGGATCGCGGATTCACCGCCGCGGTCGCCGCCGATTCCGCGCTCCGCCGCGGCGTCAATGTCGCCGACGGGGCCGTGTGGCACCCGGGCGTCGCCGCGGCGTTCGACCTGCCGCTCGTCTGCTGAGCCGCGCGCGCGGCCGGGTCAGCGTGTCGCGCCCTTGGGGGCCTTCGTTGCGGGTTTCTTGGGCGGCCGGCCGTAGAGCGCGGTGTGGAGCCGTTCGACCATCTGGGTGGCACCGAGCTGGGCGAGCTCGCCGGCTCGTACCCACGTCCCGCCCGCCCGCACGAAGCCCGGCAGGTTCCACAGGTTCTCGGAGAGGGATTGCTGCTGCTCGGCGTACTCGGCCTGCCACACCGATATGCCGTCGGTGAGACGGACGAGCTCGGTCGCGAAGATGTCGTGCGCCGGCCGCTTGGCCGCGAGCTCGGTGCCGATGCGCTCGTCGAACACCTTCACCTCGCCGCGCAGGACCGCATCCGCACGAAGCAGCCTTCCGACCGCCTGGGCTTCACTGGCCGTCGGCGCCCGCACCTCGCCGTAGAGCTGGCGAAACGCCTCACCGACCGTCAGGTCGTCCACGATCTGCCAATCGGCGTACTCGCGCATCGCCGTCGAAACCGCGCGCGTCACCGTGTCGGCCGGCGGCTCGACTTGCGGCTCGCTCCCGAGCTCGTCGCTGCGTACCGTCGAGAGACCGGCGGCCGTGAACGGCAGCACGGCGATGCGACGGACCTCGCCTTTGGCGATCGGCGAGAGGGGCCGCGCCGCGACCGTCACCGGCAACGGATTGCAGCTCGCCGACAGCAATGCCGTGCTCGCCAGCACGACCACGATGCCAGCCACTCGCCCCATCATCGGCTCCTCGTCAGCGATCGAGCTTGATGCCGAGCTCGCGCAGTTGGCGGGCGTCCACGGTGCTCGGCGCCTCCGTCATGAGATCCACGGCCTTCTGGGTCTTGGGGAACGCGATGACCTCGCGGATCGACTCTTCGCCGGCGGGCAACATCACGGGGCGGTCGAAGCCTAACGCGAGGCCGCCGTGCGGTGGCGCGCGTGACGCGAGCGCTTCCAGGAGGAATCCGAACTTCGCCTGGGCATCCTCGGCACCGATGCCGAGCATCGCGAAGACGCGCTCCTGGATCGCCGACTGATGGATGCGGACGCTGCCGCCGCCGATCTCGGTCCCGTTCAACACGAGATCGTAGGCCTGAGCCCGGACCGCCAGCGGCTCGCTCTCGAGGCGCGCGAGATCGTCCTCGACCGGGGCCGTGAACGGGTGGTGGACGGCCACATGCCGGCGCTGCTCGTCGTCGTAGTCGAAGAGCGGGAAATCGGTGACCCACACCAGGTTCTTCTGGTTGGGGTCGATCATCCCGAGCTTGGCGCCGAGCCGGAGGCGCAAGGCCGCGAGCGCGTCGTGCACGATGCGGGGCTTGTCCGCGACCAGCATGATCACGTTGCCGGGGACGAGCTGCGCGGCAGTCGTGAGGCGCTGCCGCTCGTCGTCGGAGAGGAACTTCACGATCGGCGACTGCCAACCGTCCTCGTTGATGCGGATCCAGGCGAGACCCTTCGCCCCGTAGATGGCGACGAACTCGGTCAGCTCGTCCAGGTCCTTGCGCGAGAGCTGCGAGCCGTCGGGTACGACGACCGCCTTGATGGTGCCGCCCTTCGCGAGCGCGTCGGCGAAGACCTTGAACCCCGAGCCGGCGAAGACCGGGGCGCAGTCGACGAGCTCGAGCCCGAAGCGGGTGTCGGGCCGGTCGCAGCCGTAGCGGCTCATCGCCTCGGCATGGCTCAGGACCGGCAGCGGCAAGGCCTGCATCGGGATCCCCGCCTCCGCGAACAGCTCGGCGACGAGTCCCTCCATCAAGCGAAAGATCGCCGGCCGGCCGAGGAACGACATCTCGAGGTCGATCTGCGTGAACTCGGGCTGGCGGTCGGCGCGGAGATCCTCGTCCCGGAAGCAGCGGGCGATCTGGTAGTAGCGGTCGACGCCGGCGACCATGAGGATCTGCTTGAACAGCTGTGGCGACTGCGGGAGCGCGAAGAACGTTCCCGGGTTGACGCGGCTGGGAACGAGGTAGTCGCGCGCCCCTTCCGGCGTGCTGCGCGTGAGCATCGGCGTCTCGACCTCGACGAAGCCGTTGGCGTTGAGATAGTCGCGCGTGCGTACCGCCAGGCGATGGCGCAGCCACAGGTTCTTGAACATGCGTGGCCGGCGCAGATCCAGGTACCGGTAGCGGAGGCGCACCGCTTCGGCCGTGTCGATCGCGTCGTCGACCGGAAACGGGCTTGGCCGGGCCGCGTTCAACACCCGGAGCTCGCTGCCGACGACCTCGATGCCGCCCGTCGGCAGGTCGGAGTTCACCGTCTCCGGCGAGCGCGGAACGACCGTGCCGCGCACCGCGATCACGAATTCGAGACGCACCCCGGCACCCGCGCCATGGGCATCGGCGCAGCGCTCGGGATCCAGCACGATCTGCACCAGTCCCGAGCGATCGCGGAGATCGATGAAAATCACGCCGCCGTGGTCGCGACGCCCGTGCACCCAACCCATGACGGTGACCGTGCGACCGGCGTCGGTCGGCCGCAGCGTCCCCGCGTAATCGCTGCGTTCCCAGTCGCCGAGTGCCGACAATGCTTCAGCCACGATGATCTCCTCGTACGTCTCCGAGCCTGCGGAGTGTCTCCACCAGCGCGGGGCCGCTGTCGTCGACCGCGAGCGCCAGGCGGTGATCCGCTTGCCGTCGGAGGTCGCGCACGGTGGCGCGGCCGGCGCGCAGCTCGTCGTCGCCGATCAGTACCGCGAAGTGCGCCGCGAGCTTGTCGGCCCGCCGCATCGCGCTCTTCACGCTCCGTCCCGCGGCCTCGAGCTCACAGCGCATGCCGAGGTCGCGCAGGCGGCGGGTCAGGCGGACGGCGGTGGGTGTGGCCTCGACCGACAGCGGAATCACGGCGACCTCGGGGGTCGGCGAGGTGAAGGCCGACGCTTCCGTCGCCATGAGGAGGCGCTCGATCCCGATCGCGAAGCCGATGCCCGGAAGCGGCGGGCCGCCGAGCTCGGCGACGAGGCCGTCGTAGCGTCCACCGCCCCCCACCGCGTTTTGCGCGCCGAGATTTCCCGCCACGACCTCGAACGCCGTCCGCACGTAATAGTCGAGACCGCGCACGAGCCGCGGCTCGACGCGATAGGCGACGTCGGCGGCTTGCAGCAGGCCTTCGACCGCGGCGAAATGGCTGCGACACGGCTCGCAGAGATGGTCGCGCATCAGAGGCGCGTCGGCCATGACGCGGCGGCAGCCCTCTTCCTTGCAGTCGAGCAGGCGAAGCGGATTGCGCTCGAGGCGCTGTCGGCAGTCGGCACAGAGCGCGTCGAGGTGCGCGTGACCGTAGGCGGTGAGCGCCGCGCGGTAGTCGGGACGGCAGGCTTCGTCGCCGAGCGAATTGAGGATCAGCTCGGCGGAGTCGAGGCCGGCGGCGCGGAGACAGTCGACCAGGAGCAAGATCACCTCGGCGCCGGCGAGCGGATCGTCGCGGCCGATCACCTCGGCGCCGAGCTGGTGGAATTGCCGCGTCCGTCCCTTCTGGGGCCGCTCGCGGCGGAACATGGGCCCCAGATAGTAGAGCTTCGCCACCTGATCGCGCTGCGCCAGCCCGGCCTCGAGCGCGGCGCGGACCACCGCGACCGTGCCCTCGGGTCGCAACGTCAGCGACGTGCCGTCGCGATCGTCGAAGCTGTACATCTCCTTGGCGACGATGTCGGTGGTCTCGCCGAGCGAGCGCGCGAAGAGCTCGGTGCGCTCGGCGATGGGCGTGCGGATCTCACCGTAGTTGTACGTCGCGAGCACCGCACGCAAACGCCCCTCGATCTCCGTGAATCGTTCGCTCTGCGGGGGCACGACG
>CAZWAX010000078.1:0-17262 GCA_964631985.1 uncultured Polyangiaceae bacterium | reverse complement strand
TTCGATCACTCGCCGATTTGGTTCAACAGCGCTCGCACGAAGCGGTCGCTGAAGGGGGCCATCGCTGCGGCCGCGACTTCCGGTGCGGGAACGGCGGCTTCGGCCTCGTCCCGTTGCTCGAGCGCCACGTCGCGCTCCCAGCGTCGGAGTCGGACGCATTGCAGCACCGCCCGCACGGTCGTCAGGTGCGAGACGTCCTCGGGCGAGAGCGTGATGTCGAAAGACCGCTCGAGGTTGGCAGCGAGCCGCCGTTGGACCTCGGGCGAATCGATGCCGGGAAGGGTAGTTCGCGATCGCGCGGCGCGCAGATCCCTGCCGCAGCTGATCGACACGATGTCGCGGACGTTCTCTCCGAAGTGCATGCCGTAGCGCAGTGCAATTTGAGAGCCAGCCGCGGCCGCTGGAGGCTCGGTTCGCGAGCATCATGGCAAGTCGTTGATTTAGCTCGACGTCACCCGTGACCTCAGGGAAAAAGCCTTGTCTTTCCGGGCTACCGCGCTCGTTTGCTCATCGCTCTTTGTACGATTGGGCGACACTGGAGCGTCGCCCGCCACGTGAGGGTGACGCATCCGGGAGCGCAGACGCGCCGTCAGCGGCCGCTGAACCGGGGCGGGCGCTTCTCCAGAAAGGACGCGACGCCTTCCCGAAAATCCTCGCTCGGAAAGCTCCGCACCATCTCGGTGTCGGTTTCCGCTGAAGCGGTGGCGAGGTCGGTGAACTGGTGGGTGTAGACCAGGCGCTTCATCACGGCGATCGAGCGCGGCGAGCTCAGGGTGGCGAGCTCGGTGGCGCGCTCGTAGACGTGCGGGAGCAGCTCGTCGTGCGGCACGACCGTGTTCACCAGGCCGATCGCCTTGGCCTCGGCGGCGTCGACGACCCGTCCGGAGAACAGCAGATCGCAGGCGTGGGCGGGGCCGACCAGCGGGGCAGCATCCACGAGCTACCGTGCTCACTGATCAGGCCGCGGCGCGCGAAGGCCGTGGTGAAACGGGCCCGATCGGAGGCGATCCGGATGTCGTAGTAGAGCATGTGGGTGAAGCCGAGTCCGGCGACCGGGCCGTTGATGGCGGCCAGGACGGGCTTCGGGATGCTCTGCGGGTAGGCGTACGGGGTATCGAGCGCCGGATGCAGGGGGGCGATCGAGGCGGCGCGCTCGGGTCGGACGGGAACGGCGGACTCGCCGGCGGTCGCCGGGCTGCTGCCCGTCTGGATGTCGCGCAGATTCTGCATGTCGGCGCCGGCGCAGAACCCGCGCCCGGCGCCGGTCACGACGATGACGCGGACGTCGTCGTCGGCTGCCGCGTTCGCGAAGGCGGCGTACAGCTCCTGCCCCATGCGGGGCGTCCACGCGTTCAGGCGCTCCGGACGATTGAGCGTGATCGTCGCGATCCGGTCGCGGACGCCATAGCGGATCTGTTCGTAGGCCATGCCGATGCCACCTCCGGGCGGGTCTTCTAACGTCCGGGCCCTCCCACGGCAACGCGCCGACGCTTCCTCGCGGGCGAGTACCCGCGCTATAGACCCGAACGCCCTGACGCTGCCACCGCCATGCAGGACGAACCCCGCACCGTCGCGTACGAACGCCGCGACCTGATCACGCGTCGGCTGCCGACGTTCGCGCTCGGCTGGATGGGTACGGTCGGCATCTGGCTCGTCGTGTTCGGTCTCGAAGGACGGCTCACGAGCGGAGCCTTCGCCGTGTTCGGGGGGATGGGCATCGCGCTCGCGGTGGTCCTCCGCACGGCGCATGCCGATCCGGGTGCCCCGCGGATCGTGCCCATGGTGGTCGCGACCTGCATCGGTCTCGGGCTCGCCGCGATCGTCGTGGCCGATCTGGTCGGCGCGTACGACGAGATCGTCGCGTTTCTCCTGCTCACCCTCTACCTGCTGGCGGCCCAGCTCTTCGCGTGGGGATGGCGCGCCGAGCTGGCGCTCCTGGTCGCGACGCTCCTGCCGTGGATCGCGCAGCTCGGACGGCTGCAGCGGTTCGTGCCGCTGCCGGAGCTCGCTGCCGCGGTCGTCATCGGCGCGTCGTTGGCGCTCGGCGTCGCGGAGGTCTCGGCGCGGAACGGGCGGCAGGTGTCGCGCCGCCGCCGCGCCCAGCGCGAGGCGACTCGCGCCCTGCAGGCCTCGCGCGACGCGTATCGCGACCTCGCGGAGAAGGCGCCGGATCTCATCTGGTCGGTCGACCGCGAGGGTCGCCTCACGTATGCGAACGAGGCGTTCGCGCGTTTCCTCGGGCTGTCGGTCGCCGCCGTCGTCGGGCGCTCGCTCGGTGAGGTTCCCTCAGGCCATCCCGACAATCCCGATTTCGCGACGACGCTCGGTCGCGTGCTCGCGGGAGAGCCGCTCCCGCCGACCCCCGTCGAGTGCCAGACCCCGCGCGGCCCGCATTGGGTGGAGGTCACCGCGTCGGCCGTCGTCGACGAGCACGGCGTCGTCACGGGCGCGCGCGGCATCAGCCGCGACATCCAGGAGCGAAAGGCGTCCGAGGCGGCGCTCCGCACCAGCGAGGCGCGGTATCGCGGGCTCGTCGAGTCGCAACACGAGCTGGTGGTCCGCATGGATGCCGCGGGCCGCTTCACGTTCGTGAACGACGCCTACGCCGCCAAGTTCGGCACGACCAGGCAGGCGTTGCTCGGGCGCCCGTTTCTCGAGCTCGTGCACCCCGACGACCACAGCCGGATCAGCACGGCGATGGCGGGCATGGCGAAGCCGCCGCACCGGACGTTCATCGAGGTGCGCAACCTCACCGCGGCGGGCGTCCGCTGGGTCGCCTGGGACGGGGGGGTCGTGGTGGATGCCGACGGCCGCATGGTCGAAGCGCAAGCCGTCGGCCGCGACGTCACCGAGCGGCGGGCCTCGGAGGAAGCCCTCCGCGAGAGCGAGGAGCGCTTCCGGAGCGCCTTCGACGACGCTGCGATCGGCATGGCGCTCACCAGGATCGACGGCCGCACACTGCGGGTGAACCCGGCGCTCTGCGCCATGCTCGGCTACACCGAGCCCGAGCTCCTCGCATGCACCATCGAGGACGTCGTCCATCCCGAGGATCGCGCGCCCCTCGAGGTGGATCGGACCCGGCTCAACGACGGGCGAGCGCCCTCCTACCGGGCCGAGCGGCGGTATCGGCATCGCGACGGCCACCTCCTGTGGGTACAGGTCACGGCCTCGCTGGTGCGCGACGCGAACGGAGCGCCCCTCTATTTCCTCGGTCAGATCCAGGACATCACCGAGCAGCATCTCGCCGAGGAGGCTCGGCGCGCGTCGATCGTCGAGCTCCGCCAGAGCGAGGAGAAGCTCCGCCGGCTCGCCGCGCGTCAAGCGACCATCCGCGAGGAAGAACGCAAGCGGCTCGGCTTCGACCTGCACGACGACGTCTGCCAGGAGCTGGTGGGCGTCGGGATTCTCGTCGAGTCGCTGCGGCGGAAGCTCGCCCCGATGCCGGCGGAGCACGCCGCCGAGTTCGCCCGGGTCGTGCGCTATCTCGGCGAGGTCGTCGAGCACCTCCGGCTGCTCGCCCGGGAGCTCCGTCCGTTCCTGTTGCGCGACCTCGGCCTCGACGGCAGCCTGCGCTCGCTCGCCGACGGGCTCTCGTCGCCGACGCTGGCGGTGACGACGGACTTCCAGACGACCGTCCCGCGGCTCGACGAGGAGACCGAGGTCACCGTCTACCGCATCGCGCAGGAGGCGCTCGCCAACGCCGTGCGCCACGCGCGGGCGCGGACGATCGTGATCGCGCTCGCCGCCGAAGAGGGCGGCCTCCGGCTCGAGGTTCGCGACGACGGTCGCGGGTTCGATCCCGCGGCGCGTCCGGCCGCGGCCCTCGGGCTCGCCAGCATGGAAGAGCGCGCGCTCGCGCTCGGCGGCGAGCTCGCGATCCGTTCGGCCCCGGGTGCGGGCGCCACCATCACGTTCGCCTGGCCCCTCGAACCGGGGCGGGTCAGGGAGCTTGCGGGTTCGTCTCCCACACAATCTTCTTCTCCCCCTTCAACAGCGACCACACCGCGATCAGCGGCGCGAGATTGACGAGACAGAAGTAGAGCGGGACGAAAAGGCCGCGCGGCCGGATCCCCATCCGGTCGAGCCCGAGGGCCGCGAGCGCGGCGCCGTAGAAGGCGAGCTGGAGCGCGAACGTCAGCTGGTAGAAGGGCGCGTCGAGCAGGAACGCGTTGGCGACGAAGGCCCCGATCAGGAGAAAGGGGATGCTCCAGCGCAGCAGCCGGTGCGAGATGATCTGGAAGAGTAGGAAGGGATGGCGGACGGGGTTCAGCACCTCGCGCATGAAGCCGACGCCGCGGATGCCCCGGTTCACGACGCGGGACCGGCGGCGGAGCTCGTCGCCCATCTGCTTCGACTCCGCGACCTCCCAGCAGGTGGCGTCGTCCTCGACGACCGAGCGGTAGCCCTTGATGAGTGCCCGCGCCGGCTGCACGAAGTCGCTGATCGCCGCCGGATCGAGGTGGGTGTAGAGGCTCTTCCGCATCGAGTAGATGCACCCGGTCGCGCCGATCACGGTGAAGATTTGGCTCTCCCAGCGCCGGATCGAGGCCTCGTAGCTCCAGTACATCTGGCGGCCCTTGGCGCTCGCCTCCTCGCCCTCGCGGACATAGCGCACGTCGCCGCCGACGCTGCCGACGAGCGGGTCGGCGTAGTTGGCGACCATCGCCCGCACCGCCTGCGGGTCGTACATCGTGGTCGCGTCCGAGAAGACCAGGATCTCGCCCTTGGCGACCTCGGCGGCGCGGTTCTGGCCGACGGTCTTGCCGCCGCGCGGCAGGTCGAGCAGCGTCACGCGTCCCGGATGGCGGCCTTCGTACTCGCGGACGATCCGGTTGGTGGCGTCGGTCGAGCCGTCCGACGCCACCAGGAAGTCGAGCCGGTCGGGCGGATAGTCGAGCGCGAGCGAGTTGTCGAGCTTGCCGGCGATGGCCTGTTGCTCGTTGTAGGCCGCGATCACCATGGTCACGGTCGGCGTGATCGGCGCCTTGGCGACCGGCCGCCGGACGACGCGGGACACCAGGAACAACAGGAGCGGGTAGCCCACGTACACGTAGGCCATCGCGCCGACACAGAACCAGAAGACGCAGGTCATCAAGCGAGCGCGAGGCAGTCGCGCATGGGCGCGAACCGGAAGTCGCGCAGGAGGCGGCGGAGCTTCGCTTCGGTGCGCCCGAGATTCACGTAGTGGCTGCTGAACCCGCGCCGGCCGGCGGTCTTCATGCGCGGCTGCTCGGGGTCGACCTCCCAGGGGTGGATGTAGAAGACGGTGCCCTTGTTCTCCTGGCGATTCACCCGCCGCATGCCCCACTTCATGTAGACGTAGGGGAGGAGGCGGAGGTAGCCGCCGCCGCCGAGCGGCAGGTTCCGTCCGAAGAGCTCGGTCGTGGTGATCGGGAACTCGACGAGCCGGCGGCCCTCCCGCTCGCGGATGACGTACGGAAAGCGCTCGGCGTCGGGCATGCCGTAGAGCGAGTCCTTCACGGGAAACACGCTCGAGTCGTAGCGGAAGCCGAGGTCGAGGAGCACGTCCGGTCCCCACTGCGACTTCGCCGTGAAGGAAAACGACGGCGCCCGGTAGCCGAGGACGGCCTCGCCGATGAGGTCCTCGAGGGTCTTCTTGGCGCGTTCCACGTCGGCGTGGAACTGCTCGCGGGTCTGCTCGTAGACGATGCGGTGGGCGTAGCCGTGCGAGGCGATCTCGTGCCCGGCGGCGTGGATCTCGCGGACGATCTCCGGATAGCGCTCGGCGTTCCAGGTGAGGATGAAGAACGTCCCCTTGACGCCAAACTCGTGCATGACTGCGAGGATCTTGTCGGTGTTCCGGCGAACACGTGACTCGTAGCGATCCCAGGTCTCGAACGGGACGACGGCGTCGAAGTCGGCGACCTGGTACCAGTCCTCGACGTCGACCGAGAACGCGTTCAGCGGGGATTCCTGGGCTGGCGGGGTCATCGCGGCGGGCCCCGACCATAGCCGAAGGTCCGACGGGGCAACAACCCGGGAGTTGCACGGGTAAGTGGTCGGTTGGCGTTGGGGGCCGGAGGGCGCGGACGCCGCAGCGAACTGACCGACGACCCTCGCACGCCGAATTGTTGCGCCAGCTTGGCGCATAAAATCGTCTTGCCGCGAGCCCGATCGGGCGCGAAATCCGTACGACGATGCTGGGGTCGGTGCTAGAGAGCACTGCACCAGCTCATACTTCCCCCTCTGCCAGGTGGCCGCGTGTTTTGCCGCGGCTGCCACCCGTGCCGTGACCCGCACGACGCCTTCGGGCCTCGCGCGGCTGCTCTTGCAGGAAGGAGGCTCCTCCCGTGTTCGCTTCCGTTCGCTCGGCGTCGTTCGCTCTCGGTGTCGCGTCTGCGCTGGTTGCCGCACCCGCGTTCGCCACGGTCATCATGGTGCAACCCTCCAATCAGGATGCGTTCATCCGCAAGAACTTTCCGAACCGCATCGCGGGTGCCAACCCCACCAATCAGCGCATCCGTGTGCAGGCGTCGCCGCCGAACACGCAAGTCTGGCGCGGCCTCGTGCAGTTCAGCCTCGCGGGCATTCCATTCGGCTCGACGGTCAACTCGGCCGTCGCCGAGCTTTCGGCCGGCAACAACCCGAGCAATCCGACGCTGACGCACGGCCTGCACCGCATCACCGCGTCGTGGCTGCAGAGCGCGGTCAAGTGGAACAATGCGCCGGCCTTCGACATGACCCCGACCTCGACCGCCCTGGTCGGCACCGGTCAGGGTTTCAAGGCGTTCACGGTGACGGCGGACGTCCAGTCCGCGGTGAACCTGTGCGCCGCCGATCACGGTTGGATGGTGAAGGACCAGAGCGAGACCGCGAGCAGTGACCAGGTGAACTACGTGACGCTCGAGGACATCCATCCGGCGCAGCTGGTGAAGCGGCCGAAGCTCACGGTCGATTTCACGCCGCCGCCGTGCTCCACCAATGCCGACTGCGCCGACGCCAACTTCTGCACGATGAACGAGCGCTGCGAGGCCGGTGTGTGCGTCGTCGATCCCGTGGTGTGCGACGACACCAACCCGTGCACGGACGATTTCTGCGACTGCAGCTTCGGCTGCATCAACGCCAACATCTGCAACGACGGCTTCACGTGCACGGCCGACATCTGCGATCCCGGCACGCTCGAGTGCACCAACGTGCCGAACGACGCCGTGTGCAACGGCGAGTGCTCGGAGGGCGTCTGCGACGCCGACCCGGACAGTCTCACCGTCGATCCCGTGACCGGCTGCGAGCTCACGTCGACGGACCCGGACGGCACACCCTGCACCGACGGGGACGCCTGCACGTCCAGCGATCAGTGCACGGGCGGCACCTGCGGCGGCGCGCCCGTCGTCTGCACGCCGCTCAGCCAGTGCCACGACGCCGGGACCTGCACGGCGGGCGTCTGCTCGGATCCGTTCAAGACCAGCGGCGCCTCGTGTGACGACAGCAGCTTCTGCACTGCGCCCGACGAATGCGACGGGGCCGGCACGTGCATCGGCGGCAACCCGGTCGTCTGCATGCCGCTCGACCAATGTCACGACGCCGGCACCTGCAACCCCGGAACCGGCATCTGCTCCGATCCGCCGAGCATCAACACGACGCCGTGCGACGACGCCGACCTCTGCACCCAGACCGATACCTGCGACGGCACGGGGACGTGCGTCGGCGCCAATCCCGTGATCTGCACGCCGCTCGACCAGTGCCACGAGGCCGGCACGTGCGACAGCGGGACGGGCCTCTGCTCCGATCCGCCGCTCGTCAATGGCACCGGCTGCGACGACGGCAACACCTGCACCATCAGCGACGCCTGCACCGCGGGGAACTGCGTCGGTAGCTCCGTCACCTGCGGCGACAGCATCGTCCAGCCGGGATGCGACGAGGACTGCGACATCCCGGGCGGCGGTCCGAACTGCACCCCCGACTGTCACTTCATCTGCGGTCCGACGCCGCAGGCCGGCTGTCGCGGACCGGCGCTCGCCGGCAAGGGCACGGTCGGGCTCAAGGACAAGTCGCCCGACAAGAAGGACGGGCTCAACTGGAAGTACATCAAGGGCGCCGCAACCACGCTCGCCGAGTTCGGTGATCCGCTGACCGCGACCGACTACACCCTCTGCGTCTACGACACGTCGGCGGCGCCGCAGCCGATCCTGCTCGCGCACGCGCCGGCCGGTGGCACGTGCGGCACCAAGCCGTGCTGGAAGGCCATCAAGGGCGGCTTCAAGTACAACGACAAGCTCTTCACCCCCGACGGGCTGCAGCAAGTCCTGCTCAAGTCGGGCCCCGCCACCAAGGTCAAGATCCTGGTGAAGGGGAAGGGCGTCGACCTGCCGATGCCGACCCTGCCGCTGACGCCGATGGTGACGGTGCAGCTCAAGAGCGAGAGCGGCGTCTGCTGGGAAGCGCGCTACTCGAACCCGCAGAAGAATCTGACGGAGCAGTTCCGCGCCAAGGCGGACTAGTCTATTGATTTCGGCCCCGTGTGCTTGGGCGCTTGGCGCCCAATGCTCCGATGGCCCGGGAACCGCGGAGTGAATCCGCGGTTCCCGCGTCTTCTCCCCCGAAGTGGGGGCGTAAGAACGGGCCGTCTGCAATCGTCAACGCCGCGTGCCTGATCTCGCGATCCATGCGGTAGCAGACGATGTGGACCAGGGGGCCGCGACGCGGATCGCATCGCGCGACACGACGGCGCTGCTCCTGCTCACGGGGTTTGCCTTCGCCGTCCGGCTGACGCTCTGTCTGGCCACGCTGGACGTCCCGGGGGACGGGCCGACGCGCGCCATTTGGGCGTGGGAATGGGCGCAGTCCCCGTCGCTGGTGACCTACGGAGTCTGGCCGCCCGGGTTGCTGTACCTCTCGGGCCTCGTGAGCGTCGTCGTCTCCGACCCGCGCTGGGCGGTGCGCCTCGTCAATCTCGCGGCCGGCGCCGCCACAATCCCAATCGTGTTCCTCCTCGTTCGCACCGTGTTCGCCGCCGACGTCGCCTGGGGCGCCGCGCTCTCGTTGAGCGTCTTGCCGCTGCACGTCGAGCTCAGTGCCACGTCGCTCTCCGAGCCGACCTTCGTCCTCGAGATCCTGGTCGGGTTCTATTTCCTCGTGCTCACCCGTGATCCGACTCGCACCCAGACGGCCGTCGGCTTGCTCGCGCTCTTGTGGGCCACGATGTCGCGCTACGAAGCCTGGTGGCTCGCGCCGGTCATGGTCGCGAGCGTGGCGGTCGCCCGACGCCGCTGGTCGGCCGTCGCGGCCGTCGCAGTGGCGGTGTTCGCCTTTCCGATCGCGTGGAGCGTCGGCAACTTCGTGGCCCTCGGCGATCCACTGTACGGATTCACCATGACGGCCAAGGGCGCGGAGATCGGCGGCACGCCCCCCATCGGGCTCTGGGATGCGGTGGCGATGCTGGCGAGCCTCGTCACCGCGGAGCTGGGGTGGCCCTTGGCGCTCGGGGTGCCAATGGCGCTCGTTTTGACGATCACGAACCTGGCGATCACGAACGGCACGCGACTGCGGCTGACGCCGGCGATCTATGCCGCGGTCACAGGCACGTTCTGGATCGTAATGACCTGGTTCGCCATGCGACGTGGGCACAGCGTCTTCAACCGCTACGTGCTGCTCGGCATCGTGCTGCTGCTTCCGTATGCCGCGTTGCCCTGGTGCCGGCTGGCGCGCCGCCTCTCCCCCCGCGCCGTCGTCATCGTCGGCGTGGTGCTGGCGTGCTCGCTGATCGCGCCTCGCCTCGATCGGTGGCCGATGCACGTGAAATGGATCACCTGGACCGTGCCGCGCGACGTGGAGGCGCTCACCACGTGGATGCGGGAGAGCGAGTACCGGTCCGATCCGATCGTGTTGACGTCCATGGGTTGGACCGCCTCGTACTTCACTTCCTACTGGCCCGCGGCGTCGCCGCAGCGGATCATCGTGTCGGAATGGACCGAGAACTACGAGCTCGAGACGTTCCTCGCCAGGCGCCGGCCCGCGTTGCTCGCGACCACGAGCGACGACGCCGCCATGCGCCGCCGCGTCGAGGCGCTCGCCGGCGACACGACGATCGACAGCTTGCCCATCCGGACGTTCGGCGCGATCGAAGTGTATCGCCTGCGGCGATCCGCGCGCTGAGGCGTCGTGATGCTAGGTCTCAGCCCGACGCTGCGCTCGTTCCTGGCGCTGGCTTCGTTAGGCCGCCGCGGTTGCGGGTGGACGGTGCACGATACCGTGGCACTGCTCCTCCGCCCCGTCGTGGAAGTTCATAGGCCGACAACCCAGACGAAGTCGTAACCGTGGCCAACGGGGACCCGCAGAAGAACCTGACGGAGCTAGAGACGATTGAGCATGGTCTCGAAGGAAACGGACCGAAAACTGTTGCGCCATTCTGATACGCCGCGCGCAAAAGACCTTCGCGCTTCGGCAGTCGATGTGCCATGGGAGGGGAACCAACCCGTCAGAGACAGACAAACTGGACGACGCAGGGAAGAACTCTCTGTGCGGTCACAAGTCTACTAGGAGGATCATCGTGCTCAGCCACAACTCTCCGCGCCGCCCACATCACCTTTTTTGGATCCTCCTATTGCTGATGAATTTGCTGTTCATCGACTTGCCGGATGCGTCGGCACAGCCCTCGTTTGGTGTGAACTATTGGCCCATGAACTTCGGGGCCAACGTTCTACTCACCACGAATTGGAATCAAAATTCCCTCACTGTTCAGAAGGACTTGGACCACCTGGCAAGTCTGGGCAGCCGCGTGGTGCGGCTCGGCTTCGCGCCTGATCTGACAGGTTACACGCTCAGTCAAACCCCGGGCGGCGGAGGGATCCTTAACTTGGGAATACAACAACAGATCGCTGCCAATCTCCCGGCGCTATTGGCCATGCTCAAGGCTCGGAACATGAAGGTCATCATCGCTTTTCACAACGAATACATGCGCCTTGGCACATGGCAGCCGGCCTACAGCAGTTTCGGAAACTTTGTGAACGATTCCAAGTCGTGGACCCAAGGAATCGTGAATGCCGCAAATGCCAGTGCTTCCGCGTCCAGTGTTCTGTATTACGATTTTTGCAACGAGTCAGCCGATGATCAGCCCAATACGTGGACGTATATAAACACTCTTTATGACGCCAACTTTGTGCCGGTTGGGAAACGCGGTGTCTCGGTGCTTCAGGTGCCACGCGACTCCGACAAATTGAAGACTCAGCTGGGAGGGCGGCTGCTACAGTTCGTCGACTTCCATAGTTACCCTGCTGACGGTCTGAATGCGAACATCGAGAGTAGTTACGATCAGGTCAAGGTCAGTTTCCCCAGCGCAACCGTGCTCCTCGGTGAGTTCGGTCGAAGTGGAAAATACTGCGTTAATGCTGGCAACTACCCGGGCGGAAAGAACTATATAGCTTGTGTTGCCACGTCCGAATGCACAAGCGCTGCCTATCCGGGTGGAACTTGCGCCGGAACCGACGAGATAACGCAATCTGCCACCAACCTGGATCTCATCAATCGATCGATCAACAAAGGGATCCCGTACTACTTGCATTGGACACTATGGGACGGTGTGTACCCATCGAGTGCTTTTGGGCTCGGGTACTCGCCGCATGTGCCAAAAGACGCTCTGGGTGCGGTGTCCGCCCGCCTGAGCGTCGCCTCAAACTCAGACATGGAGCTGCAAAGCGGCTCCACGCCGACCGGGTGGTTCGCCGGAGGGACAGTTCCCGTAACGTTCAGTTCGGGCTTCGGTCAGACAGCTGCTGCGACGGGATCTTGGTATGCGAGAGCACGAGTTGACAACCAAGCTGCAGGGACGGTCTGGATCGTGTCGCCAACTGCGAGCGTTGGGGGAAAAACGATGCTCGACGTCAACTTCTACGTGCGGAGCACGATGGCCCAGGTACACGCCGAGATCCATGAATACAACTCATCTGGAGTCGCGACGCGTCTGACCGTCGCGCCCTCGTTTACGCCCAGCGGGTGGTCGATGAATAGTTACCACCACGCGCTCCAGACGACGTGGCGTCTCGCTCTGCAATCGACCACGGTGAGCGTTCGATTTGCCGCGGTCGCATCAGTCAATGCCGCCAATCCGGACTACCTCGATATCGACACAGTGTCGCTCTACGCTCGTTGAGCGAGGGAACAACCTCGATGCGGTGTTGGCCGGTTTAGAAAACCGGCCAGCACCCGATGAGCGTCCGCTTGACGGCGTCTCCCGGGTCGATGGTTCGAGCGACGCTACGGCCTGAAAGATCTGCGCGAAGGTCATTCGACCGCAGTTGCGGCTCGGAGTATCGCGCGCTAGTTCCGCGACGCGTGGGCACGGCATCCGACGGAAGGTGCGTCGCCAGACGCGCGTGGGCTGGCATTGTCGTGATGGCCCTCGCGACCGGGTGCGAGCTGGGGCGGGATGCGGGGCCAGGGCGCCCCGGGCCGGTGCTGACGTTGCGCGCCCCGGCGGGTCCAGCCGAGCCCGACCTCGATCTCCACCACGAGTGGCTCGCCGCTGACGTGCGTCAGCGGGTGGACACGGCGCGCCTCGACTGGCCATTCCGCCCGTTCTCGGAGCTCGTAGTGTTGAACGGAGTCGCACACCGCAGCCTGTTGTTGCTGCCGTCGCTCGATGGTGAGGAGAGTCGGGCGAGCTTCGAGATCGAGGTGCCAGCCGAGAGTGACGCCGAGTTCGTCGCGTGGGCGGCGCTGCTCCCGAAATTCGCGGCCGAAAGCGACGGCGTCGAGATCGGCTGGGGCGTCGGCGATGCCAAGGCCGACCCCACGACGCTGCCGCTCGAGCGCGTGACGCTTCCCGGCGGACGAGCGCCTGAGGACTGGCACGAGGTGCACGTCGATCTCGCCCCGTATCGCGGCCGCACGATCTGGCTCGTGCTCGCATCACGGGCCCACGAGACTCGTCGCAATGATTGGTTGTTGTGGGGCGATCCACGCGTGCGCGCGAAACGGACGCGGACGCCCATCGTGGTGGACCTCGCACGGCTCCCGCTGCGGCCACGGCCAGCGTCCGTGCCGTGGGGCGGAGCCACGGTGTTCAAGTCCTATTCCCTTTTCGGTGCCGACGGACCTCACTACGGTCGCCCGAGCTGGTTGCGCGAGGTGTTTCCATGGCTTTCGTCGTTGCGCTTCCTGTCGTCGTTGGGTGGGAATCACGGGCCGACTCTCGCGCGCGAAGACGCCAAGCGCGCGACCCAGACGGACGAGCCCCCGAACTTCGAAGTGGCTGTGGCTTCCCGGTACGAGTTCCTGCGTGACGCACCTGCATCGGCTGACGGCGCGTTCGATTGGATGGCGTTCGACGCGTTGAACGCCAGTGCGGCGTCTGCGGGTCTCGAGATGACGTTCAATCTCGCTGGTGCTCCGGAACGGTTCACGGGCGGCACGGGCAGCTATCCCACCTATCGCTTCAACGAGCTGCCGGTGCAGTCTGCGGCGGACTGGAAGACGTACGTCGGTACGCTCTTCCAGCATATCGCGCATCAGCCCTGGTATCCGCGGGCGCGGTTCTCGTTCTTCAGCGAGCCCAATTGTGTCTGGGTGGAACCCGAGGGCGCCGTACGAAAGGTCGGATACCAAGGGGACGCGGCGCAGTACGCCCGGCAATATCTTTGGACCTGGCAGGCGATGGCCCCGACGATCGGTGCAGCGCCGGTTTTCTTCGGTCCATGGGTCGTCGAGACGCGCCGTACCTCGGCTGCGGCCGAGAATCTGGAAGCATACCTGCGCGCGATCGTCGGAGAGTTCCAAGCCGCGGGAGAGCCCCTGCCCCGGTGGGAAGCTTTCTCCTTCAATCTCTACGAGACGCCACAGCTCACCCTCGACCATTTCGCGAGCGAAAAGGTCGCGACGGTGCGGCGGATCCTTGTCGACGTTCTGGGCAGTCCCGACCTCGCGCTTCGCATCGAGGAGCTCGGGATCCATCCGCTCGTTTCCGAAACCTTCGAGGCAGCCACCAAGGCCGCGCTCGGCACGACGCGATGGGAAATGGCGTGGCACGCCGAGATGGCGGCGTTGCTTCTTGAGCAGGGGATCCGCGAGGCCGCAGCCTGGTACCCCATCCTGATGCTGTACCCGCCGAACCAAGCGCTCCGTGCCTATGCGTCGTATTTGTTCGCGAGCGCCGTGGTGGGTGCCGTCGACTGGTCGGCCGCTCCGGATGGCACGCTGAGCGTCGCGCCGCGCGCTCCCGATATCGCCGCGCCCGACGAGGTCGGTGTTCGTTTGGCGAGTCGCCACACCGATCGCATTGGCGTGCTTGCCGCCGCCGACCCTGGTGGCACGATGAGGTTCGCGCTCTGGAGCTATCCGCGATTCGCGGCTGTCGATGCTCGGCTCGCGGCGGGCGCTAGCCCGGAGGCGGTCGAGATCGTTCTTCCTGCGCGGGCGGCGGGAGCCTGGCGCGTCCGTATCCTCGGCTACGACGACGAGGTACCGCTTGCCACCGACGCCGGAACGCCGGTGCGCGAGCTTCGATCGGTGTTCTTCGCAGGGTTGCCGCCGTTCGCTCTACGCGAGCTGCAGGCGAGCGAGCGCCTAGTGTTGATGATGGCTCCTGGGAGTCTATTGCTCGTCGAGATTGAGTGACGTCCGTCAGCGGTTTCCCGTCACGACGCGGAAGACTATGCCCGCATCGAAGATGAGGTGGTCCGTCAGAACCAGACCCTCGGCGCGCGCCAGCAACGCAAGATCCATCGGCGCCGAGGGTTGCGCGGCGGCGGTGCGATCGAAGTTTCCCTGCGGCAGCGCCAGCACGACGAGCCCGCCGACGTTCGTGGTCCGGAGGAGACGAGCGAGATCGGCGACGAACTCGGCTGTTGGCGGCATCGGGACCGTCCACGTCCGATCGCGGATGAGGGTGAACCGCTCGTCCCGCCGTTTGACCGTGAAGCGATCGAGCTGCGGACCGAGGTGCTCGCGAAGGATCCAGCGCCAATCGCTCGTGTTGGTGAAGACGCCGACCTGATTGAACTGTCGGGTAAAGAGGGCGTCGTCGGCCGCGAGCATGGCCCGTGCAGCGGCGATCTCCTGTGGCCAGAACGCACCGCCCATGAACTCCTCCAAGGGCACGGCGAGACCGCGCCATGATCCGACGAGGATCGCGGCGGCGACACCGGCGACGAGCGCCCGGCGCCTGAGACGCGATCCGAGCCCTCCATGCAGTGCGTCGAGCGCCACTGCGCCCGACAGCAAGAGAAATGGGAAGATCACGAACTGCTGTCTCAGGCGACCACCGTAGGGATAGAGGCCAACGTAGGCCAGCACCAACAGCATCACCCAGAGCAGCAGATGGACGAGCAGGACCGCGGCTCGAGCGAGATCACGCTTCGGGGAACGTGACGCGAGATGGCGGGTCAGCAGTGCGACGCTTCCAGCGGTGCCGGCCGCGACCGTCAGCAGGGCCGTCCCTGATCCGTCGATGGGCATCGGGCAGAGCAGCAGACTCAATGCTCGACCGGCGCCGACGATCGCGAAATGCAAGAGCTGCTCGCCTGCAGCTGGGAAGAATTCGCCCAGATGATTGTACGCGCCGATGTCGGCCCACCGCCGATACAGCACGACCGAGAGAGCGCCGACCGCGAGCACCGACACGGCCGGTAGCCACCCGCCGAGCGCCCGGACGCGCTGAGCGAACGGCACGCGATCGAGGAGCCAGGCCGCCGCCAGGACGATCACGGCGGCGACGATTGCCATGACCGCGCTGTACTCGGTTGCCATCGCCAGGACGCCGGCGACGGCAAAAGCCAGGCGGTCGCGTGGCGCGGCATGGATGGGGTCGCGTACGATCCGTAGGAACGGCCAAAACGCCAGCAACGTCAGTGCCGTCGCAAGACTGTAGGCTCGCACGCATACGGCCATGTTGATGTGGGCCGGGGCGAGCGCCACGGCCAGCGTGGTGAGAAGCGCGACCGGTCGCGCGACCCGCAGTGTCTGCGCACACACATAGGTCAGCACGATCGTCGCGAGGCCCGGGACGATCGAGGCAAGGCGCAGCCAGATTTCCGACCCACCGAGCGGGCTCATGAGACGAAGCACGAGATAGTGAAGCGGCGGATGCGCTTCCATACGCAGCTCGCCGGGCAGTTGAGAGAGGGGATGCACGGTGCTCGCGAAGACGTGCCATGCCTCGTCGTAGCCGAACCGGAGACCCCGGGCGAAATGCAGGTCGACGAGCAGTGCTCCAACGACAATCCCGACAAGCACGGCGAGGTCGCCTCGAGTGCCCCAGGAAAGCGCGGACCTGCGAAATGTCTCGACGTCCGGTGGAGGCTCGGGCGCGATCACTCGACGCCCCGGGGCCACACGGCGAAGCTACGGACCGCGAGACCCACGGCACACGGCCTCCCGTCGAGTGTGCATGGCTCGGCGGGTACGTCGCGCACGCCGAACGAGAGCGCGTTCCGCTCCCCGGTGCCGCGCGCGCGGAGCTCCAGCGCGTAGCGTCGCCCCGTCGAGTCGGGCTCGGGCGGGAAATCGACCGCCAGCCAATCGCGGTCCGGGGCGAGGCCGGCCCAGATCTCGCGCGTCACGACGGTGCTGCCGTCGTCGCGGCGGAGGGTCGCGTGCAGCGCGTGGTCGAGGGCGAGGCCGTACGTGATGGTGTGCACGTCGACGCGCGTGAGGCCGGCGTAGCGGCTCACGAAGTCTTGCGTCAGCACGCGATCGTCGCCGAGCGGGTCGGTCGTGGCGTGACCGGCCGATGCCGAGAGGTCGGGCCGCGCGGCCGGCTCGCGCGCGGCGCACGCGACCTCGCCCGCGAAGGCTCGCACGAGCGCGCGCACGTCGTCGGACACCTCGGTGCTCGCGGTCGTCGCCGTGGGCGCCTTCCGCGGCGCGCGCCATCCCACGACGACCGTGCTGAGGAACGCCGCGAGCGATCGTCCCTGCGCCGCGGGCGCGAAGCGCAGCTCCAGGTCGGTGCGCGCCGTCGCGCCGACGTGGGCGGCGCGCTCCGGATGCGCGACGACGGTTTCGAGCGCGGGCGCGAACGCGGCGGCATCGGCGGCGAGCCAGCCCGTCACGCCGTCGCGGACGGCATCACGAAAGGCGTCGGTCGGGCTCGCGATCACGGGTACGCCGGCGCTCGCCGCCTCGAGATATTTCACCGCGCCCTTGGCGGCGACGAAGGCGTCGTGCCACTCGAGCGGGACCAGGCTCGCCGTGCACGAGGCGACGAGCGCCGGGAGGTCGGTCCACGGGACGAGCGGCTGGCGAACGACCCGGGTCGTGAACGGTGTCAGCACCGCCGGCAGCGTGACCGGCCCGACGACCAGCAGCCCC
>CAZWAX010000077.1:0-17356 GCA_964631985.1 uncultured Polyangiaceae bacterium | reverse complement strand
CCGGCGCCCCCGTGAGCTCGGCCGCTATCTGGCGACGCGCGCGGCGGTCGTCGGCGATCGGGTGCGCGCCCGGCTGCGGCCGCCGGGACGGTTGGTGATCCTGCTCGGACCGGACGGGGCAGGGAAGACCACGCTCTCCGAGCGGGTCTGCGCGCGCCTCGCCGGCACGCGCGTCAAGGTCTCGAGCGTCTATCTCGGGGCCCAGAAGCCGCTGCTGCCGACCCGGCGTCTCAGTCAGAAGATCCGCAAGCGGTTCCGTCCGGCCGGCACGGTGAAGGTGGTGAAGGACGTGAACCGCCGCCAGCGCCTGCGG
Source organism: uncultured Polyangiaceae bacterium (assembly GCA_964631985.1). Taxonomy (GTDB): domain Bacteria; phylum Desulfobacterota; class Binatia; order UTPRO1; family UTPRO1; genus UTPRO1. The sequence goes on along the minus strand of CAZWAX010000077.1, from coordinate 17,043 downwards.
GGGTTGGTGCACATCATGGCCGACAAGTGGCTGCGCTACGTCGTCCACGTCCGGCCGCGGCTCGTCCGCGGCGAGACGGTCGTGCTCGATCGGTACTTCTACGACCTCCGCACGTTCGCGCACCCGTTGGTGCGCCAGCCGTGGCTCGAGTCGATCATCATGCGCTGCATTCCGGAGCCGGCGCTGGTGTTCTCGCTGGTCGCCGACCCGGCGTTGATCACGGAGCGGAAGCACGAGCTCACCGTCGCGGAGACCACCCGTCAGCTCGAATGCTACCGCGGGCTCCGCGCCTGGGTGCGGAGCTTCCACGAGATCCCGGCCGACGGTGATCTGGCACAAGTGGTGGACGGCATCGCGACGCGCATCGCCGGTCTCGGGGCGACGGGAGGAGGGGTCCCGCGATGAGCCTGCGTCACCCGATCACGCGGCGGCTGCGCCTGTGGCTGCCGCTCCTGGTCGTCGCCCTGGCGCTGACCGCGCCGTCGCATCGCGGCGTCGCCCAATCGGGTCCGACCGAGACGCTGACGTTCAATCCGATCGCCGACACCTACGTCGACAGCTCGGTGGCGACGACGAACTTCAACACGGCCGTGAGCATGAAGGTCGACGGCTCGCCGTTCAACATCGCGTACCTGCGGTTCGCGGTGAGCGGCGCCAACGGCCGGACCGTGCAACAGGCGCGCCTGCGCCTGCAGGTGGTCGGCGACAGCGCGAGCGGCGGCACGATCCACCGGATCACCAGCAACACCTGGGACCCCGCCACGGTCACCTACAACACCCGCCCGGCGGTGGACGGCCCCGGCATCCAGACGCTCGGGGCGGCGGCCATCGGCGCGATCCTCGAGTTCAACCTCGACGGTGTGATCACCGGTGACGGCACCTACAACCTCGCGATCGACAGCACGAACTCCGACAGCGTCTATTACGCCAGCACCAACGCCACGAGCGGCCAGAAGCCGACCCTGGTGCTCACCGTCGCGGCGTCCCCGAACCCGAGCGTGACCATCGTCCAGCCGCCCGACGCCTCGTCGTTCTTCGTCGGCGACCTCGTGACGCTCCAATGCACCGCGCTCGACGACGAGGACGGGAACCTCGGCGCCGCGGTCAGCTGGTCGTCGAGCCTCGACGGCGCCCTCGGGACCGGCGCCACCATCACCGACACCCTCTCGGAAGGCACCCACACCATCACCGCCTCGGTGATCGACAGCGACCTGCTCCCCGGCTCGGATGCGATCACGGTCACCATCGGTCCCCCGCCGCCGGCCAACACGCCGCCCTTGGTATCGATCACGGCGCCCCTCGACGGCGTGACTTTCAGCTCCGACCAGACCATCGCGTTCACCGGGACGGCGAGCGACCTCGAGAACGGCAACCTCACGAGCGCACTCACCTGGACCTCGAGCCGGGACGGCGTCATCGGCACCGGCGGCTCGTTCAGCCGCACCCTCAGCGTCGGCAGCCATCTGATCACCGCCCGCGCCGTCGACGCCGGTACGCTCGCCGGCACCGACACCATCAGCATCAACGTCACGGCGCCGGTGACGATCGAGTTCACGCCGAGCGCGGACGCCTACGTGGACTCCGGCTCGACGAGCGGGAACTTCGGGACCGCGACGCAAATCAACGCGGACGCGAGCCCGATCGTGCTGAGCTATCTCCGCTTCGCAATCGCCGGCGTCGGCGGACGGCCGGTGACGCGGGCCATCCTGCGCCTGCAGGTAGACACGGTGTCCGGCTCGCCGAGCGACGCCGGCGGGTCGATCCAGACCGTCAGCAACGTCACGTGGACGGAGACCGGCATCACCTACGCCACCCGGCCGACCGTCGACGGGCCCGTGGTCGCGTCGTTCCCGGGCGCCGTCGTCTCCGGGCAGATCGTCGACTTCGACGTCACGGCGGCCTTCACCGGCGACGGGTCACGCAGCCTCGCGTTGGTGACCTCGTCCACCAACGGCGTGAACTATCGCTCGCGCGAATCGGCGACGCCGCCGCGGCTGATTCTCACCCTCGGCGGCAATCCGCCGGCGGTCACCATCACCCAGCCCGCCAACCAGGCGGTGATCTTCACCAACGCCCCGGTGACGTTGACCGCCACGGCGACCGACCTGGAACAAGGCGACCTCGCGAGCCAGCTGCAATGGACGTCGAGCCTCGACGGCGTCCTCGGCACCGGCGCCAGCGTGTCGAGCGCGCCCCTCCGGATCGGCACCCACACGATCACGGCGGCGGTCAGCGACAGCACCGGCCTGAACGGCCAGGCGCAGATCCAATTGCGGGTCCGCGGCCCGAACGTGGCCCCGACGGTGGCGATCACGGCGCCCGCCGACGGCGCATCGGTGCCGGCGGGAACGAGCCTGACCTTCACGGGTACCGCGACCGACGATTTCGACGGCACCGTGACGAGCCAGATCCAGTGGAGCTCGAACCGCAGCGGCTCGCTCGGCAGCGGCGCGAGCGTCGCGGCCACGTTGAGCGAGGGGCCGCACGTAGTGACCGCGACCGTCACCGACTCCGACGGCGCCGTCGGGACCGCGCAGGTCTCGGTCGTCATCGCGCCGAGCGCGCCGGTCGTGACGATCACCGCTCCGGCGACCAACATCGCGGTCTTCGCCGGTGCCAGCGTCACCTTCACCGGCACCGCGATCGACGTCGCCGACGGCAACCTCTCGGCGCAGATCCAATGGGGCTCCGACCGCGACGGCCTCCTCGGCACCGGAGCGAGCATCAGTCGCGTCCTCTCCATCGGCACGCACGTCGTCACCGCCGCCGCCACCGACGGCGGCGGCTTGCTCGGTCAGGCGCAACGCACGGTCACGGTGCGCACCGCCAACACCCCGCCGGTGGTGCAGATCCAGGCGCCGACCGCCGGCGCGGCGTTGCTGACCGGCAATTCGGTCTTGCTCGCGGCGACCGCGAGCGACCTCGACGACGGCCCGCTCTCGAGCGCGGTACGCTGGAGCTCGAGCCGCGACGGCAACCTCGGGACCGGGGCGAACGTCACCGTGCCGAGCCTGTCGGTCGGGGCCCACACGCTGACGGCCGCGATCACGGATCTCGACGGCGCCACCACCTCGGCGACGGTGGCGGTGAACGTCGTCACCGCGACGGTGACGTTCACGTCCACGCTCGACACCTTCGTCGACGCCAGCGCGGCCACCTCGAGCTTCGGCACGGCGACCAACGTCAGCGCCGACGGCTCGCCGATCGTGCAGGGCTTCTTCCGCTTCGCCGTCACCGGCACCACCGGCTACGCCGTGCAACAGGCGATCCTCCGCCTGACCGTCGACAGCGCGAGCGGCGCGCCGAGCGACCGCGGCGGAATCGTCAGCCGGCTGAGCAACGGCACCTGGACCGAGACCACGACCTACAACACCCGGCCGACGATCGACGGGCCGGTGCTGGCCACCAACGTCGCCGCGGTGGTGGCGGGGCAGGTGATCGACTTCGTCGTGACCCCGGCGGTCACGGGCGACGGCTCGATCAACCTGGCGCTCACGCAGTCGTCGACCAACGGCGTGATGTACCGCAGCCGCGAAGCCACGACCGGCAAGCCGCAGCTGATCCTCACGCTCGGGCAGAACACGGCGCCGGTCGTGAACGTCACCGCGCCCGCCAACGGCGCCAACCTGAACCCGAGCACGCCGATCACCTTCACGGCCACCGCGAGCGACGCCGAGAGCGGCAACCTCGCGTCGCAGATCCAGTGGACGTCGAGCCGCAACGGCGCGCTCGGCACCGGCGCCTCGATCGTCCGATCGAATCTCACCCCGGGCGCGCACACCATCACGGCGCAGGTCACCGATGCGGGCGGGGCGTCCGGCCAGGCCCAGATCAGCATCAACGTCGGCAGCCCGCCGACGCTCGCGATCCTGACGCCGGCGACGGGACACGTCGCCTTCCAGAACGATCCGATCAGCTTCACCGCCACCGCCGACGACACCCAGGACGGCAACCTCTCGGCGCAGATCCAATGGAGCTCGAGCCTCGCGGGCAGTCTCGGGAGCGGCGGCTCCCTTCTGGTGTCGACGCTGCCGATCGGCACCCACACCGTCACGGCGTCGGTCACCGACGCGAGCAACATCACCACGACGGCCCAGATCACCGTGCGCGTCCGCGGCGCCAACGTCGCGCCGGTGGTGACGATCGTCGCGCCGGCGAACGGCGCCGCGGCGGCCGCGGGCTCGACGGTGAATCTCGTCGCCACCGCCACCGACGATTTCGACGGCACCGTCACCAGCCAGATCCAGTGGAGCTCGAGCCGCGACGGCGCGCTCGCGGGCTCCGGCGGCAGCCGGACGCTGGTGCTGTCCGAGGGCGCCCACACCCTGACCGCGAGCGTGATCGACTCCGACGGTACCCCCGGTTCCTCGGCGGTGGCGTTCACGGTGACGCCGACGGCGCCGGTGGTGACGATCGCCGCCCCGGCGGCCGCGACCACCACGGTGTTCGCCGGGGCCAGCGTCGCCTTCAGCGGCACGGCGAGCGATGCCACCGACGGGAGTCTCACCGCCGGCCTGCAGTGGACCTCCAGCCGGGACGGACTGATCGGCACGGGGGGCGGCTTCGCCGTGACGAGCCTGACGGTCGGGACGCACGTCGTGACCGCCGCGGTGAACGACGCCGGCGGCCTGAGCGGCCAGGCGCAGCGGACGATCATCGTGCGCCCCGCGAACGCGACGCCCACGATCAGCATCCAGTCGCCGGCGAACGCGGCCGCGCTGGTGTCCGGACGGCCGATCCTGCTGGCGGCGACCGCCACCGATCTCGAGGACGGCAACCTCGGGGCGGTGGTGCAATGGACCTCGAGCCGCGACGGCAACCTCGGCACCGGCGCCAGCCTCACCATCGCGGGACTGACCGTCGGGGCCCACACCCTCACCGCCGCCGTCACCGATCTCGACGGGGCCAGCGCCAGCGCCAGCGTGGCGGTCACGGTCGCGGCTTCGACGCTCACCTTCAACCCGGTGGTCGACACCTACGTGAGCGCCAACAGCGCCACCACGGCGTTCGGCACCGCGACGACGCTGCAGGCCGACAACTCGCCGATCATCCAGTCGTACCTGCGCTTCACGGTGGCGGGCACGGGCTCGTACGCGGTGCAGCAGGCGGTGCTGCGTCTCACCGTCAGCACGGCGAGCGGGGCGAGCAGCGCGATCGGCGGCACCATCACCGCCTTCACCAACTCCACCTGGTCGAACACCACGACCTACAACACCCGCCCGACGATCGACGGGGCCATCCTCGCGACCCGCAGCACCGCGGTCGCGGCGAATCAGGTGATCGACTTCGACGTGACCTCGCATGTGCGGGCCGACGGCACCTTCAACCTGGCCCTCACCACCACGAGCTCCGACAACGTCATCTACCAGAGCAACGAGGCGACCGCCGGCAAGCCGCAGCTGATCGTCACGCTCACCCAGAACACGCCGCCCGTCGTCACCGTCACGGCGCCGGCGTCGGGCAGCAACGCGGTCTTCGGCGCGCCCGTGACGTTCAGCGGCACGGCCAGCGACGCCGAGAGCGGCAACCTCGCGAGCCAGATCCAATGGACGTCGAGCCGCGACGGCACGCTCGGCTCCGGCGCGTCGATCACGCGCTCCACCCTCACCCCCGGCGCCCACACCATCACGGCACGGGTGACCGACGCCGGCGGCCTCTTCGGCGAGCAGCAGATCACGGTCAACGTCGGCCATCCGCCGACCGCCGCGATCACGGCGCCCGCCAACAACGCGATCATCGTCACCACCAGCCTGCCGTCCCTCACGCTGTCGGGCACGGCGACGGACGTCGAGGACGGCGACCTGGCGGCGCAGATCCACTGGACCTCCAGCCTCGACGGTGCGCTCGGGACCGGCGCCTCCATCGGCGCCTCGGGCCTGCGAGTGGGGACGCACGTCATCACCGCGGCGGCCACCGACTCGACCACGGTCACCGGCCAGGCCCAGATCACGATCCGGGTGCGCACACCGAACGTCGCGCCGACCGTGAGCATCACGGCGCCCGCCAACGGGGCGTCGACGCCGGCCGGTACGTCGGTGACGCTGCTCGGCAGCGCCAGCGACGACTTCGACGGTCCGCTCTCGAGCCAGATCCAATGGACCTCCGATCGGGACGGGGCGCTCGGCACGGGCGCCAGCCGCACGGTCACCTTGCGGGAGGGCGTGCACACGTTGACCGCCAGCGTCACCGACTCCGACGGCGCCGCGGGGTCGGCCTCGATCAGCTTCACCGTGTCGCCGACGGCGCCGGTCGTCACCATCACCGCGCCCGCGGTCGGCACCCAGATCTTCGCGGGGGTGAGCGTCACCTTCGCCGGCACCGCCACCGACGCCACCGACGGCGCGCTCTCGTCGTCCCTGGTATGGACCTCGGATCGCGACGGGCAGATCGGGCTTGGCGCCAGCTTCGCGATCACGACCCTCAGCGGCGGTACCCACGTCGTCACGGCGACGGTGGTCGATGCGGGCGGGCTCAATGGCCAGGCGCAACGCACCATCGTGGTGCGCCCGCCGAACGCTCCGCCGACCATCGCGATCGACGCCCCCGGCGACGGCAGCACGTTCTTCAGCGCCAAGCCGATCCTCCTCGCGGCAACCGCCCTCGATCCCGAGGACGGGAACCTGGCGGCACGCGTGCAGTGGAGCTCGAGCCGTGACGGCACGTTCGCACCCGGAGCCGTGGTCACCGTCCCGAGCCTGACCGTCGGCTCCCACGTCCTGACCGCCACCGTCACCGACCTCGACGGCGTCGCCCGAAGCGCGACGGTCTCCGTCAGCGTGAGCTCGCCGGTGCTCACCTTCAATCCGGTCGCCGACCTCCACGTCGACGCCGGGGCCACCTCGACGGAGTTCGGATCGGCGACGACGATGATCACCGATGCCTCGCCGATCAAGGAGAGCTACCTCCGCTTCACCGTGACGGGTGTGGGCTTCTCGGGCATCGAGAGCGTCAAGCTACGCCTCACGGCCGGCTCGGCCTCGGCGGCGTCCAGTGACGCCGGCGGCATCGTGCACTCGATCAGCAACAACAGCTGGTCGGAGGCGACGACCAACTACGGCAACCGGCCGTCGGTCGACGGACCGGCCCTCGCGAGTACCGGCGCGGTCGCGGTCAATCAGGTGGTGGAGTTCACCGTCACCCCGGCGGTCTTCGGCGACGGCAGCTACAACTTCGCGCTGGTCACGACGTCGAGCAACGACGTGGTGTACAACACCCGCGAGGCGACCACCGGAAAGCCGCAGCTGATCGTCACCCTCGGCCAGAATCAGGAGCCGGTGGTGCACATCAGCGCACCGGCGGCGGGCGTCAGCATCAATCCGGGCACCGCGCTCGGGTTCACGGCCACCGCCAACGACGCCGAGAGCGGCAACCTCTCGAGCCAGATCCAGTGGACCTCGAACCAGGACGGCAACCTGGGAACCGGGGCGTCAATCTCGGTGAGCACGCTGACGCCGGGTACGCACGCGGTCACCGCGCGCGTCACCGACGGCGGCGGAGTCGCCGGCGAGGCGACGGTGCTCGTGAACGTCGGCCGCCCGCCGGTGGTCGAGATCACGACGCCGCTCAGCAACAGCGTCTTCTTCACCGACCAGCTGCCGGTGCAGCTGACCGCCACCGCCACCGACTTCGAGGACGGGGATCTGCGGAGCACGCTCGCCTGGACCTCCGATCGCGACGGCACGCTCGGCGCCGGGCCCTTGGTGGTCGCCTCGCTCTCGATCGGCACCCATACCATCACCGCCCGGGTCACCGATTCGGCGGGTCTCGTCGGGCAGAAGCAGATCACGGTGCGGGTCCGCGGGCCGAACGAGGCGCCGACGGTGGCGGTCACGGCGCCCGCCAACGGCACCACGGCCTCGGCTGGGAGCGCCCTCACCTTGGTCGCGACCGCCCAGGACGACTTCGACGGCAACATCGCGAGCCTGGTGCGGTGGACCTCGAGCCTGAGCGGCCTGCTCGGCACCGGCTCCTCGCTCGGCGTCACGCTGGCCGAAGGCAGCCACGTCGTCACCGCCTCGGTGATCGACTCCGATGGCGCCCCCGGCAGCGCCCAGGTGACGATCACCATCACCGCGACGCCGCCGGTGGTGACGATCACGGCCCCGGCCGTCGGCACGCAGGTCTTCGGCGGCACCAGCGTCGCCTTCGCGGCGACGGCGCTCGACGCGACCGACGGCAATCGCGCCGCGACGCTACGCTGGGTCTCGGATCGCGACGGCCAGATCGGCGTCGGGGCGAGCTTCGCGACGACCCAGCTGAGCATCGGCACGCACGTCGTCACCGCGACCGCCACCGATACCGGCGGTCTCGTCGGTCAGGCGCAGCGAACGATCGTCATCCGGCCGCCCAACGTGGCGCCGAGCCTCGCCATCCAGGCGCCGCTCGACGGCACCACGCTGCTCGCCGGCCGGCCGGCGCTGCTCGGTGCCAGCGCCTTCGACCCCGAGAACGGGGATCTCACCGCGGCCGTGCAGTGGTCGTCGAACCGCGACGGCAGCCTCGGCACCGGTGGCGCGCTGCTGACCTCGACGCTGACGGTCGGGGCCCACGTCCTCACCGCGTCCGTCACCGACCTCGACGGGGCGACCGTCACCGCCACCGTGAGCGTCACCGTCACGGCGGCGACGCTCACCTTCAATCCGACGGCCGACCTGCACGTGGCCTCCGATGCCGCCACCACGAAGTTCGGCACCAACACGACCTTCATCATCGACAACTCGCCCGTGAAGCAGGCGTTCCTGCGCTTCGCCGTGACCGGCATCGGCAACGTCCAGGTCGACACCGCGACGCTGCGTCTCACCACCGGCTCGGCGAGCGCGTCGTCGAGCAGCTTCGGCGGCGAGCTCCACACCATCACCAACACCACCTGGTCGGAGGCCCTGACCACCTACAACTTGCGGCCGCCGGTGGACGGGCCGATCGTCGCCACGCGCGGCGCGGTCACGGCGAACGCGCTGGTCGATTTCGACGTCAAGACCGTGGTCACGGCCGACGGTAGCTACAACTTCGGTCTGGTCTCCACCTCGAGCGACGACGCCATCTATCAGAGCCGGGAGGCGTCCGCCGGGAAGCCGCAGCTCGTCATCGCGCTCAAGCAGAACACCAACCCGGTCGTCCACATCACCGCCCCGGCGTCGGGTACCGTCGCCAACGTCGCGAGCGCGATCACCTTCACCGCGACGGCGAGCGATGCCGAGAGCGGCAACCTCGCGAGCCAGGTGCAGTGGAGCTCGAGTCTCGACGGGCCGTTCGGCAGCGGGGCCGCGCGCACCATCTCGACCCTCCGTCCCGGGGTCCACACCATCACCGCCCAGGTCACCGACGTAGGGGGGGCGACCGGCCAGTCGCAGATCACCGTCCAGGTCGGCCGGACCCCGGTCGTCACGATCGCGGCGCCGGCGGGCGGGTCGATCTTCTTCACCAACGCCCTCCCGATCACGTTGAGCGGCACTGCGACCGACACCGAGGACGGCAATCTCGGGAGTCAGCTGCGCTGGATCTCGAGCCGCGACGGGCTGCTCGGGCAGGGGGCATCCATCAGCGCCGGCGCGCTGTCGATCGGCAGCCACGTGCTGACGGCGTCGGTGACCGACGCGCACGGCCTGCTCGGCCAGGCGACGGTCAGCATTCGCGTCCGCGGCGACAACGTGGCGCCCGGCCTCACCATCGACACCCCGGCGGACGGCACGTCGGCGCCCGCCACGACGACGCTGACGCTGCACGGCACGGCGATCGACGACTTCGACGGCGACATCTCCGCGGCGATCCAGTGGACCTCGAGCGTGAGCGGACCGCTTGGGACCGGGGCCAGCGTGGCGGTGGTGCTGCAGGAAGGCAGCCATACCGTCAGCGCCACGGTGACCGACTCCGACGGCGTCACGTCGACGCGCAGCATCGCCGTGACGATCACGCCGACCCCACCGGCGGTCACGATCACCGCGCCCACCGACGGCGCCACGCCGTTGACCGGTGCGGCGTTGACCTTCACGGGCAGCGCCCTCGACGCCACCGACGGCAACCTGTCGGCGGGGCTCACCTGGACCTCGAGCCGCGACGGCGTGATCGGGAACGGCGCGAGCTTCGCGACCAGCACGCTCACGCTCGGCGCCCACACCATCACGGCGGCCGTGACCGACGGCGGCGGCCTGGTCGGGCAGGCGGAGATCGACATCACGATCATTCGCCTCCCCAGCGTCACCATCCTATTGCCGCGCCCGAACGACGGGTATCTCGCCGCCAACGCGGTCACCTTCTTCGCGGACGCCGTCGATCTCGGCGACGGCGACGTCAGCCCGAGCCTGGTCTGGACCTCGGATCGCGACGGTCAGATCGGCACCGGCGCCACGTTCACGATCGACACCTTGAGTCTGGGCCTGCACACGGTCACGGCCGAGGCCACCAACAGCGACGGCCGCGTCGGCAGCGCCCAGGTCACCTTCGCGGTGGCGTCCCGTACGCTCGTGTTCGAGCCGGTCGCCGACACGTACGTCGACGCGTCGGCCGCCAGCACCAAGTTCGGGACGGCCGTTTCGTTGAACGCCGACGGATCGCCGGTGAAGCAATCGTTCCTGCGGTTCACGGTGAGCGGCGTCGGCAATTTCCCGATCGAGCAAGCTCGTCTCGAGCTCACCACCGACACCGATGCGGCGGCCGCCAGCGTCTTTGGCGGCAGCCTCCGGCAGCTCAGCAGCAACACCTGGTCCGAGGCCAACACCACGTACAGCAACCGGCCGGCGATCGACGGGCCGGTCGTGGACGTCGTCGATGCCGCCGTCGGCTCGTCGCAGGTGGTGAGCTTCCGGGTGACCACGGCCGTGAGCGGCGACGGTACCTACAACTTTGCGCTCGAGACGACGGACGCCGATCAGGTCATCTACAACTCCCGCGAGGCCGCGGGCGGCAAGCCGCAGCTGCTGATCGATCTCGGTGAGCCGTCGACGCAGCACGTGCCGGCGGTGACGATCGCCTCGCCCCCGGACGGGGCCAGCTTCTTCGACGATCAGACGGTGACGCTGATCGGCAGCGCCACCGACGCCGAGGACGGTGTGCTCACCTCCACCATGACCTGGCGTTCGAATCTCGACGGGACGCTCGGGACCGGCGGCACCCTCGGTCGCTCCCTCAGTCGCGGGACCCACGTCATCACCGCGAGCGTTCGCGACAGCTTCGGCCTGACCGGCACGGCGACGATCACCCTCACGGTGGTCGACCGGCCGCCGGCCGTCGTCATCACCAGCCCGGCCAACGGGACGCTCTTCCCGGTCGCGTTCGGCGTCACGTTCAGCGCCACTGCGACCGACGTGGCCGACGGCGACCTGGCCGCAGGTCTCACCTGGACCTCCGATCGGGACGGCACCATCGGCGTCGGCCGCACCATCACGGTGGCGAGCCTGACGCCGGGCGACCACCACATCACCGCCGCGGTGGCGAACGCCCTCGGGACCGTCGGCAGCGCCAGTATCACGACCTTCATCGGTCATGCGCCGCCGCAGATCAGCATCCTGGCGCCCACGGACGCCACCACCATCAGCGAGGGGGCACCGCTCACGCTGCTCGGCACGGCCCAGGACCTCGAGGACGGCAACGTCTCGGCGGCGATCCAGTGGACGTCGGATCGCCAAGGCGTGCTCGGGACCGGTGCCAGTCTGCCGGTCACGCTTACGGCCATCGGCCTGCACCGGGTGACGGCCACGATCACCGACAGCCATGGCTTCACGAGCACGGCCGAGATCACGATCACCGTGAATCGTGCCGGGCCGCTGCTCACCATCACCGCTCCCGCCGACGGCGCGTCGTTCTCCGGTGCCGTGAGCTTCGCCGGCACGGCGACGGACTTCATCGACGGCACGCTCTCCGCGGCCATTCGTTGGAGCTCGGACCGGGCCGGGAACCTCGGCACCGGCGCCAGCATCACGGCTGCGAGCCTCGCCAGCGGCCGCCACGTCGTCACCGCCGCGGTCACGGACAGCCACAACCTGACGACGACGGCCACGGTCACGATCGTGGTGGGGAACGCCGCGCCGCTCGTCACGATTACCGAGCCGGCGACCGGGAGCAGCATCGCCTTCGGCGCGACGATCCGCTTCCGCGGCACGGCCACCGACGCGGCCGGCACCTCGTTGACCAACGGTCTGAAGTGGATCTCGAACCTGAACGGTCAGATCGGCACCGGGGCCACCTTCACGACCGCGAGCCTGGCGCGCGGCATTCACACCGTGAGTGCCGAGGCCACCGACAGTCGCGGCGTCACCGGGACCGCACAGGTGATCGTGCAGGTGACGGCGGGCGGTGTGGGGAACCAGCCCCCGCTCGTGGTCATCAGCGCCCCCGCGCCCAACACCACGGTGGTGCCGGGAGCGAGCGTCACCTTCACGGCGACCGCCACCGACGACTCCGACGGCACGGTGTCGCCGGCCATCACCTGGACCTCCGACATCGACGGCCACCTCGGCACAGGCGCCTCGATCGCCACCAGCACGCTCTCGACCGCCAATCACGTGGTCACGGCGGCGGTCGGCGACTCGAGCGGACAGTTCGGCAGCGCCACCGTGGCAATCACCGTCGGCGCGCCGCCGCTCACCATCGAGCCGGTGGCCGACACCTACAGCGACGCCGGTGTGCCGACCACCAACTTCGGGACCGCCACCAGCATGCTGATCGACAGCGGTCCGATCCGGAACGCCTACCTGCGCTTCAACGTGACCGGCCTCACCTCGGCGGTGGAGAGCGCGATCCTGCGCCTTACCGTCAACGGTGCCGCCGCCGACGGCAGCACGACGAGCGGCGGCGAGCTGCACGCCGTCGCCGACAACACCTGGGACGAGGCGCTCCTCACGGACGCCACCAAGCCGCCCTTCACGCCCGCCATCCTGCAGACCGCGGGTCCCGTGAACCCGGGCGCGCAGGTCGACTTCGACGTCACTTCGACCGTCACCGCCAACGGGCTCTACAGCTTCGCGCTCCTGAAGCCGGTCGGCGACCAGGTGAAATACCGGTCGAAGGAAAGCTCGGTCGGCCATCCCGTGCTGGTGATCGGGCGGGCCTCGGTGAATCCCGGCCGTCCGGTGGTCAGCATCACTGCCCCGGCGGACTTCGCCACGGTCGCGGCCGGCACGGCGAGCACCTTCAGTGCCACCGCCGTCGATCCCCAGGACGGCAACCTCGGGGCGAGCATCGTCTGGCGCTCGGACCGGGACGGCGTCCTCGGTACGGGCGCGTCGATCAGCCGCGCCCTCACCGCCGGCAACCACAACATCACGGCGACCGTGACCGACAGCCAGAGCAACACCGTCGCGGATCTCATCCGGGTGTCGGCGCGTACGGGCGGGCCGCTGGGTGTCGCCATCGAGTCGCCGGCCAACAACTCGAGTCAGCCGGCCGACCGCGCCATCCCGTTCATCGGGACCGCGTTCTCGCCGCGCGACGGCGACATCTCGTTCAATCTGCAATGGACGTCGAGCCTCGACGGCGTGCTCGGCACCGGCGCCTCGTTCACGCGCCAGCTCTCGCCCGGGACCCACACCATCACGGCGAGCGTCACCGACTCGACGCCGATCTCGTCGAGCGCCACGATTGCGGTCACCGTCACCGCCGACCGGCTCGGCTACAAGGACTTCGTCTTCGGCACCGGCGTCCACGTCTTCAACAACGAGGCGACCGCCAGCAAGCCCGAGGACAAGCTCTGGCATCACGACGGCATCTGGTGGGCGACGCTCTACAATCGGAATGCCAGCAGCTACCGCATCCACCGGCTCGACCGGCCGACCCAGAAGTGGATCGACATCGGGGTCTCGGTCGACGAGCGGGCACGATCGCGCCAGGACGTGCTGTGGGACGGTCAGAAGCTCTACATGGCCTCGCGCTTCGGGTACCTGGTCACCGGCGGCGGCTCGCCGTTCGTGAACCGGCTGTATCGCTACAGCTACTTCAAGAACGCGCAGACCTGGGTGCTCGACCAGGGCTTCCCGGTCGACATCCCGGGCGGCGGCACCGAGGCCTTGACGGTGGCCAAGGACACCACCGGTCGGGTCTGGGTCACCTACACGTTGAACGGGAAAGTGTGGCTCAGCCACACCACCACCGACGACCAGCACTGGTCGGCGCCGTTCGTGGTGCCGGTCCCGCAGAACACCAGCGTCGCGCCCGACGACATCTCCGGCATCATCGCCTTCGCCGGCAAGGTCGGGGTCTGGTGGAGCAACCAGGACTCGGTGGCGAACTCGTTCGCGGTCCATCAAGACGGCGCCGACCCGCAAACCTGGAGCCTGGAAGTGGTTAGTTCGGGGAGCGCAATCAGCGACGACCACTTCAGCTTGCGCGCGGCGTCCGACGGGCGGGTGTTCGTGGCCGGCAAGACCAGCAAGCAGAACCTCGGCACCATCAACCTGGTGCTCTACGTCCGCTCGGCGGCCGGCGTGTGGTCGGATCCGTACACGATGACCACCAATCCCGACGCCGCGATCGCGAGCCCGACCCGGCCCCACCTGGCGCTCGATGAGATCAACCGCAAGCTCTACTACTTCTTCTCGCCGTCCCACATCGAGGTTCGGTACAAGGTCACCGACATCGACAACATCGCGTTCCCGCCCGGCAGCGTCGAGTCCGGGACGCGCTTCATCACCGATCCGGTCGTCGACGACATCAACGACGCGACGACGTCGAAGCAGAGCATCGATCCGAGGATGGGGATCGTGATCGAGGCGTCCAGCGTCGCCGACAACAGCTATTGGCACAACGTCATCGAAGGTCCCGCCCCGCCGACCGTGACCATGAGCGCGCCGGCCGAGGGCCTCAAGGTGCGGACCGGCGTCCCGGTCAGCTTCACCGCCACGGCCGTCAGCGGCGTCGACGGCAACATCACCAGCGGCCTGCACTGGATCTCGAGCCGCGACGGCCAGATCGGTACGGGCGGCACCTTCACCAAGTCGAACCTGACGGTCGGAACCCATCTCGTCACCGCCGAAGCCACCGACAGCCGCGGCGCCAAGGGCATGTCGACGGTGACGATCACGGTCGAGGCCGACGCGGCGCCGGCCGTGACCATCACGACGCCGGCGACGGGGACGGCGGTTCTCACCGGGAGTCCGGTCGCCTTCAGCGGCACGGCGATCGATTCCTTCGACGGCGACCGCACCGCGCAGCTGATCTGGACCTCGAGCCGCGACGGCCAGATCGGCACCGGCGGTAGCTTCAGCACCTCGGGTCTCTCGATCGGCGTCCACACCGTCACCGCGGCGGCGATCGACACCCAGGGCCTCACCGGCAGCGCCAACGTCACGGTCGACGTGCGTGCCACCTCGACCCCGACCTTGACCCTGACCGCGCCGCCAGACGCCCGCACCTTCGCCTTCGGAGCGGCGGTCCTCTTCACCGCGACCGCGGGCGACGCCTTCGACGGCAGCCTCACGCCGAGCATCGTCTGGACCTCGAGCCGCAACGGCGCGGTCGGCACCGGCGGCAGCTTCTCGCGCTCCAACCTGAGCCTCGGCGCCCACACCATCACGGCGAGCGTCACCAACAGTGGCGGGCTCTCGGCAAGTCAGAGCGTCGGCATCACCATCGTCGCCGACGGTCCGCCGCTCGTGACGATCACGGCGCCGGCCACCGGCCTGATCCGCGCCGCCGGCGCCCCCATCACCTTCACGGCGACCGCGGTCGACGCGCTCGACGGCAACGTCGCCGCGACCCTCACATGGAGCTCGAGCCGCGACGGCGCGCTGCCGAGCGGGGCGAGCATCACCACCAGCAGCCTGAGCGTCGGGACGCACATCGTCACCGCGTCGGCCCAGGACAACGCCAATCTCACCGGCATCGCCCAGGTGCAGGTCGAGATCCGTACCCAGGCGGCCCCGATCGTCGCGATCACGGCACCGGCCGACGGCGCGACCGTGCTGCTCGGCACGCCGACCACGTTCACGGGCACCGCCAGCGACGCGATCGACGGCAACGTAGCCGCCGGGCTCCAATGGACGTCGAGCCGCGACGGGGCGCTCGGCGTCGGTGCCACCATCGCGCCGACCCTGACGCTCGGGACGCACACCGTCACCGCGGCAGTCACCAACAGCGGCAGTCAGACCGGCACGGCGCAGATCAGCCTGGTGGTGGAGGCCGCGCCGCAGCTGACCATCACCGCGCCCGGCGTCCTCAGCGTCGCGGCCTTCGGGGATCCCGTCACCTTCACGGGCACCGCCATCGACCTCGAGGACGGTACCCTCACGACGCTCATCGGCTGGCGCTCCGACAAGGACGGCAACCTCGGCGCCGGCGGCAGCGTCACCACCTTGCTCACGCTCGGGACGCACGTGATCACGGCGAGCGTCACCGACAGCCAGAGTCACACCACCACGAAGCAGGTGACGGTGAAGGTGAGCGCGCGGCCGACCCTGACCATTACGGCGCCGGCGGACGGGGCCACCTTCGTGCCGGGGCAACAGGTGACGTTCACCGGCACGGCCGCCGATACCGAGGACGGGGATCTGACTGCCTCGATCCGCTGGACGTCCAGCCTCGACAGCCTGCTCGGGGTCGGAGGAACGATCAACGTCTCGACGCTGAGCACCGGCAGCCACACCATCACCGCGCAGGCGATCGACAGCGACGGGTTGTCGCGGCAGCAGACGATCGCGATCGTGGTCGCCGTCCCGGCGACGCCGACGGCCACCCCCACCGCGACCGCCACCGCGACCCCGACCGCAACGGCCACCGCCACCGTCACGGCGACGCCGACACCCACCGTGACGGCGACGGAGACGCCGACGCCGACGGTCACCGTGACCCCGACGGAGACGCCGACCCCCACGGTCACTGCGACGCCCACCCCGACGCCGACGCCCACGGTCACCGCGACGCCGACCGCGACGCCGACCCCCACGGTCACCGCGACGCCCACCGCGACACCGACGGTCACCGTCACGCCCACCGCGACCGCGACGGCGACGCCGACGCCGACCGCGACGGTTACGCCGGTGGCGCCGACCATCGGCATCGCACTGCCGCTCGACGGCGCGGTGTTCGCGCCGGCCGAAGCGATCGACTTCACGGCCG
>CAZWAX010000076.1:0-17370 GCA_964631985.1 uncultured Polyangiaceae bacterium | reverse complement strand
GACGACGCTGCGCTCGGTCGCGTCGCGCGCGGCCGGCCGGGTCGCGCGCTCGGCCGCGAACGGTTGGTCGGCGAATCCGGCGGGCGGTGCGGTCGGCGAGGCGAGGGAGGCCAACCGAAACACGACGGCCAGCACCGCGACCGCGACCAGAGCCGTCGCGAGCGCCGCGCGCGGTACGCGCCGCGGTACCAGGCGTCCCGGTTTCCATGCGTCGAGTCCCACGCCGACCTGCGCGACCAGAAGCGCGTGGAAGAAACCGGTCGGGCGCGATTTCAGCTCGAGCAGCGTTCGGAGCCGTCCGGCGATCGCGCTCCGCGACTCGATCCAGGCGACCGCGCGCGCCCGCGGGAGCCAGCGTCGGCGAGTGGCACCCGTGAGGATCAGCGCGAGCCCGACGAGCACCGCGAGCCCGCTCCACGCGGCGATGGCGAAGAGGTCGGCGGGGGCGAAGAGCGCCAGCGGCAGCAAGACCGCGGCGACGATCGCCGCGGCGCCGATCGCCAGGTAGAGCGTGCGCTGCAGCTCGTAGAGGTTCTTGCGCCGGCGGACGCGACGAACCTGCCGTTCGACGACGTCGACGGCACCGGTGGATGTGAGTTCCGGCATGGCTCGGCGCGAGACGGAACGACGATAGTGAAGGCCCAGGGGTCGGTCAATTCCGAACTTGACGGCGTGCTTGCGTTCCCGCCCAGGACATCTGACGTGCGACTCCGAGGAGGATCTGCACCTCGTCGTCGTCGAGGGCGGCGCGGCCGAGCATGCGGCGCAGGCGCCGCATCATGGCCGGCGCCTCGTCGCCGTGCAGGAAGCTCACCGCCGTGAGGCCGGCCTCGAGCTTGGTCCACAGGAGCTCGAGGCGCTCGTGGGGGGCGAGGACGCGCCCGTCAGCGGCCGGCGCGGCCGCCGTCCAGAGCTCGTACGCGCACACCAGGACGGCCTGCGCCAGATTCAGCGAGCCGTACGCATCCGAGGTCGGGATGGCGAGCACGAGGTGACAGAGCTTCAGCTCCTCGGGCGCGAGGCCGTGGTCCTCGGGCCCGAAGACCAACGCGACGTCGTTTGCGGCGGCGGCTGCCAGCACGACGCCCGCGAGCGCGCGCGGCGTCGTGGCGGCGTCGCGATCGGCCGTCGCCCGGCCGCTCGTGCCGACCACGAGCCCGCACCCGACGAGCGCCTCCGCGAGGCTCGGGTGGTGGACGCGGGCGGTGAGCACGTCGCTCGCGTGGACCGCGAGAGTCGCCGCCCGCGCCTCGTCGAGCGCGGGAGCGTCGACCAGCACGAGCCGCCCGAGCCCCATGTTCTTCATGGCGCGCGCCACCGCGCCCACGTTCTGCGCCTCGCGCGGTCGGACGAGCACGATGCGGATGCGATCGAGAGACATGGGGCGGCTCAGCGTGAGCTCGTGACGCCACGCCGCGGGCAGTACGCGACGATCGGGCAGCGCGAGCAATGGGGCGAGATCGGGCGGCAGAGGCGTTGGCCGAAGGCGACCAGGATGTCGTTGATCTCGATCCAGTGCCGCGGCGGGAGGATCGTGCGGAGCACCTGCTCGGTGTCGTTCGGGGTCTTGGTGCGGACGTAGCCCCAGCGGTTGGTGATGCGATGCACGTGGGTGTCGACGCAAATGCCCTGGGCGCGGAAGCCGAGGGTGAGGACGAGGTTCGCGGTCTTTCGGCCGACGCCGTTCAAGGTGAGGAGCGCGTCGAGGTCGCACGGCACCTTGCCGTCGTAACGCTCGAGGAGCGCGCGGCAGGCGTCGAGGATGGCGCGCGCCTTGGTGCGGTAGAAGCCGACCGGGTAGATCAGCTTCTCGATCGTCGCGGCCCGGAGCTTCAGCATCGCCGCGGGGTCGGCGGCGCGGGCGAAGAGCCGGCGCGACGCGACCGCGGTCGTCTCGTCCTGGGTGCGGAGGCTCAGGATGGTCGAGACGAGCACGCGGAACGGGTCGCCGGTGGTCTCGGCGATGAGGGTCACGGCCGGCGCGCCCCAGCTCGGCGCCTCGCGGCGGAGCACGTCCATGACCGGCGTGATCTCGTCACGCTGGAGGGCGCGGCGCCGGCGCGGCGGCGCGGCTGGTGTATCGACGATCATGGCACCGGCGCGACGAGGCACGTGCTCTTATGCCGCGGTCTCCGCGGACCGGCAATTGGCGTTGCGTGGGCGCGGGGGATGCTGCAGACCCTGCGGAGGAATCACCCCACGCGATGTCGTCCTCGAGCCGCCTGCCGCGCGACTTCTACCTCGTCACCGCGGCGAACTTCGTCTTCTTCCTGAACTTCGCCACGTTCTTTCTCCTGCCGGTCCATCTCCACGAGCTCGGCGCCAGCACCGAGACCATCGGCTACGTGATGGGGACGGCGGGCTTCGCGGGGATCGTCGTGTTGCCGTTCCTCGGCGTGCTGCTCGACCGGGTCGACCGCCGGCGCTTCGTGATCGCGGGCGGCGCCATCATGGCGGCGGCATCCTACGCGTATCTTCTGGTGCCAGGGACCGGTCCGGCGCTCTACCTGTTGCGGGTGATCCAGGGCATTGCGTTCACCGGAGCCTTCGTCACGGCCTCGACGCTCGCGGCCGAGCTCGCGCCACTGCCGATCCGCGGCCGCGCGCTCGGACTCTTCGGCATCTCGACCTTGCTGACGCACGCGATCGCGCCGGCGCTCGGCGAGGTCATCGCGCGGCACTTCGGTTTCTCCGCGCTCTTTGCCTTTGCCGGCACGCTCGGCCTCGGGTCCGTCGCGCTCAGCCTCGCGGTCCGCGCTCCGAGTGGGACCACCCGCCCGGTCGCGCTGCCGGCGGGACGGCGCTCGCTCCGGCACGAGCCGGTCCTCTGGCTCGCGGCCGCGACCATGGCGGCGTGCGGGATGGGGTTCGGCACCGTGCTCACGTTCGTGCCGACGTTCGTGCACGTGGTCGGGATCGAGCGCGTGGCGCCGTTCTTCCTCTCCTACTCGCTCGCGGCGATCGCGGTGCGGTTGCTGCTCGGCGGCGTCTCCGACCGCATCGGGCGGCGACCCGTGCTCTTTCCGGCGATGGCCCTCCTCGCCGTTGCCATCGCGGCGCTCGGCTCGGTCGGCAGCATCCGCGGGTTGATTGCGGTCGGGCTCTGCTTCGGGGCCGGTCAGGGCATGGTCTACCCGACCGCCAACGCGCTGATGGTGGACCTCAGCCACGCCGGCAACCTCGGACGCGTGCAGACGCTCTTTTCGGGCTCGTTCAGCGTCGGTGTCGCGCTCAGCGCGTTCGTGTTCGGCGGCCTCATCGAGCGCTTCGGCTATCCCGTCGCGTTCGCGACGGCCGCGGGCTGCGTCGCGCTCGGCATGGTGCTCCTCTGGCTCGCCCCCGCTCGGGACGTCGCCGAGGTCGAGGACGTGCTCGCCGCCGCGGACGGCGGCGTAGGGGCGTGACCACGACGCGACTCCGCATGCGCAGGATGTGGCCGAGCGCAGCGATCCCCCTTGTCAATCGCGCTGCGGATTGCGAGTGTCGCCCCCGATCCGGCGCTCGAGGAGGATGATCGATCATGATGCGACACGTTTCCCTGCAAGCATTGGCTCTGCTCACCGGCGCGTCGGTCGCGTCGGCGGGCGTCGTCATCGTCGGCACGTACACCGGCGCGAAGACGCCCAAGGGCCGCACCGTGGAGTTCCGCATCCAGGACGGTCGGGGCAAGATCACGAGCCAGCCCGGCCAGTACATTTATTATGACCACCCGAAGCGCACGGCGTATATCGTCGACACCGAGAAGAAGACCTCGTTCGAGATGAACGAGGTGCGCGCGAAGCAGATGGGCGCCCAGCTTGCCGAGGCCCAGCGCATGATGGAGGCGAAGCTCAAGGAGCTGCCCCCCGAGAAGCGGGCCATGGTCGAAAAGATGATGAAGGAACAGGGTGGGGGACTGCCGCCCGCGGGTGGCCGGAAAGCGCTCACCTTCGCGAAGGCGGGGAGCGACAAGATCGGAACCTGGCCGTGTGATCGCTACGCGGCCTCCGGCGACGGTCGTAAGGTCGAGGTGTGCGCCGCCGAGGCCGACACACTCGGCTTCCCGGCCGACGACGTCGCCGTCTTCGAGGGTTTCCTCGACCTCTCGGAGAAGATGGCCGGCGAGGCCGCGGCCGCGGGGGGGCTCGGTGCCGGACCGGATCGCGGGTTCCCCGGCTTGCCCCTCGAGCGCAAGGAGAGCCGTGGGGGAGTGGTCACCGACCGCTTCGTCATCGAGAGCATCACCACCGAGACGATGCCTGCCTCCGAGCTGCAGGTCCCGGCCGGTCTCAAAGAGGTGACCCCGCCGGGACCACCACCCTCCGCGAAGTAGGTCCGATGCGGTCGCGTCGCCTCCGCGGCGCGGATGGCTGCCATCTGCCTGCCTGATGGGCAGCCACGGTCTATTTTCCGAGCAGCGACTTAGGGCGGTTTTCCATCAGAACGGCGGATCGCGACCCCACCGGATCGCTAATCCAGGTCGGTCGTTCTCCTAAGTTCGTGAATCGGCTCGACCAGATGTGATCGCACGCCAGGAGAGCATCACCAGGCAGAATTCGGGCCCGATTCGGCATGGCGGTTGCTGTTCGCTCCCTCGATCGACCGCAGCACACCACATCGACAGCTGGAGGAGGAGCTTTGATGGACCAGAAGATGCGCAGACTCATGTACGCCGCCGCGGGTGGCGCACTCGCCGTCGCGAGCTCCGCCTGGGCACAGGAAGGCGGAGAGGCGGCAGCCCCGGCCGCACCGACGTTCGACACGGGCGACACGGCGTGGATGCTCACCAGCACGGCGCTCGTGCTGATGATGACCATTCCGGGTCTCTTCCTTTTCTATGGCGGATTGGTGCGCTCGAAGAACGTGCTCTCCACCATCATGCACAGCTTCTTTTGCGCCGCGCTGATCAGCGTGACCTGGGTGCTGTACGGCTATTCGTTGGCCTTCGGGCCGAGCCAGGGCGGCTTCATCGGCGGCCTCGACTACGTCGGGTTGAACGGCGTGCTCGGCACCGCCCAGGCGTTGGCGCCGACGATCCCGCACATCCTGTTCGTGATCTTCCAGGCGACCTTCGCGATCATCACCCCGGCTCTGATCTCGGGCTCGTTCGCCGAGCGCATCAGCTTCCCCGCCTTCGCGCTCTACATGCTGCTCTGGACGACCTTCATCTACAGCCCGCTCTGCCACTGGGTCTGGGGCGGCGGCTGGATCGGCACCCAGATCGGTGCCCTCGATTTCGCCGGCGGCACCGTCGTTCACATCTCGAGCGGCATCTCGGCGCTCGTGACCGCGCTCTACCTCGGCAAACGCATGGGCTACCCGAGCCAGCCGATGCCGCCGCACAACCTCGCGTTCTCGGCGATCGGCGCCTCGCTCCTCTGGGTCGGCTGGTTCGGCTTCAACGCCGGGAGCGCGGTCGGCTCCAACGAGCTCGCCGCCACCGCCTTCTTGAACACGAACACGGCCGCCGCCGCGGCCACGCTCGGCTGGATGGCCGCCGAATGGATGCGCTCGGGCAAGCCGACGCTGCTCGGCGCGGCCTCGGGTGCCGTCGCCGGTCTCGTCTGCATCACGCCCGGCGCCGGCTTCGTAACCCCCATGGCGTCGATCATCATCGGGCTCATGGGCGGCGTGGTCTGCTACTTCGCCGTCAGCATGAAGCCGCGCTTCGGCTACGACGACGCCCTCGACGTCGTCGGCGTCCACCTGGTCGGCGGAACGCTCGGCGCCATCCTGACCGGTGTCTTCGCGACCAACACCGTCAACTCGGCGGTGACGGCGCTCAGCCTCGGCCTCGACGGCGGGCTGCTCTACGGCCATCCGGAAATGGTGATGAAGCAGATCCTGGCGGTCGCCGCGACCTACATCTTCTGCGGCGTCGGCAACCTGATCATCCTCGTGGTCGTCAACGCCATCACGCCACTCCGCCCGATGGCCGACGACGAGAGCCTCGGCCTCGATCTGTCGCAGCACAGCGAGCAGGCCTACACGAGCTGACGCGAACGCTCATCGTCGCATCACGATTCCCGCGCGCAACTGGACTTCTCGTCTGGTTGCGCGCGCGTCGTTTCTGCAGCCGAAGAATGCGCCTAGGTCTCTGCCATCGTGGGGATGGGGTGGCGCCGCGCCGGCTCCGAGTCTCGCGGACCCATCCCGCTCAAGGATCTCCTTGCGCATGGCCTCGTGCGCTCGCCAGTCGCCTGCGCAGCGCCACCCCATCCCCACGACCACCGGCCGCTACGCAATCTGCACGGACAAGGCGCTCGTCCCAGTCGCACATGTGTCGCGCCGTAAAAGCGACGCGAAGCGAGCGGACGGTCGATAGTCGTCCGTATGCAAGGCGCGAGGAAACGAACGCGGAGGCGTAGCGGAGCTACGCCGCACAAGTGAGTGACCGAGCAACGCGGCAGACGGGCGGCTAGCGGCCGTCCGCGACCTGGAGGCCGCCTAGCAGCTATGCGTGGCCGGCGGCGTTGGGGTCGACGACGCAGTACTCCGGCATCAGCTCGAGATACTCGGCGCGTGCGACCAGGCCGTCGAGGCGGCGATAGACCAGACCCTCGGCCACCTGGCCGCGCGGGTTTCGGAAGCGGCGGCGGCGGGGGGGCTCGGCGACGATCCAGATCTCCGTCCCGTTGTGCTCGGGGGCGACGCGCCAGGCACCGTAGTCACCGGCGCGGACGCGGGCTTTGCGGAGGAGCGTGGCTTGGGGCTTCTCGCTTGCGTCGAGCATAGCCGCCGCGAAGGTGCATGACCGATGCCATGGCCTCGCGGTAGGCAAATCGAGGGGTTTTAGCTACTTGCGGTCGGCGGGGGCGGCAATAAACTGCCGGAACCGGGCGGATTTGCCGGCGGGTATCCCCAAAAATACGGAGGCAGTGGTGACGATCGGTCTCGGCATCATCGGAACGGGGAAGCACGGCGCACGCTACCTGTCGCACCTCCACGCTGGCGACGTGCCCGGGCTCCGGGTCGTCGCGCTCTGTCGCCGTGATCGGGACGCCGGCGAGGCCCAGGCGCGCGCGCACGGCGCCCGCTTCCATGCCGAAGCCGAGGCCGTGCTCGCCGATCCTGCCGTCGAGGCGGTCGTGCTGGCCGTACCGCCGACGCTGCACGTCCGGCTCGCGACCGCCGCCGCGCGGGCCGGAAAGGCCCTGCTCATCGAGAAGCCCCTCGCCCCGACCGTCGCCGAGTGTCGCATCATCGCCGACGCGGTCGCGCGCGCCGGCGTGACCGCCATGGTCGCGCACACGCTCCGCTTCAACACGGTCGTGCGTACGCTCCGAGCGGCCCTGCCGTCGATCGGTCCGGTTCATGCCGCCGTGCTGAGCCAGCGCTTCGAGCCGTCGCTCCTGCCGTGGCTCGACCGGCGCGCGGAAGCGGGTGGCGGCATCGTCATCCACACCGGCGTGCACAGCTTCGATGCGCTCCGGTTCCTCACCGGGCGGAATGCGCTCCGCGTGACCGCGACGGCCGGCCGGGTCGTTACTCGGGAGACCGAGGACAACTTCGCGGCGACGATCACGATGGACGATGGGACACTCGCGAACGTCGCCGGCTCACGCGCCACGGTCGGACGGTGCGGCGTCATCGAGCTCGCGGGTCGGGACGGACAATTGATCGGCGACCACATCCACGGTCTGGCCGCACGGCTCGTCGGCACGACGCGGACCCCGCTCGAAGCGGGTGCACCCGTCAACACGATACCGGCGGCACTCGGGGCGTTCGCGGCCGCGGTGCGCGGCACATGCGCTCCCGCGATCACGCTCGCCGACGGAGCCCACGCGGTCGCGATCGCCGAAGCGTGCTACCGGTCGATCGCGAGCGGCCAGGCGCAGGCGGTCGAGCAATGGTGACGCGGCGCCGCGTCGAGCCGAAGCCCGACGCGGCGCCGCGCGACGCCAGCGACCGTTAGTCCTCGACGGTCTTCGTCGTGGTCGTCGTTTCGCGACGGACCGACGGCTGTTTGGTGACCTTGGTGACGATCATGCGGTCGCCGTCGCGCGTGTAGTGCACGGTGACGGGCGAGTCCTTGATCGCCTC
The DNA here is from genome assembly GCA_964631985.1 of uncultured Polyangiaceae bacterium. Lineage (GTDB taxonomy): Bacteria > Desulfobacterota > Binatia > UTPRO1 > UTPRO1 > UTPRO1. The sequence goes on along the minus strand of CAZWAX010000076.1, from coordinate 9,348 downwards.
GTAGGTGACGATCTTGCCCTGATCGTCGGTGAAGACGGTCTCTTTGTTGTACGTGTAGGTGGTCGGAGCCGCCGACGACTCCGAGCGCAGGATGATCGTCGACGCCGACGGATTCACCTCGGAGACGGTGCCCTCGTAGGTGGTCGTCTTGGTGGTGGTCGTCGCCATGTCGGCGTTGACCGCTGCGGCCGTGAGGAAGCCCCCCAGGGCCAGTGCGGATGCCAAAGTCACGCGTGCAAGCTTCATGTGCAGATCCTCCTTGTGTGGGGCACGCTTCGCGCGCCACGTTGGGAGGGGAATGAGCGAGGTCCGTGCCATCGGGTGCGACGCGCGTAAGTGGCGATCCGCCCACGTTCCGCACCGCTGCGCGACGCGAATTCGCACGGGGGGCTTGTAACGTTCACCCGCCCTGCGGGGGCGTTTCTACGTTCTGCACCCGTGCGCAAGGGTGGTTCTTGCAGGCGCCGCTCGCAGTGAGTCCACTGCGATCGCGGGATGCGAGGCCGCCCGGCCTCACGCTATACAGCGAACGATGACGACTCGCTGGCTGCGCGCGCTCGTGCTGCTCGTCCTCGTCGCCGTGGCGCCCGCGGCGTGCGTACACGCGGCCGCGTCGACGCCGACGCCCGCGGCGTCGCCCGTGCCCGGCGAGACGACGCGATGGAGCGAGAAGGCGCGCTATCGCGTGAGCTACGTCCCGGCGCCGAGCCCGGTGCCGATGCTGGTCGTCCACAGTTGGACGGTCACGATCGTCGATGCCACCGAGCGTCCGATCGACGAGGCGCGGGTCACCGTGCTCGGCGGGATGCCGGCGCACGCGCACGGCTTGCCGACGACGCCGGCGGTGACGGCGCTCGGCGGGGGCCGCTATCGTGTCGACGGGCTCAAGTTCCACATGCCGGGCGCATGGGTCGTCGCGTTCCGGATCAACGCGAGCGCGGGCATCGACACGGTGAGCTTCGCGCTCGAGCTCCCGTGATGCGAACGACGCGAATGCGATCGCCGGCGACCGACGTCCCATGATGCGACGGAGGCGGTCGCTCACGGTACTGGCGTTGCTTGCGGTGTTCGCGCTACCGCACCGGGCGACGGCGTCCGACGCGTCGTGGTCGCCGGCCGAGCTCCGGCTGCTGCGCTCGCTCTGGATCGGCAGCCTGGCGCCGCTGCCCGACGATCCCTCGAACGCCTACGACACCGATCCGCGTGCCGCGGCGCTCGGCCGCCGCATGTTCTTCGACCCGCGCCTCAGCGCCAACGGTGCCCTCGCCTGCGCTACCTGTCACCCGGCGGCCTCGAGCTTCCAGGACCGCAAGCCGACGGCCGAGGGCCTCGGGCCGCTGCCGCGGCGCTCGATGCCGCTCCTCGGCGTCGCGTACAACACCTGGTTTTTTTGGGACGGGCGCAAGGACTCGTTGTGGGCCCAAGCGGCAACCCCGCTCGAGAATCCGCTCGAGCTCGGGCTCACGCGCGATGCGGTCGCCGAGGTCGTGCACCGGCACTATCGCGAGGACTACGCGGCGCTCTTCGGGGTCGTGTCGGATGGGCCGCGCAGCGAGGAGGCGACGACGCGGATCTTCGTGAACGTCGCCAAGACGCTCGCCGCGTTCGTTCGCACGATCGTGCCCGGTCCCGCGCGGTTCGATCGGTGGGTCGCGGGGGTGCTCGGCGAGGCGATGTCGCCGGCGGCGCTGACGCCCGGGGAGCTGCGCGGTCTCCGGCTCTTCATCGGCCGGGCCCGCTGCACCAACTGTCATGCCGGCCCGCTCTTCACGAACGGCGAGTTCCATTTCACGCGCGTGCCCCAAACGACGGCCGACGCCGGCCGGAGCGCGGCCATCGCGCTGGTGCAGGGCGACGAGCTGAACTGTCACGGGCCCTTCAGCGACGCCGCGCCCGCGGCGTGCAGCGCGCTTCGCTTCCTCGACCCCGACACGCGCGACACGCTCCGCGCCTTCAAGACGCCGACGCTGCGGAACGTCGCGGCGCGGGCGCCGTACATGAACGCCGGGCAGCTCGCGACGCTCGCCGAGGTGCTGCGCTTCTACCGCGACGCGACGCACGGGATGAAAGAGCTGGCGCACGGCGACCTCAGTGACGCCGAGCTCGGCGATCTCGAGGCGTTCCTCGGAACGCTGACGGGTCCCGTGTCGGCGTTCGGGGCCGGGTCGTAGCGCCGCGGTCGTTGCGCGCCGTCACGGGGCCCGATTCGCGAGCGTCATTTTCGTAGCGGTGCAGCGGCAGCTTTTGGGTCGCACACTTCGCCGCGATCGGGCGCGATTCACGTCTTTCCCTGAGGACAGTCCCGACGCCACACGGCATGTACCTTGCTCGGCAGTCGGCCGATGCGCCTGCGATCCGTTCGCCGAAATCTGCTGCTCGGACTGATGTGTCATCTGCTGAGAGGAGTCGCGTGGGCGGAACCGGCGCAGCGCGAGCTCTTGCTGTTCGAGGAGCCCGAGGTCAGCGCGGCCATGAAGCACCCGCAGCCGCAGCGTGAGGCGCCCGCGGCGGTCACGGTGGTCACGAGCGAGGAGATCCGTCGGCTCGGCTACCGGACGCTCGCCGAGGCGCTCCGGGGCGTGCGCGGCTTCTACGTCACCGGCGACCGCAACTACGAGTACCTCGGAGTCCGCGGCTTCGCGCGCCCCGGCGACTACAACGACCGCATCCTCCTGCTCGTCGACGGCCACACGTACAACGACGACATCTACCAGACGGCGCCGGTCGGCTCGGATTTCGGCATCGACCTCGAAGCGGTCGAGCGCATCGAGGTGATTCGCGGTCCGGGATCGGCGCTGTACGGGGGCAACGCGGTCTTCGCCGTCATCAACGTCGTCACGTTCGACGGCGCGAGCCAGCCGGGCGTCCACGCATTGCTCGAGACCGGGAGCTTCTGGCGGAAGCGCGCGCAGGTGACCGCCGGGCACGTGTTCGCGAACGGCCTGTCACTCTTCGCGAGCGGCTCCGTGCTCGATCTCGACGGGCAGAACGAGCTCTACTATCCCGAGTTCGACGACCCGAGCACGAACGACGGGGTGGCCGAGGAGGCCGACGGTGAGCGCGCCCTGAACTTCTTCCTGAAGGCGCGTTGGCAAGGCTTCACGCTCGTCGGCGGCATCAACCAGCGCGACAAGCACATCCCGACCGGGTCGTACGGTACGCTCTTCGACGACAACGACACGCAGACCACCGACGGACGCCGCTTCGCCGACCTCTCGTACGCGACGTCCGTGACGCCGACGCTCGAGCTCTCGGCGCGTGCCTACTACGACGGGTATCGCTACCACGGCACGTACATCTACGCCGGCGACGACGGCGAGCGGATCAAGAACGAGGACCGCGCCTGGAGCGACTGGTTCGGCGCCGAGGTGCGGGCGCGTTGGCAGGTGGTCGAGCGCAACGCGTTGACGGTCGGCGCCGAGTACAACTACCACCCGTCGGCGCACCAGGAGAACTTCGACCTCCCGGGGCACTTCACCTACCTCGACGATCGGCAGGAGTTCGGCTCGTGGGGCGTCTACGCCCAGAACGAGCTCGAGGTCACGTCGTTTCTGACCCTGGTCGCCGGCCTGCGGTTCGATCGCTACTACGACCAGGATCAGCAGGTGACGCCGCGCGCGGCGGCCATCTGGACCATCGGTCCATCGACGACGGTGAAGCTGCTCTACGGGCAGTCGTTCCGACCGCCGAACCTCTACGAGCAGCACTACGCGTATCCGGGGTCCGGCATCGCCGCGATCGTCAACGACGATCTCGATTCCGAGCGCATCGCCACCTACGAGGGCGTCGTCGAGCAGCGCCTGTGGCATGGAGCGCTCGCCACCTTCGCGCTCTACCACTACGACATGCACGACCTGATCGAGTCGGCGGAGGTGATGGGGAGCGATGACGAGCCGACGACGCGGTTCGAGAACGGCGACACCGTGCGGGCGAACGGCGGCGAGCTCGAGCTGCGGGTGCCGCTGCCCCGTGGCAGCGCGCTCAAGAGCAGCTACTGCCTGCAGCGCGCCGAGACCAGGACCGGTCGTCTCAGCAACTCGCCGCAGCATCTCGGCAATTTCACGTTGCTCTTCCCGATCGCGTGGGGTCTCGAAGCGGGCGCCGAGCTCGTGGTGGTCGGGCCGCGCGACACGCGCGACGGCCGGCGTCTCGAGACCGCGCGCATCCTGAACCTCAACCTCGACTACACCTCCCCGGTGCCGGGCCTCGGCGGCTCGCTCGGGCTCTACAACGTCTTCGATCATACCTATCCCGATCCGGCGGGCACCGAGCACGTCATGGATCGCATTCCGCAGAACGGGTTCACGTTCCGCGTCCAGCTCCACTATGCCTTCTGAGCGTCGCAGCCCCTGGCTCCTCGCGGGAGCGCTCGCCGTCGCGCTCGTGAGCGGCGCGTGGCAGGCGTCGGCGGCGACTCCGCGTCCGACCGTCGCCATCCTGAAGAGCAGCACGCTCGCCCCGTTCGAGCTCGCGACCGAGGCGCTCACCGCGTCCCTGCGCCAAGCCGTCCCGCAACCGGAGATCCTCACCTTCGATCTCGAAGGCGACGCCGCCAAGGCGCCGGCGGTGCTGCAGGCGATGTACGCCGCGGCGCCCCGCGTGATCGTGACCGTCGGCTCGCTCGCGACCTCCGTGGCGCTCGCCGACGAGTCGCCGATTCCGGTGGTATTCTCGATGGTGCTCTATCCGAAGGCGAGCGGTTTCCAGAGCTCGCCGCGCCGGAGCGTCACCGGCGTCTCGCTCGACCTGCCGCTCGAGGCGCAGTTCGCCGCGTTGCACCGCTTGTTGCCGGCGGCGAAGAAGGTCGGCGTCCTGTTCCACCCCGGGGAGACGGGCGCGATCGCGGCGGCGGCGGCGAGCGCCGCCAGCGCGAGCGGCCTCACCCTCGTCGCGCGCGAGGTCGGCGACGCCGGCGAGGCCGTCGGAGCGCTCGGCACGTTGATGGAAGAGGTCGACGCGGTCTGGGCCATCGCGGACGGCCACGTCTTCACGCCGCAAACCACGCCGGCGCTCATTCTCGCCGCGCTCCGCCGCCGGATCCCGCTGATCGGTCTTTCGACCGCCCACGTGCGGAGCGGAGCGCTCGCGGCGCTCTATTGCGACTATCGCGACGTCGGGACGCAGACCGGTGACGTCGTGCTGCGCGTGCTCCGCGGCGAGCAGGCCGATGCGATTCCCGTGATGTCGCCGCGCCGCGCCGACCTCGCCGTAAACCACCGCAGCGCCGAGCTCCTCGGGATCGCCATTCCCCCGGACGTCGCCCGCGAGGCGGCGCTGAGACTGCCATGAGGCGCATCGTCCGCCGGATCCGTCACTGCCTGGCGCGCATGACGTTCGCCACCCGCGTCGCGGGTGCGACCTCGTTGCTGATCGTCGTCACCTGCGTCGCGCAGAGTGCGATGCTGGTGCATCGCGACCTCGAGCAGGTCGGCCGCTTTCTCGCCGCCCAGGGGCGCATGCTCAGCGAGACCCTCGCCCGTGACGCGGAGCTCGCCATCATGAGCCGGGATCGCGGCGGCTTGCAGGAGCTCGCCCGCCAGCTGCTCAACCGCGCCGACGTCGGGTACTGCCGGATCCTCGACGAGATGGGCCAGCCGCTGGTCGAAGCCGGACGGGTGCCCACCGCGCCACCGCCGGTCCTCGATGCGCACCCCGAGCCGATCGTCGTCGCCGACCGGTGGGAGTTTCAGACCGCCGTCCGCATGCTGGATACCCGGCCGCAGCGGGAGGAGATCCAGTTGTTCGACGCCGAGCCGGCAACGGCCGACGCGGCGCTCCACGGCAAGCGCATCGGCACCGTCGCGATCGGGATGTCGCTCGAGCCGCTCACCGAGCTGCGGCGGCAGACCTTCGTCGCGGCGACGCTGCTGACGGCCCTCGTCACGATGATCGCGATCGGGCTCGCCATCCTGATCGCCAAGGCGGTCACCCGCCCCTTGCAGGCGCTCGCGACCGCCGCCGACGCGCTCGCCTCGGGCAACATGCAGGTCCGCGTTCCGACGTCGACGCACGACGAGATCGGTGCCGTCGCGCTCTCGTTCAACGCGATGGCCGACAGCCTCGAGCGCGGTCGCGCCGCGCTCGAGGCCTACAGCCACTCGCTCGAGGAGAAGGTGACGGCGCGGACGCAGCACCTCGAGGCTCTCAATCGCCGCCTCGAGGACGCCAGTCGCCTCAAGTCCGAGTTCCTCGCGACCGTGTCGCACGAGCTCCGGACACCACTCAACGTGATCCTCGGCTACGTCGAGATGCTGGCCGACGGTGCGAGCGGTCCGCTGACCGACGCCCAGCAAGAGCTCCTGAACGCGATCGCGCGTTACTCCAAGCTGCAGCTCGGCTTGATCACGAACGTGCTCGACTTCTCGCGCCTCAGCTCGGGACGCATCTCGTTTCACGTCGAGGCGTTTGCGCTCGCTCCGCTCCTCGAGGAGATCCGCGTGCTCGCCGGATCGCGACTCGGCGACGGGGTCGCGCTGACGGTCGACGTCGCGTCTGCGATCCCCGAGCTACGCACCGACCGCGTGAAGCTCCAGGAGATCGTCCGCAACCTCGTCGACAACGCGATCAAGTTCACCGATCGCGGTGCCGTCGCCGTCACGGCGCGCCCGGGCGACGCCACCGGCACCGTGGTGATCGAGGTGAGCGACACCGGACGCGGCATTGCCGCCGACGAGCTCACGAACATCTTCGAGCCGTTCCGCCAGGTGGGGGACCAGCGCTTCCGTCCCAGCACCGGCGTCGGCCTCGGGCTCAGCATCGTGAAGCAGCTGGTCGAGGCGCTCGGCGGATCGGTGTCGGTGACGAGCGTGGCGGGGGCGGGCTCGCGGTTCCGGGTCGAGGTGCCGTGCGTGCTCGCCGAGTCGCCGGCGCTCGTGGCACGGGCGAGCTGACGGTCAGATAGTTCAGCACGAGACGCGTGACCTCGCGCGCGATCGCGCCCGACTCGAGGTCCCCGGGCCGTTCCACGACGGCCTCGTGGATCGTCGCCTCGACGGTGCGCATGACGAGGTAGGTGGCGAGGTCCAGGTCGCGGACCACGATCTCGTGGCGCCGGCTGGCGAAAAACCTGCGGATACGCGTGGCGGTGCGCTGCTCGAAGGCGTGTGCCGCGTCGGATTCGCCGAGCTGCGGGACCTCGGTCGAAAGCACCCGATGCAACGCCGGGTCGACGAGATGGGCCGCGACGTTGGCCTCGACGACCGCGGTGACGCCCTCGGCGAGCGGGACGTCTCCGGTCCGTGCCATGACGGCGTCGAGCCCACGCTCGAGGTCGGCGATGTGGCGGGCCTTCAGCTCGCCGAGCAACGCCTCCTTGTTCGGAAAGTACTGGTAGAGCGATCCGACGCTCACGCCGGCGCGCGCCGCCACGCGGTTGGTCGTGAAGGCACCGTAGCCTCCGCGCACCAGAATGCGAGCAGCGGCGTCGACGATGGCGTCGACGGTCGCCTGCGAGCGGGCCTGGACGGGCCGTTTGCGTGGGCGGGGCGCGGTTGGACGGGGCATGATGACGACGGCGGCGAATGCGAGTTGCAAAATGCGAGCGATCGCTCATATTCGTCTACCCTGCCCGACGAGGAGGACGCAATGCCCGATGCCCCGACCGACCCGCGGGTGACCGCGACCCTGAACCGCCTGCACGAAGCCGCCAAAGGCGACCGCTGGGTCTTCCTCCGTGCCGCGCCCGCCGTGCTCTGGTCGCTCGTCCGGGGCGGCTCGATGCTCGACGGCATGCTGCCGTACCTGAAGGACGCCTACATCCCGATCTCACCCGAGCAGGGGAAGGTCCTCTACCTCACCGCCCGCCTGATCGACGCCCGCACCATCGTCGAGTTCGGGACGTCGTTCGGCATCTCGGCGCTCTACTTGGGGGCGGCGGCGCGCGCCAACGGCGGCCGCTTCATCGGCAGCGAGCGCGAGCCCCACAAGATCACGGCGGCGCGCGCCAACCTCGCCGAGGCCGGGCTCGACGGCGTCGCGGAGGTGCGGGACGGCGACGCGATGGAGACGTTCCGGGACCTTCCGGCGCCGATCGACTTCGTGCTGCTCGACGGGTGGAAGGACGTCTACCTGCCGATGCTGCAGCTGCTGCGCCCGAAGCTCCGCAAGGGCGCGGTCGTCTTCGCGGACAACATCTTCACGTTCCCGAAAGAGCTCGCGCCGTACGTGGCCTTCGTTCGGGACCCCGCCAACGGCTTCGAGTCGACGACGATCCCGATCGGCCACGGGCTCGAGTACTCGGTGGTGGTGGCATGAGCCGCGACGCCGAAAAGGCGCGGCGCGCGGCCGCGCATGCGGACCGACCCGGTGAGCAATGCAAGGCGCCGCCGGGCGCGTGGCGGCCGGTGATCGACCACGCCCGCTGCGAGGGCAAGCGCGACTGCGTCGACGTCTGCCCCTACGACGTCTTCGAGGTGCGGCGCATCGACGACGCCGACTTCCGGGCGCTCTCGTGGCTCGCCCGCGCCAAGGTGTTCGTCCACCGCATGCAGACGGCGTACGCCCCGCGCGCGGATGCCTGCCAGGCTTGCGGCCTCTGCGTGGTGGCGTGCCCGGAGGGCGCGATCACATTGGATTTCGGCCCCGTGCGCTTCGAGCGCGCGGCGCTCGAATGCTCCGATGGCCCGCCGACCGCGAAGTGAATTCGCGGTGGCGTTGGATTTCGGCCCCGTGCGCTTCGAGGGCGCTGCGCTCGAATGCTCCGATGGGCCTCGGCCCTCTACTCGACTGGGCCTATCCTGACGACGCCAACATCGGCGTCGATGACCACCTCGTCGCCGTCGCGGATCGTGCGCGTCGCGTCGGCGACTCCGACGAGCGCCGGGATGCCGAGCTCGCGCGCGACGATCGCACCGTGCGAGAGCACGCCGCCCGCTTCGAGCACGAGGCCCGCGGCGCGCTCGAGGACCGAGGTCCAGCCGGGGTCGGTGTAGGCCGCGACCAGGACGTCGCCCGCCGCGAGCCGTTCGAAATCCTCAGGGGTACGGATCACGCGGGCGCGCCCGCGGCACCGGCCAGGAGCGCCGATCTCGCCGGTGAGGACGCCCGCCTGCGACGCGGGTGGCGGTGCCGGTGAAGCGTCGCCGTCGAAGAGCGTCTCGGGCGGGGGAGTGAGGGCCGCGCGGTCGGCGGCGGAGCGGCGTTCGGCAATGCGCTCGGAAAGCGACGTCGGGCCGTCGGCCGCGTGCACGAGCTCTTCGACGTCGAGCCAGAACACGTCGGCGGTGCTGGCGAGGCGGCCCCGCGCCACCAGATCGGCGCCGAAGGCCAACGCCACCTGGCGGAGCCGGGCCAGAAAGAAGTCGGCGTGGTAGCGCATGTTCTCGCGGAGCGCGTAGTAGCGCTGGGCGT
>CAZWAX010000075.1:0-17453 GCA_964631985.1 uncultured Polyangiaceae bacterium | reverse complement strand
ATGGTGTTGGCGGCGGGGTTGCTGGCGGGGCTCCGTCCGCACGGCGGGCTGCGGGGGCCGGAGGAACCGCGGGACGACGGCACCGGGCCGGGCCGCCGCGTCGCACCGCAGATCGACGTGGCGGAGGGGACCATCGATTTCGTGATCGACGAGGCCGGCGTGAGCCGGCTCGCGCTGTACGACGCGGTGCTGCGGCTCGCCGACCGCTGCTTCATCCTCCTCACCCGTCCCACCGCCGAGTCGATTGCGCTCCGCATCCGTGCTCGCGACGATCACGGTCCCGATGCGCTGAAGGCGCTCGCTGCCGAGGCGACGCGCGCGCTGAACCGCGTCGTGCGCGGCGGTGGCGCGCTGAAGAGCCGCGCCGGTCTGCCGCCGCCGTCACGCCGGCGCGGCACCGAGCTCGACGCGCTGCTGCGCGAGCTCGCGGCCGCGGATCCGGCGACCGTCGGCGTGGGGCATCAGCCGGAGCGCGGCCCCGGACACGAGGGCCTGCGCGTCCTCAACATCCGCGGCACCGGTGCCTGCAACAGCGACTGCGTGTTCTGCGTCGAGAAGTTCGACCCGGCGCACCGCACGATGCCGAAGGCGGACGCGACCCGGCAGTTCATCCTCGACAATGGCGGCCAGTACGACATGCTCTTCTTCGCGAGCGGCGAGCCGACCATCCACCCGAAGCTCTTCGAGTACGTCGAGCTGGGGCGTGAGGTCGGCTTCACCAGCTTCGGCATGTCGTCGCATTTCCGGACCTTCGCGGATCCGGCGTTTACCCTCCGGGTACTGCAGGCCGGATTCGAGTACTTCGACATCTCGCTCCACGCGGCGGACGTCGAGGGCCAGCTCGCGGTGAATCCGATCGCCGACGGCGGGGCGTCGCTGGGCGAGGCGTTGAAGGGCCTCGCGGCCCTCTACGCGCTGGCCGAGGCGCTCGGTATCCGGATCAGCGTCACGCACAAGATCGTAGTGTCCCGGCTGAACGTGACGGCGCTCGATGCGATCTTTCACGCCACCTACGATCGCGGTGTCCGTCATTTCATCCTGCAACCGGTGCGGGCGATGAATCTCGACGCCGAGCGGCACGCGCTGCTCGCGATCGGCGAGGACGAGATCTTGCCGCACTTGAACGCCTTCCTGGCCCGGACCGAGCCGCTCGGCGCAACCGTGAAGCCGTACGGCTTCTCCCGCCAGCACCTGTACGCGGGCGCGCACGTGGAGACGGAGCAAAACCGCGTCAAGAACGTCTACGGCCGCACCCGCGGGGGCATCGCGCCCCGCCCGCACAAGACGACGGAGGAGGACCGGCCGCGCGACGGCCGCCACTGGGTGGAGGTGCGCCTCTCCGACACCGGTCATCGTTTCCAGTTCCCCTCCGCCGGCGCGGTCCCGTTGCTCGACGAGGCGCTCGAGCGAGGGTACGAGCTCCCGTTCGGGTGCCGCATGGGCTCGTGCGGCATGTGCTGCGCCCGCCTCTTCGAAGGCGAGGTCGACCAGAGCGGCCAGTTCTTCCTCACCGAGGCCCAGCAGCGCGACGGCTACGTCCTGCTCTGCCAGGCCCGCGCCAAAAGCGACGTCGTCCTGCGGATCTGTACCGACGACGAGATGGACCCGCTGTAGAGGTTGCCGAAAAAGGCCGATCTGCTGGGGGTGCTTCGTCGCGTGGGGGGATTTGCTTCACTCGTCCATCATTTGCGCGGCCTCAGTCGGTAGAAGCCGATGCGATACACGCCTCGTCCGCCTTGGGCGTAGCGGAGCGCGGAGTAGCCCTCGGTGTGCAGGTCCTCCACCACCAGCGGCTCGGTGACGTAGTGCTCGTGCACGGCGAGGCAGGCTCGCGTCATCGGCTCCGGCACGGGCTCGTCGATGAAGGCGAAGTAGCAGAACATGCCCTGATAGAAGATCAGCTCGTCCGTGGGCTGCGGCCAGCGTAGGGCGCCGGCGGCGGCGAGGCGCACGTCGACCAGCGTGTACCGCCGGTTGCTACGCGTGAGCAGGAAATCCGGGAACGCATCGAGGTTGCGTCCTCCCGTCTCGACGGCCGTGAGCAGCGTCCCCTGCGCCGGCAGCTCGGTTGCGTGGCGCTCGAGGAACGCCCACTCGAGCTGCTGATCCTGAAGCTCGCCGACGAAGCCGCGCCAGCCGGCGACGACCCCGACCGCCGCGAGCACGAGCGACGCGATCCCGACGACGCTGCCGATCCGACGATGGCGGTGCCAGAGGGCCGTCCACACCGGCACCGCGCCGGCCGTGAGCAGGACGAGATAACTCATCGGAAGATTCTGTGACCGGCGATGAAACGGTGGGTTGTCGAAGACCGACAGGAAGAACAGCGTGAAGCCGACGTACACGGCCGCGATCCACAGCAGCCAGCCGGGGCGGCGGGTCGCCGCCCACGCCGCGCCGACGGCGGCCAGCAGCGGATAGATGATCGGCGTGATGCCCGGATCGAGCACCACCAGGGTGTCGACCCAGCGGTGCAGGGAAGGGAGGCGCGGGGTCGGCGAACGTCCCTCCTGCATGGAGCGCATGACGTCGAACCCGTGCGGAACGAGCAGGATGGCGAAGGCCACGCCGGCGAGGATCGTCGGCCACGCGAACAGCAGGCGCCAGCCCCGCGGCGGGACGCAGAGGAGGAACATCGCCACCACCGCCGGGAAAAAGATCATCTCCGGGCGCGTCTGGGTCGCGAGCGAGGCGGCGAGGATGGCGAGCAGGAGATCCTCGCCGCGGCGCGTGCGCACCCACCAGGCGAGCAACGCGAGCGACCACATGCCGAACGTGATCGCTTGCACGAACATGTCCTCGGCGGCGGAAAATCGCAGGTGCTGCGGTAGCACGGCGAGCAGGAGCGCGGCGCACAGGGCTTGCGGCCAGCTCCCGAGCACCGCCAGCACGAACATCGCGACGGCGGGAACGGCCAGTGAGGAGATGACGGCGTTGGTCAGAAAGATGATCTGGACGTCGTCGCTACGTCCGAGCAGACGACCGACGAGGCGGAAGAGCGCGGGGCCGGTCCTCCCGTATCCGGGTACGACCTCGCCGCTGAGATACGCGGGAACGGTTTCCGCGATGTGGTAGTACTCGTGCAGGAACGTGCGTGGCGACAGCTCGAGGCGCAACCCGAGCCCCACGGTGCACACGAGCACCAGCGCCGCGACCGCGCCGGCCGGCGCCGTGCGCGCGCCTGCCGCGCGATAGAGCACGTGACCGGTCCCGAGCAGGAGCAGCAGGAACGTTGCTGCGAGCAGCTGGTAGTGCGACCGCGATGACAGCGGTGCGGCGCCCCCCGCGTTGGCGGCGGCGGGCGCCGTTGTGTCACGGAGGACACGCTCGATCGCGGCCACGGTCGTCGGACAATCGCCTGCGAGCGGCGCGGGCACTGCGATCGCCCAGTCGCCTGCGGTCCTCCCCACCGGGATCAGTCCCGGCCTGGTCGCAAGGTCGAAGAAATGCGTTCCGCCCGCCGACGTGGCGATCCCGATCGTGACGCGGAAGCGAGCCGTATCGAAGCGCGCGACCCGACACCCGTCGGGCTCGCGCAGCTCGACGACACGGGTGTACAACGCCTGCGCAAATTCGGGAGAGATCGGCGCCCCGTCCCTCACGTGCTCGGCAAGCGCTGCCGTGGCGCACGCGAGGAGGGCAAGCACGAGACAAACCGCTACGCGCCTACGGTTCGACTGCCTCGCGACCGCCACGATGGGCGCCCGTCAGTCCGAGCGTTTGCGCCTGGCGGCGCGGCGCCGCCAAGCCCAGAACGCGAGCATCGCGACCACGGCGCCGACGGCGAAGGGCCAGCGCCTCGCTGGCGAGCTGCGCATGCCCACCTCGGTCCATTCGAACGCGGACCCGTGGACGCGAATCCTGTCGGCGACCGCTTCGACGAGTCCCGCGGGTGGCGTACCGCTCGCTACCGTGACGGCCAAACGCTGCGTGCCGACGGCACCGACCGGCGCGCTCGCCGGGTGGATCAGATGCAGCACGATCTGCGCATCGCCGCAGGTGTAGGTTGCGAGGACCGAAGTCCGTTCGATCTTCCCGTCGCTCAACGTGCAGCCGCCCGGCAGGGTCTCTCCTTGGCCGAGCATCTCCGCGAACAGCGGCTCGGCACCGGGTTGGATGACGTATCGCTCGCTCTGCCGCGCCGCATCCACCTCCGGTGGCGGGTCCTCGGCCTTCGCACGGGTGATCCCGAAGACGACCATGACCGCCAGAAAGGGGACGACGATACCAGGAGACGTCATGCGCATGTGCGAGAGGCGGGGATAGCTAGCTGGGCTCGCCTGGGACGTCAACGGACGTGCCGAGCGAGATCGTGAGTCGGGATGCTGTGGCGTTCGCGCCCTCGGCCCGCCACGCGAACCGACACGCATCGGGCGCAGCTTTTGGTGGACGTCCCGCGGCCAATAGGGATAGGACTCGGGCGAGGCGGCCAGTCTGACCATGCATTCCAACGGCGTGTCCGTCATGCTGAGCCCGTTCATCCCGACCCTGGCGGACGGCGTGACCGGAGCGCTCCGCGCGCTTCTCGGCATCCCGGCGCACCTGCCGTTCGCCTGGCACGACAAGCGGGTGAAGCCGTGGCGGATGGAGGTCAAGGTCGGCGACCTCGATCTGCAGCTGCATGACCCGGGATCCGAGCCCGCGTTGTTCGCGGGGAACCGGGTCGCGTTCGCCTACCGCGGCACGGCCGAGCCCGAGGTGCTGCGAGCGCTGGTGCGGCGGCTGCGGCACGCGGAGCGGGAGGGCACGCCGATCGACGCGTTGCAGGCGGCCCTGAACGCGTGGAGACCCTTCGCCTTGATGCAGGACACGGACTTCCGCAACGTGTCGGACACGGAAGCCATCGTCCGGGTCGGCTTCCGCTGCAACCAGGACTGCGGCTTCTGCTGGCAGGGCCGCGACTGGCCCGGTCCGTCGCGCACGATGCTCGAGCAATGGATCGACGAGATGGCGGCGGGTGGCGTCCGTCAGCTCATGATTTCCGGCGGTGAGCCGACCGTCTACGGGGAGCTGCTCGATCTCGTGCGGCACGCGCGTGCCGCCGGCCTGCAGCCGTTCTTGCAGACGAACGCGATCCGGATGGCGAAGCCGGGCTACGCCCAGGACCTCGTCGCCGCCGGCGTCCACGGGTTGACCGTCTCGTACCACGCGGGGGATTCCGAGTTGTCCGACCTCCTGACGCGGGCGCCGGGTACGCACGTGCGCACGGAGGCCGGCATTCGCGCGAGCTTGTGTGCCGGCCTGCGTGTCGCGCTGAACTGCGTCGTCGGCCGTCGCAACCTCCCGCACCTACCGGCGACCGCGGAGCGGATCGTCGCGGAGTTCCTGCCGCTCGCTGCGCACGGGCTCGCGGTCTCGTTCTCCAACCCATCCGAGGCGCACGATCCGGCAGACGGTGACCCCGTCGCGCTGGACGAGGTAGCCGGTCCGCTGTCCGCCTGCGTGCGGACGCTGATCGGCGCGGGGATTCCGGTGCAAGCCGTGGGCTCCTGCGGTTTCCCGCCGTGCGTGCTGCGCGAAGTCCCGGAGATGGTCGTGCCGCTTTCCCTGTACCGCCTCGCGCCGGAGCACTTCGCCTCGCGCCGGAAGCCGGACGTCTGCGCACCGTGTGCCCTCCACGATGCCTGCGTCGGTCCACGCGAGCGTGACATCAAGAATTTCGGCAGCCGCGGGCTCGTGCCGTTCGCGGAGCGGCCGCAGGGCAAACCGTCGCCGCTCGCCTTCGTGCCGCAGTTCGACGACGTGCGCCCGTGACGCCGATCGAAGTCCGGTGCGGCCTCAGACGTTGAAGAAGTCGAGAAGGTACTCCCGGTGCATGTCCTTCGTCGATCGGATCATCTCTTCGGCGCTGATCCGACGCACCCGAAACTGACCGGTCACGTCCACGTACGAGACGATGTTCGACGAGCGATTGCCGCGCATGCGGGCGAGGCAGGCGTGGAGCCTCGCCGCATGATCGCCGCATCCGGGTAGCGAGGAAACGTCGGTGTGCGCGGCGGCGGCGAGGCCGGGGGCCGACCCGCAGACCTGTCGCCAGGCGTCGGCCTGGAGACTTTCGGCGTCGCGGCCGGTCGCGATCAGCGCGCGGTTGATGCGTGCGCCGAGGCGCGTTGGCTTCGCCGCCAGCGCGGCATCGAGCGCCCAGATGGCTCGGCGGCGATGGCCGAGCATGCGGTGCGCTTCCCCGACATAGACGCCGAGCGTGGCGGCGCTGTTCGGACCGCAGGCGGCCTCGCATCGTTTCGCGATGAGGAGCGTCTCGTGCGGGCGCCCGCGCAGCAGCGCGACGGCGCTCAAGCCGACGTAGGCCCAGCGCCGCAGGCGGGAGATCTCGTGGGCACGTCGGAAATCGCCTTCCGCCTCGTCGTAGCGGCCGAGCCAGAGCAGGAGCTCGCCCCGATAGCAGTACGGATGGGCGCTGTCGGGGTGCTCCGCAACGAGCGTGCCGAAATCCTGCAGGACTCGCTCCGGATCGGCGTGCAGGATGCGGAAGAGGACGGCGGCGGCTCGTTGCCTCATCTCGGGAGGGGGCGGCGCATTGCGGGGTGCGCCGTCGCCGGTGACCACCGTCGGCGTCGTCGAACGGTTGCCGCGCAGATTCTCGAGTGCCCGCTGGAAGCGAGCGTACAGCTGCTCGGAATCGCGCGGCAGCTCTGCAGGCTCGTCCGGCGTCAACGCGGCGAGCTCCCCGGTGCGGATCCAGCCGAACTCCTCGTCCTCGCCGGCAACCGCGTGCACTGCGTCGCCGCAGCGGATGGCGCACATCGCCCCGAGGATGCGACCGGCCACCGTCTGGTGGCTGCCGCTTTCTTCGGTCAATACGCGGCGGGCGCGACGATGCCGTCCGCGGCGTACGAGCAGCTCGCCCCGGAGCACGGTGTAGCGGCGATCGGCCCGCGCGCTGCGTGGCACCGATCGCAGCGTCTCCTCGGCCGTCGTCAGCGCGCCACGCGCGAGCTCCCGTGTGGCCCCGAGCAGGGCCGCGCCCGCGGGATCGGCGCTCGCCAACCGACGGATCGGCTGTTCCGCCTCGTCGAGCGCGCCGACCCAGAGCAAGAGCTCGGCGAGCTCGCGCAAGAGCGCCGCGGATTCCGGCCACGTCTCCAAACCCCGTGCATAGAGATCGCGGGCGAGGTGAAACTCGCCGCGCCGGATCAGCATCTGCGCGAGACTGGACACCTGTCCCGGGTCGCGTTGTCTCGCGGCGGCGATGCGCTCCGGCAACTGCGCGATCGGTTCCGACGGGTCGACGAAAGGCAGAAGCTCGACCGCCGCCGCGTCGGTCACCGGCAACGCTTCGAGTGCCCGCCGGGCGATCGTACCGGCGGTCGAAGCGCACGACGCCTCGTCGTACAGCTGCGCCGCGATCGGTACGCGCCGCGGATGGGTGCCTTCCAGCCACAGGCAGAGGGCCGTGTCGGCCGTAGCGAAGTCGCCGCGCCAGCATGCGAGGACGGCCGCGAGCCAGGGGTCATCCCTCCCGACGGGTGGCAGGTCGCGCAGCACGTCGATGACCGACGCGAGCTCACCGAGCACGATCGCGACGGTCACCGCGAGCGCCCGCGTCGGGACGGATCCGAGCTCGACCGCGCGCGGTAGCAGCCGGGATGCTTTCGATGCGACCGACGGGACCAGCGCCAACCGCAGCAGGGCGCGTGCCCAGAGATCGCGCGACGTTTCCGACGCTCCGAAGGCTTCCAGCGGTCCCGCGTACGGATCGGGCGTCGGGGTCTCGCCGCGTAGCCGGGCGCGGAGCCACTCACGCTGGCGCAGATAGGTCGACACGACGTCGGAGCGTTCGACGAGATGCAGGCGTACCGCTTCGAGGGCGCCGCGTTCGTAGTCCGCCTGCTGGGCCGTCGTCGCCGAGACCTGCAAGGTCCCATCCGCGGTAAGGGCGACCTCGAGCGTCGGCCGCCCGTGACTGGACGGTCGGGCGTGGAACACCAGCCGATCGCCCCGATCGACGACCACCCATCCCGGTGGGAGGGGCGGGCAGACCACCGACGGGAGTCGACGCGCGCTCGTCATCGAACGGGCACTGTCGGCGAAACGGCAAACTTTCGCAACGTGAACGCACGTCGTCGGTGTCCAGCCGCAGCGGCGATTCAGACCGACGGAGGATAACAGGCGCGAAGTACGGGCTCGCAGGCTCCCAGGTCGGTGCCCGCCGATGCGGGCGGCAGGTCCGACGCCTTTCCCGCTGGGCGCGCGAGGAAACCGCGGCGCATCGCCGCCCAGTAGCCGTTCATCGGTGGCTCGCGCAGCGCGCATTGGGGCTGCGCGACCCCGTGAGCGAAAGCCAAGCGCGTCAGGACATCGGTGAACACCAGGCATTCGAGCTGAACGGCGGCGGCGCAGTCCGCGACCAGCTCCGGGCTGCGGAAGCTGGAGCACGGCTCCAAGTCTCCGAGGCGGTGCGTCCCCCAGTGGAAGGCGTAGGCGCGCCGTTCGACCGCGCCCAGGCCCGCCGGCGGCTCACCCTGCACGGTGCCGTCCTGGCGCCAGTTGAGCTCGCGCGCGATGCCGCCGACGCAGTCGAGGATCTGATCCTGCTCGGAGAGCGACCGGCACCGCTCGATCGCGTGCTGCTCGCGGGTCGTGCCGGCCGGTGCCAGCCCGTACTGGTGCTCACGCTCGAACCCCTCTGCAAAGCGCCAGGAGCACGCGGCCGCGTCGGTATTGTGCCACAGCGCGGAAACCGCCGCCGGCCTCCAGGCCAGCGCGTCGGGACGGTAGAGGAGCGCCGTCAACGCCGTTGCCGTCACAGCGGCGAGCATTGCATGCCGCCGTCCCCAGCGCGCCTCGACGCGGACGCACATCCCCGCGACCAGCAGGGCCGAAAGGACGACGATGGTCGGGTAGCTATAGATGGAATACGAGTCGACGCCGCCCTGTGCCATGACGGTGAGCGCTGCCAGGTGGAGGCACGTGAACCCCACCATCATGGCCAGGGTGAGACGCGAGGCCTCGGTCGACGGCGGTAGTGGTCCCCTCGGCGCGGCGGTGGACCGGTGTCGCCGACCGATGAGGGGAGCGAGCAACGCACCGCCGACGATGATGCTGGCGGCCCAGAGCGCGAGCAGCTCGATGCGATGTTCTCCGAGCGTCACGAGGTCGTCGATGAACGCATGCGGAAACCCGTGCACGCTCGGCTTCGAGCTCATGACGGACCAGCCGAGGCCGCGCCGCTGCGCGATCACCAGGAGCTCGGGCAACACCCCGACCAGGAACCCCCCGAGTGCGGCGAGAAGGCGCGGGCGTACCCGCCACGAGAGCGCGATTTCCGCGAGAGCGAGCACCGGGATCACCAGCGCCGTTCCTTTGTTGAGGTAGAGCGCGAATCCGACCAGCGCCCAGAACGCCGCCGTCAGCGCCGGCGACCGACGACGGACGAGGCGTGCGAAGAAGGCCAGCAGGATGACGTCGATCGCACTCCCCTCGGCATGGTTCCCGACCGCATACATCGAGGACAGCGTCACGATGCGTGGTGCCGAGGCGATCCCGATCACCAGTGCGGCCGTCGCGGCCCACCGCGCGCGTCGATTCCGCACGCCGAGCTCGTCGAGGCATCCGCGGAGCAGCCAGAGCGCCGCGACCGCGCCCGCCGCGGAGATGAGATGCGTCACGAGCTTGAGGGAGAGCACGTTGCGGCCGAGCAGCGCGAACGAGAGGGAGGCCAATAGGCCGCTGAAGAACGATCCGTTATCGTACTCGTTCGGCGCGTACGCGAGCAGCGGGAAGCGCACCCCGTGCGCGAGCACGTCGATCGCGATGCCGCCGATGTGGCACTCCTGATCCATCAGCGGAATGAGATGGCTCCGCATCATGAACCGGGTGAGGAAGAGCAGGATCGCGAAGCCGGCGAGCTCTGCCGATACGCGGGCTGCCGCGCGGATCATCGTGGACGCGCGAGCTTTGCGGTCACGTCGATGCCGTTCACGTACGCCGAGAGGGCGGCGATCCCGAGGTGCTCGAGACCGCTGGGGACGAACGTGACGCGCACGTTACGCGACTACCACGGGCGGTTTCGGTCCGGCAAAGGCCATCGCCGGTCGCTCCTGGTCCGGAGCTGCGGCCTCAGGGGCGTCAGCCGAAGCGCCGCGTGACGATGCGCCGAAAGATCCGCACGCCGTCACGGATGCTGTTCAGGTGGCTCGTGCCGTGCGGGCGTGCGGCGCGTCGCACGGGTACTTCGATCACGCGCCCACCCGCCCGCAGCACGCCGAGCAGCAGGTCGACCTCGATGTCGAAGCGGTGGGCGCTCAAGCGCACCCGCTCGAGCACGTCGGCCCGCACCGCCTTGAACCCCGCCTGCGTATCGGTGAGCCGGGTCGCGAACAGCAGGTTGATCGTCGTGGTCAGGAACCGGTTGCCCCAATGGTTCACCGGCGTGATGGCGCCGGCCTCGAGGCGACCGATGAAGCGCGAGCCGACGACCAGATCGACGCCCGGCCGCAACGCTTCCAGCAGGGACGGTATCTCGGACGGGTCGTCCTGACCGTCGCCATCGATCAGCACGATCACGTCGCCCTGCGCTTCGGGCAGCCCGCGGCGCACCGCACATCCCTTACCCTCGTTCGCCGGCAGGCGTACCACCCGGGCCCCCGCCTCGGCGGCGATCCGGTCGGTCCCGTCGGTCGAGCCGTCATCGACGACGAGGACTTCGCCCGACGGCACCGCTTCGCGCGCTTGGCGCACGACGGCTCCGATCACCGGAGCCTCGTTGTAGGCTGCTACGAGCACGGTGATCTGCGGGCGGTCGGCGGCGGTCCGTATGCTGCTGTCGTTCATCGAAGGTTCCGCACTACGACGCGCAGGGGACCCATCGCCGTCAATAACACGAAGCGACGACGGCCACGCATCCCTTTACTCCCTCGTCGTTGAGCTCGCGCGGCGCCCTGGGGGCGCTCCCCGTCGGTCGCGAGCGCAGGTCCACCCGCATCTCTGCCCAGTACCCGTCCATCGGCGGTTCCGGAATGTCGCAGTGCGGTCGCCCGAGCGGCTCGCCGGACGCGAAGCGCGTGGCGATGTCGGCCCGAATGAGGCAGTCCAACCGCACCGCCGTTCGACATTCCTGCGTCAAGGCGGGCTCGCGGAACTGGTCACATGGCGTCAGGTCTCCGCCCGTGCGGACGCCGTTGTAGAACGCGTACGCTCGGCGCTCGACGCCGCTCAGCTCGGCCGGCGGTTCGCCATCGATCGGCCCCGACCCGAAATGCGAATCGCGCCCGACGCCGCCAATGCAGTCCAGGACTTGCGCCACCTCGGAGAGCGATCGACAGAGCTCGATCGCGTGGCGTTCGCGCTTCAGCTGCAATTGCGGGTCGCGCCCTGAAAGAGCTGGGGTGCCCAGCAAAGTGTGACTGATGGCATCATGGGCCTGCACCCGTACGAACCCCTCGCCGAGACGCCAGGAGCAAGCCGCGCTGCCACGTTTGTCCCACAGTGCGGACACCCACTCGAGACTCGGTTTCAGGTGGTCCGGGCGATGGACCAGCACCATCAGGGCGACGAGCAGCGCGCCGGTCCACATCCCGGCGCGCGGACCCCAGTGCTTCGACGCCGCACTGCATAGCCATCCGGCCAGCAGCGCGGTGAGCACCACCAGTGGCGGATGCACGTGCAGCGCGTAGTTGTCGATTCCGCCCTGCGCCATGACGGCGAGCCCGGCGAGGTGGAGCAGGAGGAACCCCACGGTCAGCCGGAGGGCGCTCGGCGCGCTCGGGCTGTCTTGGATCGAGCGGTGACGATGGTCCACCCGCAGCAGTGCCAGCGCGACTGCGAGCGCGAGTACCCACGTTGCGAGAAGCTCGCCGCGATAGTCCGCGAGGGCCAGGACATCGAGAACGAAGGCGGAAGGAAAATCCCGGGCATGGACGATCAGCTTGGACACGAGCGTCGACCAGCCCCCGCTTGCCGTGTCGGAGCGAGCCAGCGTGAAGAGCTCGGGAGCGCTCCCGAGCAGGAACCCGAGCACGACGGCGCCGAGGCGTCGGGCGGACGCTCGCGAGAGACGCAGCTCGGCGACCGCGAGTACGGGGACCAAGACCAGCGCTCCCTTGTTCACATGCACCGCCAACCCCATGAGCGCCCAGAACGCGGCGATCCCGCCCGTCGACCAGCCGGCACGTCGTCGCGCGAACAATGCGAGCAGCACCATGTCGATCGCCAAACCCTCCGCATGGCTCCCGATGCCGACGTTCCATGTCTGGAAGAGCACGAGCTCGCGGGGCGCGAAGGCCGTGGCCACGACCAACACGGCCATCGCCGTCCAACGCGCGTGGCGCGTGTGGAGTCGGAGCTCGTCGAGACAGCTGCGCAGCAGCCAGACCGTCGCGACGGCGCCCAGGCTCGCGATCAGATGCGTCGGTAGCTTGAGGGCCAGGACGTTCCGGCCGAGCAGGGAGAACGAGCCGGCAGCCAGTAGCGCGCTGTAGAAAAAGCCGTTCTCGTAGTCATTCGGCGCGTAGACGGGCAACGGGAAGCGAATCCCTTGCGCGAGGATGTCGAGGGCCGCACCGCCTATAGTGCACTCTTCATCCAGTTGCGGGACGAGGTGGCCCCGCATGATGAAGCGGACGACGAACAGCAGGGTCGCGAATGCCGCAAACTCGCCGAGCGGGTAGGCCAATCTGCGGAATGACGATTTCACGTGCGATCGACGGCGGGGGCCTGTGGGCTCGGCAACGCGGCTCGAACGTTCTCGGAAGATCGTCGTAGAGACGCAGGCGAGCGCGAGTCCATAGCAAGGGGCGCGGACCGTCGGCAAGGAGCCGATTCTCGGCACAGGGTTGGTGCCGACAGCTGCCGAGCAGTCTCGACGTCGGAAAAATCGTTGACCGCCGGACGGGGCCGGTGGTAGCCCTCGTCCGCTCATGGATTCTCCTCGGCCTGCGAAGCATTGCGGGGGGTCGTCCCGCGCCGCGACGAGGGGAATCGGCGAGGGGGAGGGGCGTGCGCCGGCGCCGCACATCACGATCGTGCGTCCGCCCGCCATTTCGTCGCCTTTCGCCTATACGGTCGGGGTCGTTCTGCCGATCGGCGTCGCGTACGTCGCCGGAGCATTGCTGGAGTCGGGCTATCGCGTCGGCGTCGTCGATGCGCTCGGTGAGGCGCCCCTGCAGCGCGGGCCGACGTCCCAGCCGAATCTGATTCATCACGGGCTCACGATTCCCGAGATTCTCGAGCGCATCGACCCGAGCACCGACGCCATCGGCATCTCGGTGATCTTCTCCCAGCAGTGGCCGCACGTCGAAGACCTGCTGCGCGCCATCGCCGCGCGCTTTCCGGATCGCCCCATCTTCATCGGCGGCGAGCACGCCGCGGGTGCGTGGGATTTCGTGCTCGACAGTTGCCCGGCGGTCACCGCCTGCGCGATCGGCGAGGGGGAAGAGACGATCGTCGAGCTCGCCGAGTACGTCGCCGGCACGCGGGCGCTCGCGGACGTCGCCGGGATCGCGTATCGGATCGACGGCCGCGCGCAGCGGACGGCGCCGCGCGCACGGATTCGGAACCTCGACGCCATCCCGCGCCCGGCGTGGCACCTCTTCCCGGTCGAGAAGTACATGCAGGGCGGCTTCGGCTACGGTGTGAATCTCGGACGCTCGATGCCGATTCTCGCCACCCGCGGCTGCCCGTATCAGTGCACGTTCTGCTCGAGCCCCACGATGTGGACGACCCGCTACTACGTGCGCGACGTGCAGGACGTGGTCGACGAGATCGCGTCCTATGTCGAGCGCTACGACGCGACCAACATCGACTTCTACGACCTCACCGCGATCATCAAGCGTGATTGGATTCTCGCGTTCTGCGCCGAGCTCGAGCGGCGCAAGCTCTCGATCACCTATCAACTGCCGTCGGGCACGCGCTCGGAAGCGCTCGATGCCGAGGTGCTGGCGGCGCTGCACCGTACCGGCTGCCACAACATCTGCTACGCGCCGGAGTCCGGCTCGCCGCGGACGCTCCAGCGCATCAAGAAGAGGATCAAGCCGGAGCGGATGGTCGAGTCGATCCGTGCGGCCACGCGGAGCGGGATCGTGGTGAAGGCAAATCTCATCATCGGTTTCCCGAACGAGACCCGGCGCGAGATCTGGGACACGGTGCGCCTGGGTATGCGGCTCGCCTGGCTCGGCGCCGAAGATCTGCCGCTCTTTCCATTCGTGCCGTACCCCGGCAGCGAGCTGTTTCGCCAGTTGCGCGACGAGGGCGTCGTGCCGGAGCTCAGCAACGAGTACTTCGCGCAGCTCGGCTACGGCGATCTCGACCGTGCGCCCTCGCTCACGCGACACGTTTCGAGCCGCCAGCTCGCGTGGATCCGAGCGGTCGGCATGATGATGTTTCTCGTGATCGGTTACCTGCGGCGGCCGTGGCGCATCATCCGCACTCTGAAGGCGCTCGTCACCGAGCGCAGCCACACCGTCGTCGAGCAACGCTTGGTGGAGATCAAGCGTCGCGTGGTGAGTGCTCTTCGCCGCGACCCCGTCCGGCGCGATGGACGCGCCGGATACGGAGAGCTCGCGGAGGGTTGCGGTCCTTCCCGCGTGAGAGACGACGCTGGCTCCGGCCGGCCCTCCGCGCTCGTCGGCGCCGATCGCGTGTCTGCCGCCGCGCTCTTTGCGTTGACGCCACAGGGGTCACGAGGCGGTCGCCTTCCCGGCGAACACGCGCCCGAACCTTGACACCTTTCCATAGCGCCTGGTACGCACTCGCCGCGTGCGCTTCCAGATGCGTGACGTTCCCTGCGACATGCGTGACGTTCCCTGCGACGACGAACGGGCCTTGGACGTTTCCGTCGCCCCGGTAGGTCGCCTGCGTCGGTTCGCGTGGATCGCGAGCTGGGTCGTCATCGCCTCCCTCGCTTCCCTCGTTTCCGGACATGCGCAGACGGGAGCCCCCAAGCCGGAAGGATCCGCGGAGGCGAAGCCTACGCCGGCGCCTTCCCCAGACCCCAAGGCCGCGTCTTCATGTGAGGAGTACGTGGCCGTGTTGTCGGGCAAGAAGAAGGACGACGCCTTGCTCGCCGACCCAAAGGTGCGGGCGTTCGCAGCGCGGTCGTTCGATCTCGTCGCCTGCCGTGCCGTCGCGACGGATTCCGACGCGCCGTGCGCCCTCATTCCGGAGCAGGAAAGCGAGTGTCGCTATCTCCGGTCGGTGCTCCACGAGTTGCGCACGAATCCCCAAGGGCGCTCGTTCATGTTCCCCCCGGCCAAGTACGAGATGTGCCAAACCGACCCGGAGTTGAAGCCGTTCTGTGATCGTCTTCGGGATGCGGCGCGCTCGGGGAACCCGAACGAGTGCGGCGGTACCGGCGACCAGGAAATCAGCTGTCGCGCCGCGCTCACGCTCGACAAGTCGCTGTGCGCCGAAGCCAAGGACCCGGACGGTTGCAAAAAAGCGATCGAGGCGAGCGAACTGTTCGGGAAGGGGTTGAAAGCACTCGCCGAATCCGGCCCGGCCCGCGAGCGGGCGCTCGCCAAGGCCGCCCTCGGTGAGGCCGACGCGTGCGCGTCGTTCGCCCGTGCCGCGGTGGGATCCTGTCCGGGCCCGACCGCGGGCCCGACGTCGACAGCGCGACCGACGCCCGCTGCCGAAGCCGCTCCGATGGCCCCGGGGGCCGCGCCGCCACCCCAATAGATTCGCGTTCCGGTCATCCCGCTTCTACGGAGAGCGCGCATCTTGAGCCGACGCAGGACAGTGCTCCGTATCGCGATCCTCCTGCTTGTCGTTCCTGTCGCTGCCGAGGCCGTCTATCGGGCCGTACTCTTCGTGCGCATGTGGAACGCTGCCCCGCGCGATGGGGTCTTCGAGGTGTTCGCCGTCGGGGAATCGACGATGCGGGGCGCCGATACCCGCCCGAAGATCTCGATTCCGGCGCTCGTGGCCGTCATGTTCGGGAATCGCCTCGGGGAGCGTCCGGTCGTCATTCACATGCTCGCGCAGAACGGCCATCCGCTCTACCCGCAATGGGTCGCGTTGGGCGAAGCGACCGCGTTTCGCGATCGGAGCAACCCAGGTGTCATGCTGCTCTACTCCGGCCACAACGAAGGCGACCTGCGCGGTAGCGACCCTGCGGCGGTCTGGCGTCCAGGTTGGTATCAGCGCGTGGAACAGTGGTCTCTGGTGGCGCGCTGGATACGCTTGTCGTTGATCGAAGCGTCTTTGGTGGACCGCCGCCCGGACTTCGGCACCTATGAGCACGAGCTTCGCGCCACGATCGAGACCGCTCGGGCCGCCGGGCTGGTGCCGATCGTCTCGACGGCGGCGGGAAACCTGTCCGGTGTCGAGCCGAGCTTCGGAGGTCGCGACGCCGAGCAGGCCCGGGCGTCCATCGAGGATGCGCTCGGCGAGCAGAAGGATGGCGGCTGCGTCCGCACCGAGACTCGATGCAAGAGTCGAGCGCCGGCGGACACCGATATCGCCGCCCTCCTGTGCTACGAGGCGGCGAAATGCGTCCAAGCCGGTGGCGATGTCGCGAGAGCCCGCGACCTTTACTGGGAGGCCGTCGAGCTGGATGCGCGCCATCATTGGGGGCGGGCGACACGGGCGCAGAACGCGCTCATCCGCCGGCTCACCGCCGAGTATCGGATCCCGCTCGTCGACGCGGTGGCGCTGCTCGAGGCGGCATCGCCCTCCGGCATCCTCGGAAACGAGCTGTTCGTCGATGGACATCACCCGCGTCTGATGGGGCAGGTCCTGATCGCGCGGGCCTTCGCCGAAGCCATCTCACGCACCTTCGAGGTCCCGATGACGAACGAGCTCGCGACGGAGCGGGATGCCATGGCGGTCTTCGACTTCACGGTTGACGACCAGAGCGCGTCGCACGTCTTGTCGGCGAGCTGGCTCTTGGGCATGGCGGCCCAGCATCCGTGGCCGAACGATGCCCTGACCCTGGCCGAGGAGCACGCGCGCTCCGCCATCGCCTTGGCGCCGGAGAATTTCACCGCGTGGCTCGACCTCGCCATCATCCAGGCCGCGCGCCGGGGCGGGATCCTGCGCGACGGGGACGCGCTGAAAGATCTCGGCAACTGGAAGGTCTTCTTCGGAGCGGCTGCCTGCGTTCCGCCACCGGATCTCGACGCCGCACTTCAGAGACTCCAGATCATGAAAGCCGATCCGGACGTGCTGGACACGCTCCGTCGCCTGCAGGCGGGGTCATGCCGCCCCGTAGGTAGTGTCGCCAGCTACTAGCCGGTTGCTGAAAAAGGGGCATCTGCGTCGTTGCTCCCTCCTTCGCTTGTGCGGCGTAGCTCCGCTACGCCTCCGCGCTCAGTCGGTCGCGCCTCGCATCTGCCCCTTTTTGAGCAACCTGCCGGGGCTTGGCACGTGCGCGTGGTGGGGGCGTCGCTTCGCTCCACCCCAGCATCTCATTTGGGCAGATATCACCCGTCCTGAATTGGATGGGGGCGAGCGTAGCGAGACCCCCACCGCGCGCACGTGCCAAGCCCCGGCAG
>CAZWAX010000074.1:0-17479 GCA_964631985.1 uncultured Polyangiaceae bacterium | reverse complement strand
CGATCGAAATTTCTTTTACCCGATACGATCGATTTGTGCAGAGGTTCCCTAGGGGACCGGTGTGGCCGACCTGCAGACAGAACGGAACACCGAGGTCGACGCATTCCGCATAGAGCGGATAGTACCGGCGATCGTCGGGCGGCAGGTTCCAGAGCCAGGGCAGGACCCGGAGCCCCCGGAAGCCGAGCTCGCGGACGCAGCGGCGGAGCTCACGGACGGCGTCGAGTGGTCGTGCGAGATCGACCGACGCGACGCCGATCAAACGGTCGGGATATCGGCGGACGAAGCCGGCGACCTCGTCGTTCGAGATGAGCGGCCCTTCCGGTCCCCACCAGGCGCAGGTGACACCGACGCGCACGCCGGCCGCATCCATGGCTGCGATGGTCGCTTCGAGCGGAACGTCGTCGGTGCCGAGGGCGCCGTGCGCCCATCGCCGCAGCGACTCGAACATCGGGTGCGCCAGAAACCGGGCGGTCGGATGCTGCATCCAGGCATCGACGACATCCGGGTCGGTGGCGATCCGATTCGACCCACTCATCCGATCACAACCGGACGTCGACGCCGCGCGCGTGCAGATACTCTTTGCATTGCCGGATCGTGTAGGTGCCGTAGTGGAAGATCGACGCTGCCAGCACCGCGTCGGCTTCGCCGGCCGTCAGGCCGTCGTAGAGGTGCTCGATCGTGCCGACGCCGCCCGACGCGATCACCGGAATGCTCACGGCCCGGCTGACCGCGCGCGTCAGCGGCACGTCGTAGCCGGCCTGCGTGCCGTCGCGATCCATGCTGGTGAGCAGGATCTCCCCCGCCCCGGCGCGCTCCATGCGGACGGCCCATTCGACGGCGTCGAACCCGGTCGGGCGTCGGCCGCCGTGGGTGAACACCTCGAAACGCGGCACCTCCGTCGGGGGCGCCGGAATCCGCTTGGCGTCGATCGCGACCACGATGCACTGGCTCCCGAACCGCTGCGCGGCCTCGTCGACGAACTCGGGACGGGCGACCGCCGCGGTGTTGATCGACACCTTGTCGGCGCCGGCGTTCAGGAGCGCGCGGATGTCGGCGATCTCGCGCACGCCGCCCCCGACCGTGAGCGGCATGAACACGCGCTCGGCGGTGCGCGACACGACGTCCAGGATGATCGGCCGCGCCTCGTGCGACGCCGTGATGTCGAGAAAGGTGAGCTCGTCGGCCTCGTCGCGGTCGTAGCGCGTCGCCACCTCGACCGGGTCGCCGGCGTCGCGGAGCCCGACGAAGTTGACACCCTTCACGACCCGACCGTCCTTCACGTCGAGACAGGGGATGATGCGCTTGGCCAACGGCACTACGGCTCCTCGCCGCGGCCGACGCGGAGCGCGACCGCGAGGTCGACGGCGCCGGTGTAGATGGCGCGCCCGACAATCACCGCCTCGAGGTTGCGACGGCCGAGGGCGCGGAGCTTCCGCAGATCGTCGAGCGAAGCGACGCCGCCCGAGGCGATCACCGGGACGTCGACCGCGTCGGCGATCGCGTCGACGGCGGCGGCGTTCACGCCGTCGCCCGTGCCGTCGCGGGCGATGTCGGTGAAGACGATGGCAGCGGCTCCGGCCCGCTGCACCTCGACGGCGAGCCCGGCGGCGTCGGTCGCGCTGTCCTTGGTCCAGCCGGCGACCGAGACCTTGCCCTTGCGTGCGTCGATGCCGGCGAGGATCTGCCCGGGATGACGGCGGCACGCGGTCGCGAAGAACTGGGGATCTTCCAACGCTGCCGTTCCGAGCACGACGCGCCCGGCGCCGGCCGCGAGCACGCGCTCCAGCGTCGCGAGGTCGCGGACGCCGCCGCCGACCTCCACCTTGGCGCCGACCGCGCGACAGACGCGCGCGATCGCCTCCTCGTTGACGGGCTTGCCGCTGATCGCACCGTCGAGGTCGACGACGTGGATCCATGTGGCGCCGGCCCGCTCGAAGCCCTGCGCCACCGGCACCGGGTCGTCGGCATAAACGGTCTCGCGCGCCATGTCGCCCTGGACGAGACGCACACAGCGGCCACCCTTCAAGTCGATCGCAGGAATCACGAGCATGGGTTCGGTCTCAGCGCGCCGCGGCGGTCGCGCCGGTTTCGCCGGCGAGCTCGGCGAAGTTGGCGAGGATCCGGAGCCCGACGGCCTGGCTCTTCTCGGGGTGGAATTGGGTCGCGAAGATGTTGTCGCGCCAGACCGACGACGCGAAGACGCCACCGTAGTCGGTCGTGGTGGCGACGATCTCGGAATCGGCCGGCACCGGATAGTAGGAGTGCACGAAGTACACCTGGACACCGTCCTTCAGCCCCGCGAGGTGCGGCGCCCGCCGCTCGATCTTCAAGGCGTTCCACCCCATCTGCGGCACCTTGCGTTTCCCTTTCGGGTCGGGGGCGAAGCGCACGATCCTGCCGGGCAGGATGCCGAGCCCCGGGACCCGTCCGAACTCCTCGCTCTCGTCGAAGAGGATCTGCATGCCGACGCAGATGCCGAGGAACGGGCGCCCGCTCGCGGCAAAGATCCGGACCGGCTCGGCCAAGCCGTGGCGGCGGAGATTCTCCATGCAGGCGCCGAATGCGCCGACGCCCGGCAGGACGGCGGCAGCGGCGCCCATGATGACGTCGGGATCGCGGGTCACGACGGCGTCGGCGCCGACCCGCTCGAGCGCCTTCTGAACGCTCCGGAGGTTCCCCATCTCGTAGTCGATGACGGCGATCGTCATGTCAGGCAGCGCTCGGGCGGAGATCCGACGAAGGAACTCGTGCGGTACTCGGCGTCATCCACCGCTGCGTCATGGCCCCTGCGAGAGGCACCGCATACGGCGCATAGAAGGCCGACTGTAAGGCCTGCACGGAGAAGTTCTGCGCGAAGATGATCCAGACCGCATACGATCCGGTCGTGTGCAGCTTCCGCCACGCGCGCGGACCGAGCCAGGCCGCAGTACGGTCGAACGAGGTCAGGGTCATGAGCGCGATGAACACGTAGGCGAGCCCGCCGGCCACCAACGTGAGCGTCGGCGTGTTGGCGAGAAAGCCCGTCCACGTCCACCCGGCGAGCGCGAAGATCGCGACCAGGTGGATCAGGTGCGAGACCGCGAACGACACCCCGAGCTGGCGACGGTTGCGGAGGATCCACCGGGTCGCGGCATTCGCCCAGCGCCGCCGCAAGGCCGAGGCCGCGAATGCCAACGAGAACAGGACGACCGAGGTGCGGGCGGTCGCTCGGATCACCATGCGGATTCCCGCCTCGTCCCCCCCGACGACCCCGAGAATGGTCGCGACGATCGCCAACACCCCGAGCGTCGCCCACCCGACGATGGGCCAGCCGTTCATCCGGAGAGTGTTCCTTTGGTCGAGAGCACGCCCTGCACCCGCGGATCGCGCTGGGTCGCGAGGTCGAGCGCGCGGGCCATGCCCTTGAAGGTCGCTTCGACGACGTGGTGGGGATTCCGCCCCGCGAGCATGCGGACGTGCAGGTTCATGCCGTTCTCGTTCACGAACGCGAGCAGGAAGTCGTGGATGAGCTCGACGTCGAAGGTGCCGATGCGGCTCTGCTTGGTCTTGATGTCGTAGGCGAAGAACGGCCGGCCGCTGAGATCGACGACGACGTTGATGAGCGCCTCGTCGAGCGGCACCGTCGCCTCACCGAAGCGGCGAATGCCTTCCTTGCCGCCGAGCGCCTGGCGGAACGCCTGGCCGAGCGTCAGACCGACGTCCTCGACGGTGTGGTGGTCGTCGACCTCGATGTCACCGGTGGCGCGGATGGTGAGGTCGAAGAAGCCGTGGCGGGTGAAGAGCTCGAGCATGTGGTTCAGGAAGGGAACGCCGGTCTGGATGTCGTACCGACCGGACCCGTCGACGTTCAGGGAGAGCTCGATCGAGGTCTCCTTGGTGGTGCGGGTGACGGTCGCGGAGCGTCCGGTGCTGGGGAGGACTCCGACTCGCTTGATCGTGCGTGCGCGCGCCATGGCGCGGCATCATAGCCGAGGCCCCGGGGCGCCGCGAATGGTCATTTGCTAGCATCCTCACGATGGCGGACGGCACCGGAACGTTGCAGCGCTGGGTCGAGGTCGCCGAGGCCATCCGCGCGACCCGATCGCGGCTGCGGAAGAACGCGGCCCTGACGGCCTACCTGCGGTCGCTCGAGGACCCGGATCTGGCCACCGCCGCCCGCTTCGTCGGGGGCACCGTCTTCGCCCGGCACGACGCCCGGACGACCGGCGTCGGTTGGGCGATCGTCCGCGACGCCCTGCTCGCGATCTCGGGGCTCGATGCGGCGACGCTCGGGGAGGCCTACGTGGCCCACGGCGACCTCGGGGACCTGACCGGGGCGCTCTTCGCGGATCGACCGGCGAGCGGGCTCACGCTCGCCGACGCCCAGGCCTTCTTCGTCGCCCTGGCCGAGGCCACGGGTCCGAAGGAACGCCGCCGCCTGGTCCACGAGATCCTGGCGCGGGCCGGCGGATTGGAAGCGCGGTACCTCGTGAAGCTCCTCGGCAGCGAGCTCCGGATCGGCCTCAAGGAGGCGCAGGTGGAAGAAGCGATCGCCGCGGCCTTCGAGCGACCGCTCGCCTTGGTGCGACGCGCGGGGCTCCTGCGCGGCGACGTCGGCGAGGTCGCCGTGCTCGCGAAGCACGACGCGCTCGGGAGCGCCACGCTCTCCCTCTTCCATCCGATCGGGTTCATGCTGGCGCAGCCGCTCGCGACCCCGGCCGAGCTGGTCGCGACGCTCCCTGAGCCGTTCGCGGTCGAGGACAAGTACGACGGCATCCGCGTCCAGGCCCACGTCGGCGACGAGCGCGTGGCGCTGATCTCGCGGACGCTCGACGACGTGACGGTGTCGTATCCCGAGGTGGCGGCGGCGCTCCGCGCCCTTCCCGCCGGGCTCGTGCTCGACGGCGAGATGGTGGCGCTCGAGACCGAGCCCGACGATCGCATCGCCTCGTTCCGTACCCTGCAGCAGCGTCTCGGCCGGAAGCGGCCGAACGCCGACCTGATCGCCCGCGTCCCGGTCGCCTACGTGGTCTTCGATCTCCTGGCCGCCGACGCCGCGCTCGTGATCGACGAGCCGTATCGCGATCGGCGCACGCGTCTCGCCGGCTACGAATGGCCGGCGCCAACGATCCGCCTCGCGCCGACCAACCTCGCCTCCGACGCCGTCGCGGTCGAGACCGCCTTCGCCGCCGCGCGCGCTGCCGGCAACGAGGGGCTGGTCGCAAAGGACCCGGGGTCGCCCTACACCCCGGGACGACGCGGCAAGACGTGGATCAAGCTGAAGCGCCCGCTCGCGACGCTGGACGTGGTCGTCACGGCCGTCGAGCGCGGCCATGGGCGGCGCCACGAGGTGCTCTCGGACTACACGTTCGCGGTACGGGCGTCGGCGGACGACCCGACGCTGCTCGATGTCGGCAAGGCGTACAACGGGCTCACCGACGCCGAGATTGCCGCGATGACGGCACGCTTCGAGGCGCTCACCGTCGAGCGCCACGGCGGCTGGCATCGCGTCCGCCCCGAGGTCGTGATCGAGGTCACGTTCGACGTCGTCCAACGCTCGACCCGCCACCCCGCGGGGTACGCCCTGCGCTTTCCGCGCATCGTTCGCATCCGTGACGACAAGCCGGTTGCCGAGATCGACGTGCTCGGGCGGCTGCGTGCGCTCGCCGGCGAGGCGCCGGCCTGAGCCCCCGGCTCAGAGTCCGAAGATCGTCTTGAACTCGGTCCGATCGTTGGCGATCGCGGCGTGCACCGCCTGCAGCGCCGTCGCACGGGCGCGGAGCTTGGTCGCGGCATGAGCGCCGGCGTTAAGCTTCAGCAGCTCGGTGACGGTCGCTCGCGCCGTCGACATGAGCTCCGCCGCCGGGACGACGCGATCGAGCCATCCGGCCGCGACCGCCTGCTCCGGGTCGTAGCTTTCGGAGTTGATGACGGCCCGGTTGAAATGCGCCGGGGCGAGGCGCTGCCGGCAGATCTCGACGCCGAAGTGCGGCATCGTGATCCCGATCGCGACCTCGTTCGCGACGATGCGATAGGGTCCCGCCGTCCCGATGCGATAGTCCGTCGAGAGCAGCATGAACGCGCCCATGGCGATCGCGTTCCCGTTGCACGCCACGACCACGGGCGTGGGAAACCCGAGCAGCCGCTCGCCGAGCTCGAAGCCCGTGAGCACCATGGTCGCCGCGGCGGGCCCACCCGCCATCATGACCTTGAGGTCGAAGCCGGCCGAGAACGTCTCCGGACGACCGGTCAGAATGACCGGTACCTTCTCCGTGGCGGCGCGGTCGAACGCGGCGTTCAACTCGGCGAACATCTGTGCCGACAGGGCGTTCCGTTTGCCGTCGTCCATGGTGACGGTGGCGATGCCATCCTCGGTGCGGTACGTGACGAGCGTGCTCATCTTGGGGTCTGCGCGTACCACCGCCGCGCGGCTGTCGCAAAACTCCGCCGGGGACTTGACGTGCGGTCGCTGATCGAGCTCGCCACCCGCGACCGCGAAACGCTCGTCGACGTCACCGAACGCGTGCGGGCGATCGTCGCGGAGAGCGGGGTGCAGAACGGTCTCTGCTGCGTCTATGCCCACGGTGCCACCGCCGCCGTCATGATCCAGGAGAACTGGGACGCGAGCGTGCCGACCGACGTCGTCAACTTCCTGCGCGCGCTGATCCCGGTCGGCATCTGGCGCCACGACCGCCAGGACGGGAACGGCGACGCGCACCTGAAGGCCGGCCTCGTCGGCCCGTCGGAGACGATCCCCGTGATCGACGGCGCCCTCGGCCTCTCGACCTGGCAGGGGATCTTCTTCTGCGAGTTCGACGGCCCGCGGGCCGACCGGCGGATCAGCGTGACGGTGCTCGGCGGGGACTGACGCGTCTACGAACGCAGGCGGCGTTCGACCGCGCGCGCGTGTGCATCGAGACCCTCGAGGCGCGCGAGACGGGCAACCACCGGGCCGAGCGTGGCCATCGTCCGCGGACCCGCGGCGATCACGCTCGAGCGCTTGATGAAATCGTAGACGCCGAGCGGCGACGAGAAGCGCGCGCTGCCCCCGGTCGGGAGCACGTGGTTCGGGCCCGCAAGGTAGTCGCCGAACGGCTCGGGGGCGTGCTCGCCGAGGAAGATGGCGCCGGCGTGGCGGATCGACGGGAGCCAACGCTCGGGACGCTGCACCGCGAGCTCGAGGTGCTCGGGGGCGATCCGATTGACGAGCTCCATCGCTTCCGCGAGCGACGCCGTCACGAACGCAGTGCCGTAGCGTTTGAGCGCGCGGCGGGCGATGGCTTGGCGCGAGAGCTCCCCGAGTTGGGCTTCGAGGGACGCAGCGACCCGTGCCGCCAGCGCGGCCGACGGCGTGACCAGGATCGCCGCCGCGAGCGGGTCGTGCTCGGCTTGCGAGAGCAGGTCGGCCGCGATCCAGTCGGCCCGGGCGCGACCGTCGGCGACGATCAGCACCTCGCTCGGTCCCGCGATCATGTCGATGTCGACCGTACCGAAGACCAGCCGCTTGGCGGTCGCGACGAAGATGTTGCCGGGCCCACAGATCTTGTCGACGCGCGGGATCGAGCGGGTGCCGTACGCGAGCGCGCCGACGGCCTGGGCACCCCCGACCCGGAACAGGCGATCGATGCCGGCGATGTGGGCCGCCGCCAGCACCTCGGTGCTGGCCCGACCGGGCGGCGTGACGCCGATGATCTCGCCGACCCCCGCCACCTTGGCCGGGATGACGTTCATCAGGACCGACGACGGATACGCCGCCGTGCCACCCGGGACGTAGACGCCGACCCGGTCGAGCGCCCGTACCTGCTGACCCAAGCGCGCGCCGGTCGCGTCGCGAAACATCCACGAGCTCTGGCGCTGGCGGCGATGGAAGGCGGTCACCCGACGCGCCGCCAGTTGCAAATCCCTCCGCACCCTCGCGGGAAGAGCGGCCTCGGCGGCGGCGAGCTCGGAACGCGGCACCTCGAGGGTACGGGCCGTGAGCTCGATCCCGTCGAAGCGCTTGGTGTACGCGAAGAGCGCGGCGTCGCCGCGCCGCCGGACGTCGGCGACGATCTTCCGGACCGCCTGCTCGACGGCGCCCGATGCCTGCTCGCCACGCGATTCGAGCAGCGCGAGCCGGCGCGCGAACGCGCGCCCGCGCGTCGGCACGATCAGCAGCACGTCGTGGCCGGCGCTCATCCCCGCACCCGCTCGATGTCGGCACCGAGGCTCGAGAGCTTGGCCTCCAAACGCTCGTAGCCGCGATCGAGGTGGTAGACGCGCGACACCTCGCTGGTGTTCTGGGCGGCCAGCGCCGCCAGCACCAGACACACGCTGGCGCGGAGGTCGGTCGCCATGACGGGCGCACCCGACAGGCGCGGCACGCCGCGGACGAGCGCGGTCTTGCCCTCGACCCGGATGTCGGCGCCCATGCGGACTAGCTCCTGCACGTGCATGAAGCGGTTCTCGAAGATGGTCTCGGTGATCACGCTGCGGCCTTCCGCCATCGTCATGAGCGCCATGAACTGCGCCTGCATGTCGGTCGGAAAGCCGGGATGCGGCGCGGTGCGGACGTCGGTCGCACGGCAACACGCCTGGGGCCGAACGCCGACCCCGTCGGGCGTGCGGACGACCTCGATCCCCGTTTCCTCGAGTTTCACGAGCAGCGCCTCGAGGTGCTCCGCGCGGGCGCCCTCCACCGTCACGTCGCCGCCGGTGATGGCGCCGGCGATCAGCAGGGTGCCCGCCTCGATGCGGTCGGGAATGACGGTGTGGTCGAACCCGGCGAGCTCGCGGACGCCCTCGATGGTGATGAGGGAGCTGCCGGCACCCGAGATCTGCGCCCCCATCTTGGCGAGCGCGGCGGCGAGGTCCTCGATCTCCGGCTCGCGGGCGGCGTTCTCGATCTCGGTGACCCCGTCGGCGAGCGTCGCGGCCATCATCAGATTCTCGGTCGCACCGACCGAGGGGAAGTCGAGCGCGAGGCGCGTGCCGCGGAGCCGCCCGGCTTCGGCTTCGACGTAGCCGTGCGACTGCCGGATCGTCGCCCCCATGCGCTCAAGACCGGCGAGGTGGATGTCGACGGGACGGCTGCCGATCGCGCAGCCGCCGGGTGTCGACACCCGCGCGTACCCCGTTCGGGCGACGAGCGGCCCGAGCGTCAGGAACGACGCCCGCATCGTCTTCACGAGCTCGTAGGGGGCTTCGGTCGAGGTGAGGTCGCGGGCCTCGACGAGGATCGCCTCGAAGGCGTCGTCACCGACCAGGCAGCCGACCTTCTCGAGCAGGCGGAGCGTGGTCGTGATGTCGGCGACACGCGGCAGCCCGCGGATGATGCACCGCTCGCGCGTCAACAAGGAGGCAAAGAGCAGCGGCAGCCCGGCGTTCTTGGAGCCGCTCGCCGGGACGCGACCGCTGAGACGACGGCCGCCGTGGACGACGATCTTCGTCATGACGCCGCTCGTGCCGCCGGCGTCGCGGCCATCGTGCCGCCCACCACGCGTTCGATGCCGGCGAGATCGGCGAACCTCGCGATGGCGGCGAAGCCCGCCCCGGCGAGGAGCTCGGCCACCGCGGGCGCCTGTCCCGCCCCGACCTCGCAGAGCAGCGATCCGCCCGGCGCGACGACGCGTGCGACCTCGTCGGCGATCCGGCGGTAGGCGGCGAGCCCGTCGGGTCCGCCGTCGAGCGCGAGCACCGGCTCACGCCGCACCTCGACCGGCAGCCCGGCGAGATCCCCAGACGCGACGTACGGCGGGTTGCTGACGACGAGGTCGAAGCGTTCGTCGGCCGCGAGCGCCGCGGTCCAGTCGCTGACCACGACCCGCACCCGTGCAGCGACGCCGAGCGCGGCGGCGTTCTGCTCGGCGACCGCCGCCGCCGCCGGCGAGAGGTCGACGGCGGTCACCGTGGCGTTCGGCAGCTCGAGCGCGAGGGCGATGGCGAGCGCTCCGCTGCCGGTGCCGAGATCGAGGATGCGCATCACCCGATCGCGCGCGTCGATCCCGGCCAGTGCCTGCTCGACGACGAGCTCGGTTTCGGGGCGCGGCACCAGCACGTCGGGCGTGACCATGAAGGAGCGCGACCAGAACTCGCGGCGGCCCAGCAGGTGCGCCACCGGCTCACCCTCGCCGCGGCGCTTCACGAGCCCGCGGTAGGCGTCGACCTCGACGCGTCCGAGCGGGCGATCGAAGCGGAGATAGACGCCGACCCGGTCGGTCGCGAGCACGTGCGCGAGCAGCAGCTCGGCGTCGAGCCGCGCCGACGCGACCCCGCGCCCGGCGAAGAACTTCGCCGCCAGCTCGAGGTACGCGAGCGCGGTCTCGGGCGTTGCCTTTCCTCCCGCGTCCGCCATCAGTGCGCCGTCTTCAGGAGCTCGGACTGGTAGTGCGTGATGAGCGCGTCGACCAGCGGATCGAGATCGCCCTCGAGCGTCTTGTCGAGGGCATGCAACGTCAGGTTGATGCGATGATCCGAGATGCGGCTCTGCGGAAAGTTGTAGGTCCGGATGCGCTCCGGGCGTTGGCCGGTACCAACCAGGCTCTTCCGCGAGGCCGCGACGGCGGCGTGCTGCTCGGCCTGGGCGCGCTCGAGGAGGCGCGAGCGCAGGATCTTGAGCGCCTTGGCCTTGTTCTTCAGCTGCGACTTCTCGTCCTGACACGACACCACGAGCCCGCTCGGGAGGTGGGTCATGCGCACCGCGGAGTCGGTGGTGTTGACGCTCTGGCCGCCCGGACCCGAGGAGCGGAAGACGTCGATCTTGAGGTCCTTCTCGTCGATGTGCACGTCGACCTCGTCGGCTTCCGGCAGCACCGCGACCGTGACGGCCGACGTATGGATGCGGCCCGAGCCCTCGGTTTCCGGTACGCGCTGCACGCGGTGCACGCCGCCCTCGAACTTGAGCCGGCTGTAGGCACCCTGTCCCTCGATCGAGGCGATGATCTCCTTCACGCCACCGAGGCCCGTCTCACTGGAGCTCAGGATCTCGACGCGCCAGCGTCGGGTCTCGGCGTAACGCGTGTACATGCGGAAGAGCTCCGCGGCGAAGAGGCTCGCCTCCTCGCCGCCGGTGCCGGCGCGGATCTCGAGGATCACGTTCCGGTCGTCGTTGGGATCGCGCGGCAGCAGCAGCACCTTGAGCTGCGCTTCGAGCGCGTCGTTCTCCGCCTTCAGGCCGGGCAGCTCCTCGAGGGCGAGGGCGCGGACGTCCTCGTCGGCGTCGTGGACCAGCGACTTGTTGCCGTCGATCTGCTCCTGCAGCTCCTTCCACGCCCGGTAGGAGTGGACGATCTGCTCGATGCCCGAGCGCTCCTTGCTGAGCTTGGTGAACTCTTTGCGGTTGCCGATGACGTCGGGGGAGACGAGCAGGCTCTCGAGCTCGACGTACCGTGCCTCCACCGCCGCTAGCTTGTCGAACATGGCTCGCTCTCAGGACCCAGGCGAAAAAAAGGGGCCGGAGGACGTACCCCCTGCCCCGAAGTCGCGGTGTCCCTCACCGCAACGGGCACGCGCTCGTGACGCTACTGCTGCGCGGGCGCCTTGGTGACGCTGCCGAACTTCCGGCGGAACCGCTCGACGCGACCGGCCGTGTCCACGAGCTTCTGCTTGCCGGTGTAGAACGGATGGCAGGCGGAACAGAGCTCGACGTGGATCTCGGGCTTGGTGGAACGGGTCTCGATGATGCTCCCGCACGCGCAGATGATCTTGGCCGCTTGGTAGTTCGGATGAATGCCTTCTTTCATAAGGGGGCGGACCATAGCATCGGGTCCGGGGACCGGCAACTCACGCGCGGCCGCTCCGGACGCGGGCGACGGCGTCCTTCCAACCCGCGTAGGCGTCCTCCCGTTCCTCGGATTTCATCTTGGGTTTGAAGACCTTGTCGACCGCGCGCACCCGTTCGAGCTCGGCCTGGGTCCAGAAGCTGGTCCCGAGCCCGGCGAGGAAACCCGCGCCCGTCGCCGTGGTCTCGACCACCTTGGGACGATCCACGGTCGTGCCGAGGATGTCAGCCTGGAATTGCATCAGGAAGTCGTTGGCGGAGGCCCCACCGTCGACACGGAGGGCGGCGATCGGCTTGCTGGCATCGGCCGCCATGGTCTCGACGACGTCGCGGGTCTGGAACGCCAGCGACTCGAGGGCGGCCCGCACGAGGTGCTCGCGCTCGACCCCGCGGGTGAGGCCGAGAATTGCGCCGCGCGCCTCGGGGTCCCAATACGGCGCCCCGAGTCCGACGAACGCCGGGACGACGTAGACCCCGAGCGTCGACTTCGCCTTCCGGGCCAGCGTCTCGCTCTCGGCCGCCTTCTTCAAGATTTTGAGCCCATCGCGGAGCCACTGCACGAGCGCGCCGGCGATGAACACCGAGCCCTCGAGCGCGTACGTCGGCGCCCCGCCCGCCCCGCACGCGATCGTCGTGAGCAGACCCCGCTCGGACGCGACCGCCTCGCTCCCGGTCTGCATCAGCGCGAAACAGCCGGTGCCGTACGTGTTCTTCACCATGCCGGGCGCGAAGCAGCCCTGGCCGAAGAGCGCCGCCTGCTGATCGCCCGCGATGCCGGCGATCAAGACCGGCGCGCCGAGGAGCCGCGGCTCGGTCTCGCCGATGACCCCGCTCGACGGCCGGACCTCGGGAACCATCGCCATCGGCACGTCGAAGAGCCGGAGCAGGTCGGTATCCCAGCCGCGGCCGTGGATGTTGAAGAGGAGCGTGCGCGAGGCATTGGTCGGGTCGGTCACGTGGACCTTGCCGGCGGTGAGCTTCCAGACGAGCCAGCTGTCGATCGTGCCGAAGACGAGGTCGCCCGCGACGGCGCGGGCACGAGCACCCCGGACGTTGTCGAGGATCCAGGCCACCTTGGTCGCGGAGAAATAGGGGTCGAGGACCAGGCCGGTCTTGGCCCGAACCTGCGCCTCGGCGCCTTCGTCCTTCAGCTGCGCGCACAGACTGGCGGTGCGCCGGTCTTGCCACACGATCGCGCGGTGGATCGGTTGGCCGGTGCGGCGATCCCATACGACCGTCGTCTCGCGCTGGTTGGTGATGCCGACGGCCGCGAGGGCGCCGGCCCTGATCTTGGCCTTGCGAAGCGCCTGCCGCGCGACTCCGAGGGTGACGCGCCAGATCTCCTCGGCGTCGTGCTCGACCCAGCCGGGCTTCGGGTAGTACTGGCGGAACTCGGAGTACGCCCGTCCGGCGATCCGGCCGCGCCGGTCGAAGACGAGGACGGTCGAGCCCGTCGTCCCCTGGTCGATCGCCATCACGTGTGTCGGCTTGGCCATTCGTCTCCTCCCGCGCGGTGCGGACGCGCGGTCGCGGCTCTTACCAGCTCGGCTGGGCGCCAGCCACCATGGCGCCGACCTTGCGCCCCCCATCCCCGGTCCCTATCATCGGCGCTCATGCCGCGGCGGATCGCGCCCGAGCGCATCGTCGGCAAGGCGGGAGCCGAGCTGGCGGAGGCTTTTGGAACGGCGCTGCGCACCGTGGTGGTGTACGGCAGCGCCGAGCATCCCGACTTTCGCCCGGAGCGCTCGGACGTCAATTTCGCTGCCGTCGCCGAGTCGGTGACCTTCGCGCACCTGCAACGGGT
This sequence comes from uncultured Polyangiaceae bacterium, assembly GCA_964631985.1. GTDB lineage: Bacteria > Desulfobacterota > Binatia > UTPRO1 > UTPRO1 > UTPRO1. Next base: position 3,935 of record CAZWAX010000074.1, on the reverse strand, counting down.
CGCCCAATGGTACGCCCGCTGGCGCGGCGAACGGGTGGCGGCTCCCCTGCTGTTGACGCCCCCGGACCTGGTCCGCTCACTCGACGTCTTCCCGCTCGAGATGCTCGACATCCAGGCCCGCCATCGGACGCTCGCCGGTGACGACCTCTTCACCGCCATCGTCGTCGCCCGCGACAACGTCCGGCTCGAGTGCGAGCGCGAGGCCAAGGGCAAGCTCGTCCGCTTGCGCGCGCTCTATCTCGAGCTCGCCGGCTCGACCGTCGAGATCCGCGAGCTGATGCTCGATTCGCGGAAGACGTTCCTGCACGTGATGCGCGGGCTGCTCTTTCTCCGCGGCGTCGCGTGGGAGACCCGCGAGCGCGAGGTCGTGCCGGCGTTCGCCCGCACCTACGGCCGGGCGATGCCGGTCCTCGAGATCCTGGCCAGCCGGCAGGACCCGGGTACCATCGAGAACCGGTTCGGGGAGTACCTCGGCGAGATCGAAACCTTGGCCGCGTTGGCCGACGGCGCGGGAGATCCCGGCCGATGAAAGCCCCCTGGCGCCTCGGGGTCGCGGGGGTGCTCGTGCTCGGGCTCGTCGGGGTCCGCGTCGCGGCCGCGCCCGCACCGCTGCCGACGCCGATCGGACTGGTCTCCGACTTCGCGGGGGTGATCGACGCGGCGACCGAGGAGCGCCTCACCCGCCGCATCAAGGAGCTGAAGCAGAAGACCGGCTCCGAGATCGCCGTCGTCACGCTCACGACCACGCAACCGGACCCCGTGCCCGAGCGCGCCGTCCGGCTGGCCGAAGCCTGGAAACCCGGCGATCCCGGCAAGGATAATGGGGTACTCTTCCTGGTGGCCGTCGAGGATCGTGAGCTCTTCATCGCGACCGGTTACGGCATCGAGGGCGCGCTGCCCGACGGCCTCGTCGGCGAGATCCGCGACCGCACGATCGTGCCGAAGTTCCGCGCCGGCGATCTCCCCGGCGGCATCGAGGCCGCGGTCGACCGCATGGCCGCGATCATCGCCCGCGAGTACCGGGTCGATCTCACCGGCTCGCCGTCGCCGGACGCGCCGGCGCCGCGCCGATTCTCAAACGCCGACCTCATCATCCTCGCGATCATCCTGCTGGTGATCTTCGGGCCGTATCTGTTCGGATGGAACGGCCCGCCCGGCGCGCAGGGACAACGGCGCCGGCGGCGCTCGTGGGACGTCGGGCCGCCGATGTGGGGTGGCACGTTCGGGGGCGGCGGCTTCGGCGGGAGCGGCGGCGGAGGCTTCGGTGGCTTCGGGGGTGGCAGCTTCGGCGGCGGTGGTGCCGGCGGCAAATGGTGATGCGCACACAAGGAGGAGAGATCATGCAACGTGCACGTACGATGGTGACTCTGATGCTCGTCGCCCTGTCGCTCTCGGGCTGCAGCTACAACCAACTGGTGAGCCTACGGGAAGCGATCGACGGCGCGTGGGCGCAGGTCGAGAACCAGCTGCAGCGCCGGAACGACCTGATCCCGAACCTGATCGAGGTCACCAAGGGCTATGCGGCGCACGAGAAGGAGATCTTCGAGGCCGTGGCCAACGCGCGCTCGCGTCTGATCGCCGCCGGTGGCTCGCGGGACCAGCAGATCGCGGCGTCGGGCGAGCTGTCGTCGGCGCTTTCACGCCTGCTCGCGATCGCGGAGAACTACCCCAACCTCAAGGCCGACGCGCAGTTCGCCCGGCTCTCGGACGAGCTCGCCGGCACCGAGAACCGCATCGCCACCGAACGGCGGCGCTACAACGAGGTCGTCCAGGAGTACAACACGCTCACCAAGACCTTCCCGTCCGTGATCACGGCGAAGGTCCTCGGCTTCGGTGAGCAGAAGTACTTCGAGGCGCCCGAGTCGGCGAAGCAGGTGCCGCAGGTGAAGTTCTGACGTCGTGCGAGTCCTGATTGCCGGCACGGGCGCCGTCGGCGGCTTCTTCGGCGCCGGTCTCGCCCGTGCCGGGCACGACGTCGTCTTTCTCGCCCGCGGCGCCAACCTGGCCGCGCTCAACACCTCGGGCCTGACGGTCGAGAGCATCGACGGCGACTTTCATCTCTCCCGCATCATCGCCGCCGACACCGTGGCCGGCCTCGAGCCGTTCGGCCTCGTGCTCTTCACCGTCAAGTCGTACGACACGGTCGCCGTGGCGCGGCAGATCGCGGCGGCCGTGCGCGAGGACACGGTCGTGCTCTCGCTGCAGAACGGCGTCGAGAACGAGAGCGCCCTCGCCGCCGAGCTCGACCTCGTGCCGCTCATGGGCGCCATGACCGAGATCGGCGCCGAGCTCGTCGCGCCCGGCGTCGTCCGTCACGTCGCCGAGGGTACGATCTTCTTCGGCGAGATGACCGGCCACGAGAGCCCACGTGGCCGGAACCTCGCCGCGCTCTTCACCGAGGCCGGTATCCGCCACCGCCTCACGCGCGAGATCCTCGCGGCGTTGTGGGGGAAGCTCATGTGGAACGCCGCCCACAACGCCGTCACCGCGATCACCCACACCACCGCCGGCACCGCCGCCACCATCGCCGCGACCGCCGACGTGCTACGCGCCGCCATGCACGAGGTGGTCGCGGTCGCCCGCGCCCAGGGCATCCTGCTCGACCCCGCGCGCGTCGAAACCACGCTCGCGTTCTCGCGCGACCATCTGCATACGCTCCGCACGTCGATGCTGCAGGACCTCGAGCGCGGGCGACGGCTCGAGCATGACGCCATCACCGGCGCCGTCGTCCGCTTCGGCGAGGTCGTCGGCGTCCCGACCCCGGTGAACCGCACGCTCTACGGCCTCCTCGCCGCACTCGACCCCGCGCGCCCTACTCCAAGGAGTTGATCGACATGGATCTGCGTTTCTTCCTCACCGTCTTTTCGACGGTCTTCCTCGCCGAGCTCGGCGACAAGACCCAGCTCGCGACCTTCCTCTACGCGGCCGACGCCGAGCACTCGAAGCTCGTCGTGTTCCTCGGCGCCGCGTCGGCCTTGGTCCTCACGTCGGCGATCGGCGTCGCGCTCGGCAGCGTAGTGGCGCAGTACGTGAGCCCGCGCATGCTGTCGTGGCTCGCGGGCGTGGGGTTCATCGCGATCGGGATCTGGACGATCGCGCGGGCGTGACGCTAGCTCGCGGCAACGAGCGCGCGAGCGTTCAGAGCGACAGAAAGCCCATGCGGGCGAGTTGCATCCACAGCGCCGGGAAGACACCCACCACCACCGTCAGCACCGCCGAGACGACGATCGACGTCAGCAGATACGGCTGGCGCGCGAGACGGCCCGGATCCTCGGCGCCCGGCGTGAGATACATCGCGATCAGGACCCGGACGTAGTACGCGGCCGAGATCGCGCTGTTCAGGACGCCGATGACGGCGAGCACGTAGTAGCCCTCGCGGATGGCGGCGGTGAAGACGTAGAGCTTGCCGGCGAAGCCCGCGAGCGGCGGGATGCCGGTCAGCGACAGCATGAAGATCGTCATGGTGACGCCGAGGAGCGGCCGGCGGAACCCGAGGCCGGCGTAGTCGTCGAGGTTCTCGTTGGGCTCGCCCACCGAGCCGATCGCGGCGACTACGCCGAAGGCGCCGAGGGTCATGAACGAGTAGACGAGGAGATAGAAGAGCGCGGCGCTGCCGCCCGCGGGTCCCGCGGCGACGAGGGCGACCAGGATGTAGCCGGCGTGCGCGATGCTGGAGTACGCGAGCATGCGCTTCACGCTCTTCTGGGCGAGCGCCAGTACGTTGCCGACCGTCATGGTGAGGGCAGCAATGCCCCAGAGCAGCACCGACCAGTCGGCGTGCAGTCCGGCGAACCCGTGCAGGAAGATGCGGACGAAGGCGGCGAAGCCCGCGGCCTTCACGGCGACGGCCATGAGGGCCGTGACGGTGGTCGGCGCGCCCTCGTAGACGTCGGGCGTCCACATGTGGAACGGCACCGCGGCCACCTTGAACCCGA
>CAZWAX010000073.1:0-17505 GCA_964631985.1 uncultured Polyangiaceae bacterium | reverse complement strand
CCTTCAGGAGCGGCTCGGACGTGATGTGGTAGAGGTTGCCGAAGGCCGCCATCGCGAGGCCTTCGATCACGATCTGCATGCCGAGGTACTTGAAGTCCCAGCGCGCGTCCTTGATGGTCGCGTCGAGGAGCTCTTTCAGGTTCTCGTTGATCGGCCACTGCCACTCGAGCTTCTCGTTGATGTAGCGGCTGAAGACCTCGACGTGCCGCGCCTCGTCCATCGTCTGCGTGCCGGCGTAGTACTTGGCGTCGACCCACGGCACCGCGCCAACCAGCTGCGAGGCGACGATCAGCGCCCCCTGCTCGCCGTGCAGGAACTGCGAGAGCTGCAGCGCGACCTGGGCGTGGCGGAGCTTGTCCTTCTCCTTGGCAGTCAGGCGCTCGTAGGGAGCGTAGCCGTTCAGGGGGTTGATCATCTGCGGCAGGATGCCGTGCTCGGGATCGACCTGGGTGTCCCACGCGAGCTGCTTGGTCCCGTTCCACTGATCGCGCTTGGCCTTCTCGTAGAGATCGCGGAGGCCGTCCTTCACGCTGCCGTAGTTCCAGGCGTAGCTGGTGTCGAAGGACGTGAGGATGGTGTCGAGCTCGTGGTCGAGACCCTCGAGCTGATTCACGATCGGCGTGCTGGCTATCGACATGGGTCGCTCCTGTGGCGTGGCGTGGCGAGGCCCCGGGAGCAGTACGCCATGCGCCCCTGTAAAGGAAGCCGGGAACCGGTCAGCGGCGGGTCGGAATGACGTGTCGGATGCCGCCCCGCGGGTCCGGATGGTCGCCCTGATAGCGGGGGATCAAGTGCCAATGCGTGTGGACGACCGACTGGCCAGCCGACGCGCCCTCGTTGACGCCGATGTTGTAGCCGTCAGGGCGGTGGGCTTTGGCGATCTCGCCGCGCTCGCGCTGCAAGAGCGCATGGCAGGCGGCGATCTCCTCGCTCGTGAGGTCGAAAAAGCTCTCGCGGTGGCGCTTCGGGATGATCAACGTGTGGCCACGCGAGGCGGGCTCACGGTCCCGGACCGCCACGGCGAGCTCGTTTTCGGCCAGCACACGGTCACCGAGGTCACAGAAGGGACAATCACGATCATCCATGGGGAGCTCCTTCGCGTCGTCGTGTTTCGGGCAGGCCTCCCAACGTAGGCGAGAGTGCCGTCCCGTTCAATCGGCCCCCGCTCGACGACCGGCGACGAGTGTGTCACACGCAGCCGCCATGACTCGCTCGCGCATCCCGCTCTCGTTCGCCCTCGTGCTGTGCGGTCTCGGCTGCCAGAGCACGCCCCCGGTCACGCCACCGACGCCGGCCGCGTCGCCGGCCGTCGCCTCGAACGCCTGGTCGCGACTCGAGCCCGGCGTCGGTGCCATCCGGGCGATCGTGATCGACCCCCGCAGCTCGGCGACGGTCTACGCTGCGACCACCGACGGCGTCATGAAGACCACCGACGGCGGCGACCGCTGGACGAAGACGGGCGCCCTCAAGATCCGCGACACCCGCGCCCTCGCCCTCGACCCCCGCGCTCCCGACGTGCTCTACGCCGGCTCGGCGAACGCGATCATCTCGAAGACGACGGACGGCGGCGGCACCTGGCAGCCGCTCGACGCTTCGATCGCCAAGGCGGTCCCGATCCGCGCGATCGTCGTCGACCCGCAGGATTCGCAGACGGTGTACGCCGCCGTGCCGCGCTCGGGCGTGTTGAAGACGAGCGACGGCGGCATGACCTGGAACCCGTTCGTCGAAGGGCTGACCGAGCTCGACGTCCGGGGGCTCGCCATCGATCCGAGCGCACCCGCCACGATCTACGCCGCCACCAACGGCAAGGGCCTCTTCAAGAGCACCGACGCCGGGAAGACATGGCAGGAGAGCAACGCCGGCCTCGCCAACCGCGTGCTGCGCGCCGTCGTCGTCGACCCGACGAGCCCACGGACCCTCTACGTCGGCACGAGCGGCGTCGGGGTCTTCAAGAGCACCGACGGCGGTGCCACCTGGAAGGACGCCGCCACCGGGCTCGCGAGCAAGGTCATCGCGACCCTCGCCCTCGACCCCGTCACGCCGTCCGTGCTCTACGCCGGCGCCGCGGGGGGCGCGCTGGCGAAGAGCAGCGACGGCGGCGGCCAGTGGAAGGACGTCCGGCCGAAGACGCGGCGGCAGATCTGGGCGATCACAGTCGACCCGAAGGACCCCCGCACGGTGTACGTCGGCACCGCCGGCGACAGCATCTTCAAGACCACGACCGGCGCGGAGTGAGGCGACCGTGTGACGAGGGGTACGCAGGCCTGCCCCGCTCGTCGCCTCACCGCCCGCGCTCGAGCGCGTGCCCGGCCGCCCGCAACGCCGGCGACGTCACCAGCACCACGAACGCCACGACCGTGCCACCCGCCGCGGCCACGAACACGGCCGGGTAGCCGCCCCACACCGCGAGCGGACCGAGCGCCGTCGACCCGACGGAGAGACCGGCCGCGAACGCTCCGGTGAAGATCGCGATCATGCGGCCCCGCTCGTGCGGACGGACGGCCGTCACCGCGAGCGCGTTCACGGCGGGATAGAAGAGCCCGTGCGCGAGGCCGAACAGCGCGCCCAGGGGCTCGAGCCACGACGCGCCCGCGCCCGCGAGGCCGAGCCCTACGGCGGCGTAGAGCACCAGGGACGCACGCGCGACGCGATACGAGCCGATCCGCGCCGGGACGCCGCCGAAGACGAGCCGTACCAGGATCGCCGCGCCCGCGTAGGCGATGAAGAAGCCGCCGACGCGCTCCCGCCCCAGCAGCAACGCGTACGCGGGCTCGAATGTGAACACGGCGCCGAAGGTCGCGCCGTTCAACGCCACGACGAGCCCATAGTGCCGCGCGATCGGCTGCGCGAGGAGCGCCCCCATTCCGGCCTTGGAGGCCACGGCCGGCGGCGAGGCCGGCTCGTGCACCCGGACCGCGAGTGCTGCCGCGGCGGCGGCCGCGACGGCCGCGAGCGCGAACACCGCCGGCCAACCGGCGGCGACCGCCAGCGGCTCGGCCACCGCCGGCGCCACGGCATTCATGACCAGCATGCTCGCGCCCGACAACCCGAGCGCCTGGTTCAAGCGCTCGCGCGGGGCGACGTCGGCGACCAACGCGCCCACCGCCGTCACGACGAGGGCGTACGAGAGCCCCTGCAGGACGCGGAGCAGGTCGAGGAACGGCCCGAGCCGCCGCACGCCGACGAAACCGGCTGCCGCGACCGCCATCACGATTGCCCCGGCCGTGATCGCATACCGACGCGGGTGGCGATCGACGACCCAGCCCGCGAACGGCGTCGCGAACACGGTGGCCACCGAGAACACGCCGACGGTGAAGCCGATCTCCGACGGCCCCGCACCGAGCTCCTGCGCCAGAAACTTCGGGAGGAGATAGAAGGTCGAGAAGGCGAAGCCCCACACGCTCGCCGCGCCGAGCACGCGCGCGAGATCGGCCGTGAACCACGGCAGCGACACTGGCGTCGATGGGGCCGACGCCACCGTCGGGGCGGGTGCCGGGCGGCTGGCTACGAGTCGTAAGCTGGTGTTGACGCGCATCGCTGGTCTCCGGTTGCCGCCGCATCCGCCGGAGAGTCGTGCGCCAGAAACGCAAAACCCCTCCGGCCGGGCACGGCGGGAGGGGCGGTGAAACGATTCGAGTGTGACCTTACTGCAAATCGATGCCCCATACCGACGCGCGCGCTCGAGCCCGACGATGGACTAGCCGGGCTCGCCAAAATTTCGAGACGCGCGTGACGGTGACGGTTTGCATCGAGGCGCCACCATGCACGAGGCGCCGCGGTCCTGCAAGCGCGAAAGGCATGGTCGTCAGAGCTCGCGACGCAGACCGGTGATCCACTCGCGGCGCGGCCCCTTCCACCGGACCGCTGCGAAGTCGAGGTAGCCGCGACGATCGAAGACCACCCCTTCGGCTTCGAGCATCTCCTGTTGGATGCCGGCCTGGAACCCGTCGCGATGCGTGCAGCGCCCCGCGGCACCGATCACGCGCTGCCACGGCACCGTCTCGACGTCGGCGTCGCGGAGCGCGCCGAGCGCCATGCCGACCGCCCGCGCCCCGCGGGGTTGCCCGAGGATCGCGGCGATCTGGCCGTAGGTCGCCACCTTGCCGCGCGGGATGCGGCGCACCACGCGGTAGACCAGGCGATGGAACGGCGGCACCCCCGACCGGCGCGGTTGCAGCCGGCGCTCGGCCCGCGCCCGAACCTGCAGGGCTTCTCCCGGCCAGCGGCGACCCGTCATGCGAGGCGCGTGTATCACGCCCACCGCAACGACGGCAGCGGCGGCGGCACGACCGCCGCATGCGCAGCGTGCGGCCGAGCGGGCCCGAGCCAGGGGAGGAGCTAGCCTCGATGTGACAGAAATTTCGCGGTGAAAACCGCTGGCGCTCGCGCCAGAGCACGCCATCCGTGGCCGTGCTCGCCCGCCGCAATGCTCACATACCATGACGGTATGCTCCGCTTGCGACGAGCTGCGCGCGGCCACGGCTGACGCACCCTGACGCGTTTTCCCTCGCGAAACTTCTGTCACATCGAGGCTAGTCGGCCTTGGCGACGAGCGATCGTTCCGATTGCCGGCGCGCCGGCGGCGAGTACGCGGATTCCCAACAGCCGCCGTTCGTCGCCTGCAGCTGCACCGTCAGCGGCAAGCTCAGCACCGACAGGGACGGCATTCCCAGCAGGGCGCCGCGCCCGCGGAGCGCGATCCGCGCCGCGTCGGGGGTGAGCCCGGCGCGGAGATCGAGGCTCTGGATGGCCCCCGCGGCGCGATCGGGATTGCGGTACGAGAAGCCCTTGCGCACGGTTCGCCAGCACGCGCGTTTGGTCTTGGCGTTGCAGATGCCGCCGGCCGGCATGCCGACGTTCATCACCAACGTGGACGCACCATCGTACACGCACCACTGGTAGGACGTCGCGGCGAGCGGATCCCCGAAGGCCGCGCGCGGCACGGCGGCGCCGCGGCTCCAGCGCCACGACACGCCGTCGTTCTTGTCGAGAGCGCGATCGGTGAGCGTGACCGTGCCCCCGTCCGGACGGAGCGCGCGCTGACACGCGACGAGGGGCTGCGGCGCGCAGGCGTCCGTTGCTTGCGGGGTAGGCGCCGCCGTCGGGACGACGACGGTCGCAGTCGCGGTCGGCGGCGCCGTCGCTGTCGACGTGGCGGTCGCGGTGGCAGTCGGTGTCGCGGTCGGCGTCGCGGTGACGGTCGGCGTCGGCGTCGCGGTCGGGGTCGGCGTGACGGTCGGCGTCGGCGTCACGGTCACGGTCGCGGTCAGGAGCGCGGTCACGGTGACCGTGGTGGTCGGCGAGGCCGTCGGCGTCGCCGTCCGCGTTGGAGTGACGGTGCGGGTCGGCGTCGGCGTCGCCGTCGGAGTGGGCGTGGCGCTCGCGGTCGGCGTCGCGGTGGCCGTTGCCGTCTCGGTCGGCGTCGCCGTTGGCGTCACGGTCGGCGGTTCGCTGGGCGTCGGGGTCGCCGTGGCCACGCCTCGGGCGATCGTCACGAGACGCTCGACCACATTGTCACCCTCGTAGACCTCGGGAATCAGATTGAACGGGTCGACCGTGATGCGCAGATGGTAATTCCCGTCCGGGATGTCCGTCACGTCGAGGTACTGGCACCCGAGGCTCGCGTCGTAGACGTCGGCGCAGCCGACCGTCAGGCCCTGAAACGTGCAGGTGTAGAGCGGCGTCGCGCACGTGGTGTCGCGCAGGCAATGGCCCTGCTTGTGGCCGACGACGATCGCCTGTCCGACGGCGTCGATCAGCTCGTAACGCGCGTAGTTGGCGTAGTGCGGGTGGTTGTGGCCTTCCGCGGGGCTGCAGACGAAATCGGGATTGCCGCAGACCTCGAGCGGATGGCTCGCGCACGGCGACGGGCACTGCGGATCGCCGAGCATGAGATCCGCCGTCCCCCGGTTCCACGAGGTCGCGGCGAAACGGAGCAGGTCGCGGCTCGCGGTGCTCTCGGCGCAGCCTTCGGCCACGTCGCCGGGCGCTGGCGACGCATCGCGGTCGAGCTCGACGTCGCTGATCTCGGCCTCGAGGTCGGGCAAGCCGCCCGGCGGAGAGCTGCAGACGCAGCTGCCATCGCACACCCCGCTCCCACAGAGCGCGACATCGCCACCATCGCATTGCTCGCCGCCCTCCCGGACGCCGTTACCGCAGACGGTCGGCGACTCGACGACGACACTGTACGCCCCAGCCTGTCCCCCGACCCCATCGACGACGACGTAGTAGGTCGTGCCGGCGGTGACGGTCACCGACAGCCGCGAGCCGCTGCTCGAGCTCGGCACGCCGGTCGCGCATCCGGGCGCGTCGTCGTTGCAGGCAATGGCGCCATCCCCGCACATCCCCTCCGACACGTAGACGCGCGTGTCGAAGAGCGTCGCGTCGCTGCACGTGTCGATCACCGCCTGGCCGGACACGGCGGGGGTCCAGCGATAGACCCGTTCGGGCGCGCCCCCGTCGCCGCCGCCGCCGCACTCGGGGTTGCCGGTGAGCGTGCTCGTGCCGCTGGTCGTCCCAGTGAACGTCCCGCCGCCGGCGGGAATCGTCGCGGCTGCGGCGCACGGTGAGCAGGCGGGGCCCGGCGGGCCCCCGACGCACGTGCCGCCGTGGCACACGTCGCTCGTCGTGCAGCTGTTGCCGTCGCTGCAGCCGGCGCTGTTGCCGACGCCGAGGCATCCGAGCCCCGCATCGCAGAGGTCGTCGGTGCAGATGTTGCCGTCGTCGCAGACGAGCGGCGTGCCGGCCACGCACGCGCCCCCGAGACACGATTCGTCCCCGTTGCAGAGATTGCCGTCCGGACACGGCGTGCCGTCCGGCGCGTTCGTGCAGTCCTCGCCCGCATGGGCGGACGCCGGCCCGAGGAGGAGAAGCACGCGAACGACGGCCCCGGCGTCTTGCACACCAAAGGACGGCACCAGCGCCGCAAGCAGGATGGCGATCAGTGCGGACACGAGCACGGGGGTCGGAGCGCCTGACGCGCGACGGCAGGCACCAGTCACCGACGAGTAGTATGCGGGACCGTGCATTCTCGGCCAAGTCGCAACGAACGATTTTCGCACGCGCATGGCCGCGGACGTCCGAAACTTGATGCTGCCGGCGAGAAACTATAAGCGCGTCGGCTGCGTGAGAATGGGAACGGCGCAGCCGACACGGCGAGCGATGGCGCGAACGAGCACGCTCCTGCTCGCCTTCCTCCTTGCCGGCTGTAGCGTCGGCAGTGGCAGCCGCGCCCTCGGCGCGAGCGAAGCCGTTGCCGCGAGCTCGCACCCCTGCCCCGCCAGCGACGCGAGCGGCGTCGTGCAGTGGGTGAACGAGGCCCGGCGGCGGGCCGGGCTCCGCGCCCTCGGCAGCGATCCGAACCTCGCCCGGCTCGCCGGCACGCGCTCCGCCGCCATGGCCGCCGCGCGTCGCTTGTCGCATGCCGGGTGGGAACGCGCGCTCCGGAAGGCCGGGCTGCAGGACGACTCGCTCGGAGAGAACGTCGCGTACAACTACGCGGGCCCCGACGCCGTGATGACCGGCTGGATGCGGAGCCCCGGCCATCGCGCCAACATCCTCCGCCACAGCTTCAAGCGCATCGGCGTCGGCTGCGTGATCGACGGACGCGGCCACCGCTGGTGGACCCAGGTCTTCGCCGGGTGAGTCGGTCGCCAGGCGCACGTCCGCACGCTACACCTCGCACCCCCGACCCGTGACCGACCTGCACGCCACCTTCCTCGAGCGACTCGCCGATCCGCGGGCCATCCCGATCCTGCTCCGTCACGCCATTCCCGTGATCGGCGTCTTCCTCTTCGATTGGTCGGTGCTGGAGACGATCGCCGCCCTCTTCCTCGACGCGCTCTCGAGCCTCTGGATGGTCGGCGCCATGGGCGCGTACTTCGCCGCCAAGGAGCTCGATCACGGCGAGACCGGCATCGTCGCCACGCTGCAGTTCTGGGCCGGTGTGTTCGGGATCTTCCTCGTGATCGCCGGCCTGCTGTCGTTCTTCGTGGCGGTGCCGGCGATGTTCGTGCTGCCGCTGGTGGAAAACGCCGACATCGACCCGCTGACGCTCTTCACGAGCGGTTGGCTGCCGCGGGCCTTCGCGCTCATGGTGGCGTTTCAGCTGCCAGGCTTCGTCCAACGCGTCCGGTCGTTCCAGGCGGCCGGCACCCCGCCGGAGAAGATGGGCATGGACGCCGAGACCGGCTTCATCGCCCACCGCACGGTCATGCTCGCCATGATGGCGTCGATGCTGGCGATCTTCGGTCCGTACGCCTTGCACGCGCTCGTGATCGTGGCGCAGGCCTTCGGCGCCGCGACCGAGATCATGCGCGATCACTACGTCGGCTACCTGATGGCGGACCGCGGCCGGAAGCGGACGACGACGACCGCGCCGCGACCCGGGCGCAAACGCCGCCGTTAGCCGGCGGCGCCGCGGTGGGTTTGTAAGCTTGGGAACGCCGCGGTGGTGCTTTGTAGAGTCGTCGACGACCCGGCGCGGGCGGGCCTCGGCGCGAAGCCGCACGGCACCGGCACGACCCTTGCGACGCGGCACCCGATGGCCATCCCGCTCCGCCACGTTCCCCATCTGCCGCGCGCGGAGGCACCGGGTACGCCGCGCGCGGCAACGCTTCGATCGGTCCGACCCGACCCGCCGTGGAAGCTCTGGCGGGAGAGGACGCGACACTCGCTCGCGCCGGCCGTCGCCGCGCTCCGGGCCGGCTACGGGTTCGCCGTCGTCACGGTCGCCGCGGCCACGGCCACCGCCCTCGGGCTTGGGCTCGGCTCCGAGCCGGGGGTGTTCGCGCCGTTCCTCGTCGCCGTCACGGCGACCGCGCTCCGCCACGGCATCGGCCCCGCCCTCCTCGCGATCGCGGCCGCGACCGCCATCGCCTACGTCTGGTTTCTCGGTCCGTTGGTGGCGCTCGCCTTCGATCCGGGATCGCTCCGCTGGCTCGCCGTCTTTCGCCTCGGCGTCTTCGCGGTTGCCGGCCTCGTGATCACCTGGATCGCCGAAACCCATCGCCAGACGCTGCAGCAGCTGGAGCGCAGCCGGCGTCAGCTCCGCGCGTTCGCCACCGACGACGACGTCCTTCTGCAGGTCATCGACCACCGTGGCCGGATCACCTGGGCCGACAACGGCATGGCGGCGCTCCTCGGCTACGAGCCGGACGAGTACGTCGGACAGTCCTTCGCGACCTTCCACGCCGACCCTGCCCTCGCCGCCGAGGTCCAGACCTGGCTCGCGACCGGCCGGACGGTCGAGAACGTCCACGCCACGCTCCGCCGGAAGGACGGCGCCACCCAGGACGTCCTCCTCAACTCCAATGCGCTCCTCGGCGACGCCCGCACCGACGGCGCCGGCGTGCTGCTCGCCGTGCTGCCGCTCAGGGCCGGGCCCGCCGGCGACGGCACCAAGCTCGCCGTCGCGTTCCTGCTCGAGCGCCTCCGGAAGGCCGCCGCCGAACGACAGGCCGCCCACGCGACCCCGCCGCGAGGAGATCACCCATGACCCCCCCTGCTCCCACCTGCCCGCGCTGCGGCGCCGTGCAGGTCCGTTGCACCGGCTGCGGCACGTCGCACGGCTACGGCCATCCGATCGGCTGCGTCGCCGCGTCCTGTCGCAGCGCGGCGGCCCCGGCGGTCTGTCGCTGCGGCACGGTGCAGGCGCCGGCGTCCTGACGTCCGGGCGCTGCGGCGCCCGCCATGTCGTCGCCCGGCGTGTGCCAGGCCGAGACATATATATCGGGTCTATCTAGTCCCGCCTGAGCGCTTTTCATTGACAGTCGACAGGCGCCGCACGGAGAATTCGCCCGCTCGAGCCCGAGTGTTCAGGCGCCTGCGGCCTAGATTGGAGCCTGCATGTTGCTTCGATACGCGATCCTGGGCCTGCTCGATGGGCAGGAGCTCCACGGCTACCGCATCAAGAGCGTCTTCGAGGACCGCATCGGTCCCGCCTGGTCGCTCAACTTCGGGCAGATCTACCAGACGCTGAAGGAGCTCCGGCGCCGCGGCCTGGTCGAGGGCCGCTTCGACCAAGGGGACGGTCACATCGGCCGGTGGGTGTACACGGTCACCCCGAAAGGACGGCGCTCGCTCGATACCTGGCTCAAGCGCTACCCGAAACAACCGCAACCGATCCGCGACGAGATCTTCATCCGCTTGCTCGTCCTCGATCGGAAGGAGCTCGGGGCGTCCCTGAACCAAGTGGCGCGGCAAGAGCACGTCTATCGTGAGCATCTCACGCATCTGACGGTCTACCGACGGAGCCTCGAGCCAGTCACGACGGAGGAGCGGCTGCTGAACTCGCTCGCCGCGGATGCCGCACTTTTTCACGCCGAAGCCCACCTGAAGTGGCTCGAGCATTGTCGGGCGACGTTGCAGAGCTGGCAGCCGGCATCCGACGACGTGGCAATGGCCGTCACCAAAGGCGCGGGCGGGAAGCCGAGCCCCCTGCGCGGGCCGAGGGCGAGGTGACAGCGGTCGACTCGTTCATCCATGCAGTCGAAGCGCGCCTGCGTGACGAGCTCGCCCGGACGCCGATCGCCGCACCGGCCGGCCGCCTCCTCGAGGCCGGCGGCAAACGCTTGCGCGCCCGGCTCCTGTGGTGGTCGGCGAGCGCCTCGGCGCCGAGACCGCTCGACCCCGAGCACCATTCGTTGGTTCGCGCCGCCACCGCGATCGAGCTCGCCCACCTCGGCTCGTTGGTGCACGACGACATCGTCGATGGCGGCGACACCCGCCGGGGCGTCGCGACGCTGCACCGTGCGCACGGGGTGCGCGTCGCCACGGATGCCGGCGCCGCATTGGCCCATCTCGCCACGGAGCTCGTGGCGCCGCTCGGGACGCCCGCACGGCATGCGGTACGGCGCGCACTGCTCGCGACCTGCCGGGGCCAGGTACGCGAGCTCGCCGTACCGTTCGTCGTGGTCCCACCGCGCTACCGATTGGCAATCATGCGCGAGAAGACCGGCGCATTCTTCGAGCTCGCGGCCGCCCTGGGCGCCATCATCGCCGAGGCCGACCGCCGTGCCAGCGCGGCCGTCCGGCGGTTCGCACGACGCTTCGGCGTCGCGTTCCAGATCGCCGACGACGTGCTGGATCTCGCCGGCGACCCGCGTGAGCTCGGACGCGCCAACGGCGCCGATCTCCGCGAGGGAGTCGTGACGCTTCCCGTCCTGCTCGCCGCCGATCCCCAGCACGCCCTACGACGGACCCTGGACCAAATCCGCATCGCGCCCGACACGGACTCGGTCGCGGGCTGCGCCGAGCTGGTCACCCGCGGCGGCGGCACCGCGGCGGCTCGCACCGTCGCCACGTGGTGGCTCGGACACGCGGTCGCCGCCCTGCACCCGCTGCGATCGAGCGACGACGTCGCGGCATTGACCGCGTTGGCGCGTGCGAGTGTCGAACGCGGGCTGCGCGCAGGAACGCCGAGCTTCGTCGCCTCCGCCCACGCGGGAGGATCGGCACCCCACCTGACGACTCCCCTCATCGCGACAGCGGAGGCACGCCGGCGGACGCCGACTTCCGACCTCGACCCACGGTTGGCGCATGTCCTCGAATGGTTTCACCCCGGCCTCGCAGCCATGGTCGCCACGCGCGCGGACGACCTCGGGGTCGACACCATCCGCAGAGTCGTCCGCGACGAGCTGCGACGAGGCCACGCGTGGTCGCCCGAAGCTGGGCTCGCCGCCGATGCCATCGCGCTCGCCCATGCGATGGCCGGCGACGACGCGCTTCACCGCGACCCGGTGCGGACCCTCGCCGTGGTCGACACGCTCCATTGCGCCGGCATCGGCTTCCTGGCGAGCACTCCCGACGCACGCGAGCACGCACGGATGGCCGCACGGGCACGCGACTTGTTCGCGCCCGGCCCCCGAGCAACCGAACCGATGTTCGCCCCCTCACACCGTGATCCGTCCCTCGCGAGCGCATCTCCCGCGTGATCGCGCTCCTCTTCACCGTCAGCATTCCCTACCTCCGCGCCAACGCCGGCCGCATCCTCCTCACGCTCCTCGGCGTCATCATCGGCGTCCAGGGCATGGTGGCGATGGGAGCGCTCAATCACTCCATCATCAAGAGCTTCGAGGCCGGCCTCGAAGCGGTCGCGGGCACCGCGCGCCTCCAGATCGCCGGCCCGGAGACCGGCATCCCCGACAGCCTCGCCGAAGACGCGCTGCGCGTGCCCGGGGTCGAGAATGCCGTCGCGATCGTCGACGGCTCCTTGGTCGCCGCCGACGACCCGTCACTGCGCATCCGCACCTTCGGCATCGACCTGCTGAGCATGGTCGGCACGCGAAGCCCCCAGTTTCCACGCGAGCACGTCCACATCGCGGACGAGCTCCGCTTCGTGAACGCGCTGGACTCCATCGCGCTCGGACAACCGCTGCTCGACCGGCTCCGGGTGAAGGTCGGGGACACCATCCGTCTCGCCACGCCGAGCGGTGTCCGGCCCTACGTCATCCGCGGCAGCCTCGACGACGTCGGGCCGACCAAGCTCTTCGGTGGCATGGTGGCCCTCCTCGACCTCCCGGTCGCAGAGGCGGTGTTTCTGAGTCCCGGCCTCACGCAAACGATCTACATCACCGCCAAGCCCGACACCGATGTCGAGACACTCGAGGGTCGCCTACGCACCGCCATCGGCGACCGCGCGCGCGTCGAACGCACCGAGGCCCGCGGCCAGCAGATGGACGCCCTCCTCGGCTCGGTCCGCGTCGCCCTCTCGCTCGCCAGCCTCGTCACCATGATCGCCGCCTTCTTCATCATCTACGAAACGATCGCGATCTCCGTCGAACAACGCCGCCGCGAGATCGCCATCGCCCGCTCCCTCGGCTTCACCCGCGCCGCCGTCGCCGGCGTCTTCATGCTGGAGTCGTTGATCCTCGGCATCCTGGGCGCGGCGGGCGGCGTCGTTGGGGGGTACCTGCTTGCACGCTTGTCGTTGACGACAGCGGTCGCGGGCGTGAGCGGGATGTACTTCACGGTTGCCCCTGGCGAAGTAGTGCTCCCGCTGGTGGGAACTCTCGTGGCTATAGGTAGCGGCTGCTTCGTATGCATGCTGGCAGCCGCTATTCCTGCGATGGATGCAGCGACAGAGCCGCCGGCCCAGGTACTTCGCGGAGCGCTTGGTGCACGAACGAATCGTGGAAGCTGGCGCTCCTTCGCTTTGGGCGCTTCAGTGCTTGGTGTCGCTCTCTTGGTCCTCAGCATCGACTTGAGAGTTGAGTCTTCGGGCGGCAAGACCGCCTGGATACTACTCGGCCATGCCCTGCTGATCCTAGGAGCGGGACTCGTAGCCCCGACTTATGTCAAAGCTTGGAACTTGGTGATTGCGCCGTTGGCCTGTCGTATGGATCTGTGCGCGAGCTTGGCCTGCGACTTCTTCTCGCGTCGTCCGAGACGGATCGCCGCAGTCGCCTCAGCGATCATGGTCGGGTACGCGCTTGTGATCGTCCTCGGCTCGGTAGTTCACAGCATCCAGTCAACTCTGTCACAGTGGCTGTCGATGACTTTTGGGGCAGATATCAGCGTGGGAACCGCCCCGGGCCTGAGCAGCGCGAGCTTTGATTCCGAGTTGGCCGGCAGACTCCAAAGGTTACCCGGAGTCGCCTCAGTCGAAGCGCATCGAAAGCTACTTTTTGTGTACGAGGGAAAACCTGTCGTAATCGCTGCTTTCGATCGCGCAGGACGACCGGACAAGAGTCCGTTGATTATTGTTCGCGCCGAGCCTCGGGCGTATGAGGCGACTGCTTCGGGATCGGCACTGGTTCTCAGCGAAAGCTTCGCGTTCCGCTACGACAAGGACCTCGGGGACACGGTTCACCTCGATACACCCGCTGGCAAGAAGACATTTCGTGTCGCTGCGACGCAAGAGACTATACCATGGATGTGGGGACCATCCTCTTAGATTTACGCATCTACCAAGAGCTTTGGCGGGACTATCGCTTGACGTACGCTCACGTATGGCCTGAGCCCTCGACAGACGTCGACACCCTACGAAATCGCGTCAACGAAGTGGTGAAGGACACTCCGAGCGTGACGGTTGTCACGAACGCTGAGTTCAGGAGCGACGTCCAACGGCGAGTTGAGGATCTCTTGAGTGTTTTGGGATCGCTGCAGGTTTTCGCTAGCGCAATTGCCGTCCTTGGCGTGATCAATTTTCTGTTAGCCGCCCTTCTTGACCGCCGACGGGAGATAGCGGTTCTTCGCAGCGTCGGGCTGACTGCGAACCAAGTACAATACGCGGTAATGGCCGAAGGGGCCTTGATCGGCGTCGTGGGCGCAGTTCTGGGGGTCGCGGCAGGCGTGCCAGCGGCCTACTTCATGGTCAAGCATTCGATGCCTGTAGCAATGGGCTGGTCCCTGGACTTCAGGTTTCCTGCCACGCTCGCCTTGACCACGTTTCTCGCCATCACCATCGCCGCCGCGCTCGCGGCCTACTTCCCGGCGCGGCGGATCACGCGGGGGACCATTCTCGCTGGATTGCAGATGGAGTGACCATGCAGGAGATCCTGATTCGACTGGAGGGGGTGGAGAAGGTCTTCGAGGCCGGGGCGAGCACCGTGCGCGCGGTCGATCATCTCGACCTCGGGATTCTGCGTGGGGAGTTCGTGACGCTGACGGGGCCGAGCGGGTCGGGGAAGAGCACGGTGCTGAACCTGCTCGCGGGGCTGGACACGCCGACGGCAGGTGAGATCTCGATCGACGGGCAGCGACTGTCGACCATGAGCGACGACGAGCTCACGATTTTTCGCCGTCGAAAGCTCGGGATCATCTTTCAGTTCTTCAACCTCCTACCGACCCTGACGGCGGCCGAGAACGTCGCGCTGCCGCTCCGCGCCGATCGGCGTCCGCGCGCGGAGATCCACGACCGGGTGCTGGCGGCGCTCGAGCTGGTCGGGATGGGACATCGCGTCCGGCATCGGCCGGGAGAGATGTCGGGCGGGGAGATGCAGCGGGTGGCGATCGCGCGCGCCCTGGTGATCGACCCGGTGGTACTGCTGGCCGACGAGCCCACCGGCAACCTCGACTCGAAGATGGGCCAGGACGTGCTGGAGCTGGTGAAGAGCATGAGCGAGCGGACGGGGGTCACGGTGGTGCTCGTGACCCACGACCTGCGGGCGGCAGCCTACGGCGACCGCATGATCACGCTCCGTGACGGTCGGATCATCGACGAGGTGACGGCGCCGAATCACCAGGTGGCACACCAGGCCTGACCTCGCCCGCGCTCCACCTCGGGGGCGCGCCGTGCTATCGGCTCCCGGTGGCGACGGGTTGGGCGCAGGATTCGAGGCCGTGAGCGGTCCGCGGCTGTACGTCGTCGCCGACGTGGCGGGTCCGGACGACTACCACCTCGGCGACGAGGCGATGCTCGAGGCGAACCTCGAGACGCTGCGCCGTCTGGTGCCGGACGTGCGCTTCAAGGTGCCGTCGCGCGACCCGGCCTGGACGAGCCGCCGCTACGACGTCGACGGCTGCCCGGCGCCGGCGGTACCGGCCGCGATCCTCGCCGACGACGACCTGGCGGCACAGTCGATCGCCGCGGGCGCGGCGTGGCTGGGCGAGGACACGCTCGGGCGGCTCCGTGCGTGTCAGGGGCTCGTCATCTCGGGCGGCGGCAACCTCTGCTCCACCTGGCCGGAGAAGCTCCTCGAGCGCGTGGCGTTGATGGCGGTCGCCCGGGCGAGCAGCCTGCCGGTCGTCGTCGTCGGACAGACGCTCGGGCCGTGGCTGACGACGGCGCAGCGCGCCCTCCTCGGCACCGTGCTACCGCAGGCAGGCTGGGTGGGCGTACGGGAGCGCGGCTCCGCCCGGCTCGCCGCCGAGCTCGGCGTCGCGGCCGACCGCATCGACGTCCAGCTCGACGATGCCTTCTTCCTCGCGTCCGAAGGACCCCCGTCGGACGACGCCGGCGCCTCCACGCTGGCGGCGCACCCGCGCCGGATCGTCGTGACGCTCGACGCGTCGTTCGGCGCGCCCCTCGTGGACGACGCGCTCCGCTCGATCGCGAGCCAGCTCGACGGGCTCGCGACCTTCCTCGACGCGACGCTCGTCTTCTCTCCCCATGTGGGAGGTGCCGCCGTCCCCGCCGAGCACGACGACCGCGGCGTCGGCCAGAAGCTCGCGGCGTTGGTACAGCGCCCGCTCGTCGTCCTCGACCTCTGGCAACCACGGGCGGTGCGCGGGCTGATCGAAAGCGCGCTGTTCGTGGTCTCGGCACGCTATCACCCGCTCGTGTTCGCCACCGCGGCCGGGGTACCGGCGCTCGGCATCCACAGCGACGACTACACGCGGACGAAGCTCCGGGGCGCGCTGGCCCCGGCAGGACGCGAAGCGTGGAGCATCGCCGTCGACGAGGCGGCCGGGGGCATGCTCCTGCCGCTCGCAGCCGAGCTCTGGTCGCTGCGCGACGGCATCCGCGACCGGGCCGCGACCCTCCGTCGCGACGGCTGGAAGGCCGAGACGCGACGGTGGCAGGCGATCCTGCGTGCCCTCGATCTCGCGCCTGGCGCTGCTCTGGCGCATCCGCCCGAGCCCGTCGTGACCGGCATCGGAGCGGCCGTCGTCGCGACGCCGACGGCACCCGTGCGACCGCTGCTCAGTGAGGAGCAGTGGCGGTCCTATGACGAGCTCGGCTACCTCCGACTCGGCCGGCTTCTCGACCCGGCCGCGGTCGCCGCCCTCCAGCAGCGCCTCGACGACATCATGCTCGGACGCGTCCGCTATCCGACGCTCCAGATGCAGCGCGACACCGGGGGCGCCTACGACGAGCTGCCGGTACCCGTCGGCGGCGAGCACGAGGCGACGCTCGTCTATCGCAAGGTGCACGGGCTCGAGGTCGATCCGCTCGTCCTGGCCCTCCTCCGCCATCCCATCTTCCGTGAGATCTGCGCCCGCCAGTACGGACCGCACGCGAGCGTCTCGATCTTCCGCGCGATGATGATGAACAAGCCCGCGGGCCAGGGCACGTACCTACCGTGGCATCAGGACGGTGGCGACGTGTGGAAGCTCGACCGCGACCCGCTCGTGACCATTTGGGTGGCCCTCGACGATGCGACGCGCGCGAACGGCTGCCTGCAGGTCGTTCCGGGGAGCCACCGGCTCGGCGTGCTCACGAAGTACGGCAGTACCCTCGGCGCCGAGCACGTCGAGGCGCACTGCGCCGCCGCTGCGACCACGCATCTCGAGGTCGCGGCCGGCGAAGCCCTCGTGCTGCACAATTGGCTGATCCACCGGAGCGACGTGAACCCGACGTCGAATCCGCGCCGCGCCTTCACCGCATGCTTCATGGACGCGCGAACGCTCGGCACGCTCACGGGGCGTCGCTACCCGGTCGTCTTCGGGGCGCCCGAACCCCTCGATATCGCGCTGCCGTTCGTCGAGGCGCTGCATCAGGACAAACGCCGACTGCTGGCGATGCACCGCGAGGCCGAGCGCTATGCGAAATCGCTCGAACACGAGCTGCAAAAGCGCGACGCCGCGGCTGCCGCCGCAGCCGAAGCCGCCGCCGCTGAAGCC